>JAZKEA010000708.1:0-15709 GCA_040387315.1 Armatimonadota bacterium | reverse complement strand
TTGTGCCAATTGTTGGAAATGGAGACGTTGTCGATGAGGCCGACCCCAGTTGCGCTGTGGTCACGACCACATTGGAAGCCGGGCTGCCACCCGTGTTCTTCAGCTGCACCGTTGCCATAAACATGCCGCCGGAACGGGTCATGTTTAAAATCCCCGATACCGTGATGGCGGCCGGCCCCGCGTTAGGATCGACAACCTGAACGCGCACTGTCGCCGTATCGCTGTTGCCGTGCCCATCACTGACGTTATACGTGAAGGAATCGGCCCCAACGAAACCGGAATCCGGCGTGTATACAAGCGAGCCACTGCCGCTAATCACTACGCTTCCGTTTCCTCCCTGGGTGGCAGAGGTTGTGGACAGCACGTTGTTGTCCGGGTCCGTATCGTTTGCCAGTACCCCAACCGTGACAGGAGTGTCCCTCAGCGTGGTCGCAGAATCATCCACAGCGTCCGGGGCACGATTAAGAGCAGGAATCACGCTTATATCCGGCTCAACCGGCAGCGGCGACATGTAGGAGCGAACTTCCAGGACATTGCCAGTAACCAGAGACTGAAAGGTGAAGTTTGCCTGCTGCGAACCGCCGATAGCAATTTGGCCCAGGTACTGAGAGGCAGGCGAAACGAGCAGGCAGTTGAGCAAGCCAGCAGGCTTGATACTGACACTAACTCCGTTCAGTGCAATAGGTGATTCGTTCTTAACGGTAATGCCAACATCAAAGTTCTGCCCGGCCTGTACATGAGTCGGCGTCGTGAACAACAGGCTGACACGCGGGATGATGACTTCCAGTGGGTCGCTTGTCAAACTGCTGTCCAAAGGAACACTGGTCCCGCCAAGCTGAATGTATCCCGTCGCCCGCCCCGTCAGCTGATAAGAACCGCTTCTGTCACCGCGTACAACCCATAATCCCTGTTTTTCTTCCAGAGGGCCAATCGTTCCCAGCGACTGCGTCAGGGACTGAGGTACGCCGTCCAAATCGGGGAGCGCAAGCCCATTTGGTATGACCAGGGTAGCGTTCACGTCCTCCACGGACAGAGTATTGCTGTTGTTCCGGATAAATACGGTCGCGTCCCAGAACTGTTTGAGAATGCGGACATCGCCAGGAATAACAATCCATGTTTCCGTATGGGTAATCGGATCGAAATTCCACCGGATGTTAACCGATCCACCGACACCGCTGCTACCTCCGGGAATCACGAACGTGCCGCCGCCCGATGAGGCAAAGCCGCCGGTCGGCACAACAACGTTGGGTACGGAAATCGCCCCGATTTTCATGTACAGCACGAAGTCGTACACGGTGAAATTCGCCGGGTCGGTCAAGTTAACGCCACGCTGCTGAATTTCGGTTTGCGTCAACGGGCGGGCCGTCACGCCGGTAACTTGCAGCGTTTGACCGGGAGCAAGTCGAAGCGTGACGCTCTGCACCCCCGCCACGGCGGCAACGGTGATGGACTGGGCTATATGGTCCGATTTGTAGCCAAACACGGTGACGACGCCGGGCGTGGCAGGAAGCAGAACAGGCTGGCCTGTGGTAGTGCTTCGGAGTTTGCCGTCCGCGCCTGTCACATACAAAACGTTGCTGTTGTCGGACGCCACGAGCGCACCTTGGAGCGGCAGGCCCGTTGCGTCGTCTAAAACCGTTACGTCAAGTTGAGCTGTTGGGCCGTTATAAACGGACACGTTCAAGTTGTCGGAAAAACCGGCAATGGCGAGCGTGACGGGACTGAGGACGGGGCTTGCGGGTGGGCCGGCGGGCGTTCCCGCAGGAGGCAGCATCCGGAAGGTGAGTTCCACTTCCTCGCCAGGCGCAAGGGGAGAATCCGGAAGCGAGCTCTCAAGCACAATGTAGGAAACGCCAGTGACCACCGGGGCGGAAAGGAGATAAGGCTGCGAGCCCGTGTTACGAACCGTGACGCCGAACAAGCGGTCATCTCCGGGGAACGTGGATTGGTCGGAGGCCGTGACTTTCAAGCGTCCAGCGGGTGCACCCACATATAGCTCTTTAGAAGCCCCATTATTTGTGCCAATATCATCGGAGGGGATGAGACTGGTTAGTACTGCCGTCAGCGTGTGTGTGCCTTCACCGATCGTGACCGGGGCGGACACAACTACCGGGGGGTTTGCGGACTGTGCAGCGACCGTGACGGGATGCCGGCTGATTTCGCGGCTCACTCCGGACGGGTCACGGTCGTAGAAAACGAGCGTGGCACTCATGCCAAAATCGCCCGTGTTGCGCACCGCTGCCCGAACCGTGATGGCCGCGCCACTTGCCGGGCCGCCGCTGCTAAACGACAGGTCGCCGGACGCGATAGACAGATCGCGGAGCGGCGGCGTCACAAACGAAACGACGGACGACGTGGTCGTATTACCCGCCGCATCTCTGGATTGGACGCGCAGACGGTAGCCTGTGTTGGATTTGAGCGGCCCGATACCGTACGCATGGCTCGTTAAAACACGGCTGTCCAAATACGTCAGAATAGGGGTAAAGGGGGATCCGTCATTAAGGGCGACCTCCACGGTTCCAGCGACAGCGTCGTCGGTCGTCCAGTTGACCTGCACGCTGTTGTAGGCGACATTGGTCACGGTCAAACCGGAAAAAACGGGCGCGATGGTGTCCACGCGGAAGGTGGACGTAGCAGGTGACGGGTCCATGTTGCCCGCCTCGTCAATGGCGGCAACTTCAAAGGTGTGGTTGCCTTCAGCAAGTCGATTAAGAGGAACACTGGTGCTTGCGGTCGGGCCTTGCACCGCCCCGCCGTCGACGCGGTATCTGTAGGTCAGGTTCGCGGTGGGGGTTTGGCTATCGCTGCCTGTATAGGCAAACGTGACGCTTGACGTGTTGATTGACGTTCCACCGACCGGCCCGGATGTGATCGTCGTTTCGGGATTTTGTGTGTCTGGGCTAATTCCGAATACTTGAATTTCAGAAATGGAATATGAGTCATCGCCCCCCGTTGCATAAACTTGAACAGCAGTAGCAAGTACCGGTGAGAACGTATGTTGTTGTGTATTACTTGCAGGGTTGGGCCGCGTCTGCATTCCTAAACCGCCCACAACGGGTACGTCATACAGTCGACTCCAGGAGCCATCAGGTTTTCGGTATTCCACCACATAAGTATCGTTATCATCAGCTTGAATGATAATTCCGCTTATACTGTATGGAGAGCCAAACTCGACCCGTAATCGTGGGAGCAGTCCATTCCAATAGATGGTTCCTGACTGCCAATGAGTTCCTCGAGGGCGGAAAATGTTGTCAGCAATAGTTGATAACGGTACGGGTATATATACAAAAGTACCCGGTATGCCCTGAACCGATACCGGACGGTTCAGAGCAACATTCATTTGTGCCTGTGCAGGCAGCACGGAGGCAAAGCAGAAAAGTAGGAGCAAAGCGGCGCAAAAAAGGCGAACTGCACGCACAGGCGACTTAGCCTGTCGGCGCAAAAAAAGGGGGAATGAAAACAAGGTGTCTTTTCCTTTTACAGACTAAAGATGCATAGTTAAACGCGGCTGTATAAATAGCTGCCTGTTGACTTTACAAGGATCGGGTGGTCTCAGGCAGTTAGGCAGCCGCAGGACTGTTCTTGCGCCGTCGTGCGCGAATCATGAGACCCAGGACCGATGTTCCTGCCATGCCCATTGCCAGCCACTCCGAAGGCTCAGGAACCGGGATCGGGCCGGTCACCACTGGCACCGAGGTGAGCGCTTCCAACGCATCGATATCGGCTCCCACTGACACGCCCGTGCTGTTACCCTCCAGGCGGTCGTCGATTAGTTGAACTGCATTGAACTGCAGGGTACCAGCGGCGAATCCAGGGAAGATGGCATCAATGTCGATCGTCGAAGTGGAGCCGAAGACCTTGCCGATCTCTAAGAAACCATCACCATTGGTGTCGAAGCTTGGACCGAGCAGAGTGAACGTGGTGCCCGTCGGTCGGATCGCCACGAACGTGTCCTCTATATCAGGGCCGATTTCGTAAATGTATAGATCTGCCGCATTGGTCGCGCTGTTGGTCAGCAAGTTGTTCAGGAAAGCCAGTTCAAGCAGCCCGCCGCGACCGAGCGAGACGAAACCCCCGCCGGGAGCGCCTAGGGCTTGCAGGGAATTTTGGTTGACCGCACTAGGTGCTGGCCCGCCAGTGAAGAGCGGCTCGTAGCGAAGAACAGCGTCGGCAAAGCGATCCTGTGCCTGTGCGATATGCGGTGCTGTGCAAAGAGTGAGGAAAAGTCCCATGAAGAGGACAAAGAGCGGTTTGCGATTGCGTTGCATGAGGGGCGTAGATTCCTTTTCAGGCGCGGCGTTGTGATGTGCGAGCGCATATATGATCAACAATGGCTACGAGCTGAACAAGCCAACAGCCCTTAGTAGGATGGCAAGAAGTCTTGTCACATAAGATATGTAAGTCTTTCCGCCAAACCTTTCAGTCCACTTTACAAAATACGACATCACAAAAAAATCACAAGATCAAAGCGGTCAGGCAGGGAGAAAACCAAAGCAGCACGAACTAAGGCACATGAGGTAGAGCACGTTCCGTTCAAAAGGAACAAGGGAACAAAGGAGTACACTGTGCCCGAGGAGTCACAAGGTCTGGTGAGGGTCACTCTGTTCGGCGGCATCACGGCCTCTTGCGGGACCGGCTCTGTTAGCTTTCCCCGGCGTCATGCCGCGCTGCTGCTGGCGTTCCTGGCAACGTATCCCGACACCGCGCACAGCCGGGAAGCACTAGCGGACCGCTTTTGGTACAAAGGGCGGGATAAACAGATCCGCAGCCTGGATGTCACTTTTAGTGCCCTATGTGATGCACTCAAACCGAACGACGCGTTTCTCTTCTTCCGTGGTCCCGGTACTATCGGCCTGTACTCCAAAGCAGTCCTAACGGACACGGCGCGCTTTGAAGGCCTTCTGCTGGATCGTCAAAACGGGGACCGAGAGAAAACGCTCCAAACAGCTCTTGCGCTTTATAAGGGCCCCTTCTGCGGGGACTTCTTCGACACCTACGGTGCCAACGATCTCGCAGAGCAGGGGATGTGGATCACGCAGAACCGGCTGCGGTTCGGCCTGCTACACGCACAGGCGCTCGCAGAGATGACCCAGATTCAGGTGGCGCGCGGTGACTGGCGCGCCGCCTTCGCGTACGCGCTCAAGATCCCCGACCCCCACCTTCTGCCAGATAGAGAACGCGCCGCCGTCCACGCGTTGCTGCTCGGGGCGAATGTACCTCCCGATGTCCTTTACTTCACGCTGCCGGAAGCACCCTACACCGAAGACGGACTGGAAGAGGGGGAAGATTGGGAGGAACCGGAAAGACGGATGCAGGCGGTACTGGGCTTTCTTTCTCGCTTGGAGGGCATGGGAAGCGAGGTGACCGTGACCGAACGGGAAGCCGTTCGAGGCGTACTCGAAGCACAGATGAGCCGGCTGCCGCCGGACGCTCGGGTGCTCCTGCCGCTTCTTTCGGTCTTCGCCGGGGGATGCACGTCCCAAAGCGTGTGCCAGGTCTGTCGCTGCGATTCTCTCGAGGAAGCGAAGTGCCGGCTGGAGATGCTGACAGAGCGACATCTGCTCGGGCGCGAGCCTGGGGAAGAAGGGGAGCCGCGGTACCGCCTGCAAAAGACAATTGCCGCTCTTCTCGAGGAACGCCTATCCCTCGATGAGCGAGAGAACTTGATGCGGCGTCTGTACAAGTGGTTGCTTCATGAATACCGCGACTTCAATCGGCGGGACGCTGGGGAACAGGCAAAGCAACTAGGGAAGATGCTGGCGGAACAGGAGAACACGCTCAGACTTCTGCACATTTACCTGGCTGCGGATGTCTCACCCTCCTTGTGGAAACATGGACTTGCGTTGCTACTCGCAACCCGCGACTGCTGGTTTGAAAGCGGGAAGCTCTGGGAGCATTTCCCTCGGTATTGCCAGGCTGAAACGCTGCCACTGCGTTTATCCCCACGTAACAGGCTGCGCCTCTCCCTCCAGCAGCTCAATGCGGCTATGATCAATCACGCGGGACAGCCCTGGGCGCTGGAGAATGCCAACCGGATTATCGAGGAGGCCGAGCAGATTGGAAAACAGCCACTCGTAGGGCAGGTATTCAGCCTGCTTGCGATCAGCGCGCACTACCGCGGCGAGGGAACTCTTGCCCGGCAGATGTTTCCTCTGGCGCTGCGCATTTTCCCGCAGGACCCTACCCTTCTGCATACTTACGCTGAAGTCCTGAGCGTGCAGGGAGAAACCGAGGAGTCACGGCGCCATTTTGAACGGGCGCTCCATTCCCCTAACCTGACGTCCGAGGACGACGCGCGTGTCAGGTGCCTGTATGCTGGCCTGCGTGTGTTTCTGGGGGAGTACGAGGAAGCCGAGTCGCTTCTGGATGACGCCCTCCATTACTATCACCGGGAGGGAAACGACTGCCTGCTGGAGCGCACCTACCGAGAAATGGGACAGCTTTACCTTGTCCGAGGCCGGTTCGGTCAGGCACACGCGGCGTTTTGTCAAAGCCAGGCGCTCTGCCAAAAACTTGGGGATCGGCATAGCGGGTCCGCAGCACAAGGGGGGGTAGCACTGGTAGCCCTGCGCCAGGGCGACCTTGACACGTCGCGCCATCTGTTTACCGCGGCGCGCACGGTTTGGGAAGAGCCCGCTCATCGCCACTGGCTTGCCGTGTTCTCGCTCCATCTAGCGGAGACAGCCTGCTACGGGGGTGATCTCCGTGAAGCGGAGTCACATCTTCAGGAGGCAGACCGTCTACTGAATGAAACCGCTGCCAAGACCAAAAAGATAGAAGCACGCTACCTCTGGGGGCTTATCCACTTTGCGAATGGTGCGGTGAGAGAGGCCGTGGAAGCGTACAAAGGCGCTCTCGATTCAGCGTTTCAGCACGGCGGCAGATACCAGGTACTAAACGCGGCTGAGGGGCTTGCCATGGCCACTATCGCAGCGGGTCAATTCACAGACGGTGCGTGGCTGCTGGGAGCCACCGCGGCGGAACGGACTCGCCGTGCGATGCCACTGGCGCCGTTGGCAAGACCAGCGCAAGAAAAAGCTCTGCTTGCACTTCGTCGTGCGGGTGCCCAACACGACTACGAGGCGGGGACGCGGCTCACGCTGGAACAAGCCCGGGATCATGTGGATCGGAGGTAACTCTCAATGGAGGGGCAATCCCGATGAAGCGTCGCCTGTTTCGAAGGAAAGCGGCTAGGGCAAGGGGGCACCTTCCACGTCTGACGAAGGCTACGCGGGGTGAAGAGAAGATGTGTTCAACTTCACCCCGTTGAAGGAAACAAGAGTGAAAACGCCGACGGTCTACTATTGCCGGGAAAGGCTTAACACTTCCCGGACCTTGTTGCATTCCGTTAGCCCAGAAATGTTTCCTGACGCATCATACAGGGCTTCCGCCTCGGAGACGTAGCGAAGCGCTTCCTGCTGCTTCCCCTCGCGCGCCGCAACTTTGCTCAGAACCAGGAGCGCCCGTGCCCGGACCACAGGTCCGTTGGACGCAGACAGCAGGCGGTCGCCTTTCTGCGCAAGTTCCTTTGCTCGGTCGATGTCGTTCTCCTCTAGTGCCACGTTTGCCAGACGAACGAGGAACCGGCCGGTCCAGAAGCCCTGCTTTCGCTCCTGCCAGACATGGAGACCTTCCTCGTATAGTGCCTTAGCCTCAGTGACATCCCCTTCTCTGAGAGCGACATCGCCAAGCTGTCCCAGAACCGCCGCGCGGGACTCGATCTTGCCGTGCTTCTCAAACAGGCGGATCGCATTCCCGAGCAGCTGTCGCGATAGCGCAAGGGATCCTTCCTCATACGCAGACTGCCCGAGCGTTCTCAGGCAGTCCGCCATCCCCGGCTCATTGCCCAGCCGCTGCTGCAGGCGCAGCGCCCGGTCAATCGTTGTGCGCGCTTCGTCATGCTGACCGCGTGCCTGGAGAAAATCGCCCAAACGGTACAGGGCATCCGCCCGCTGCGCGGCAGTGCCCACCCCCGCATCCCGAATTGCCAGGGATGCCCGAAGTGAGACCTCCGCCTCCCGGGATTGGCCCAGAAGCTGCAGCGTATCCGACTGGTCCACCAGTATCTCCGCCTCCGTTGGCCGGTCTCCGGCAAGACGCGAGAGCCGGAGTGCTTCCCCATACGCGGTCAAAGAGAGCTGTCCGCCACCTTTGCTCTGGAAATGGGCGGCGCGGGCAAGCTCATAAAGCGCACGGGACCTTTGGCGCACTTCGGCAGGCGTCCCTCCCTGTCTGCTTTCCTCCGTCAGCCGAGCCACACGCCGTGCAAAATCTCCTTCGGTCAGGGCTGCCGTGGCGGGATCGGTAAAGGCGGACGGTGCGGGAGGGGTGAGATGTGGGGAGGGCGCGTCCGCGTCTTCAAGTCCAGCCCGGTGCCCGCTCTGCCATACCAGGGCAGTGGCGGCGAAGCTCAGCAGGAAGGCGATACCCGTTTTTGTCAGGCGGCTGCTTTTTCGGTTCATGGTGCGGTTCTACCCTCTTCTGGTGATTCTGGCGATGGCAACGGTGGCAAATGCGCTAATGCGGTCTCGAAGCGGCCGATCCAGCTCGCGTGACCGATGGTGCGCCAATAGGCCAGTCCTTCCTCATAGTACCGCCTCGCCTCGTTCGGCTTGCCGCGGAGCACCAGCACGTCCGCGAGGGTTCCCAGCGCTGCCGTGCGGCTCGCCTCATTCTCAAGGGTCTTATACAGGGCGATTGCCTCACAGACGACATCCTGCCCGAGCGCTGGCTGTCCCATCTCGGCAAGCGCGCGACCCAGACGCTTTTTGCAGTCGGCTATGCCATGCAGGGCGTTCATTTCGCCAAAGTGACCCAGCGCCTCGTTCCAGGCATGGAGGGCATTGTCCCGCTCTCCCCGGTCCCACTGAATACAGCCGCGCTGGTAATGGGATGCGGCAAAAAGCGGTCTGGCGTCTTGCAGCTTCGAGGCGATTCGCTTCAGATCGGTCATCCCCTCTTCGTTGAACCGCAGTGCGGATTCGAGGTTCCCGCGCGCCCAGCAGTTTTCCGCCGCTATCGCCCGAACATAACATTGAAAATTGATCCGCGGTTTGTCTCCAGTCACTTTATCGTCCACGATCTTCGGTATGAGGTCCCAGGCAGCCTGAAGGGCCCGATCGAAATCGTCATGACATCCGCCATGATGGGCAGCCATCAGAACATAATTTAGCATGGTGCTGAGCGTCCCGACAGGTTCATACTCCCCCCGAAGATGGCGGGGACGGTCATCGCCGGTTTTCACGGACTGAACAGCGATATTCGCCCAGTGAATCGCTCCGGCAAAATCCTGTTCTTCGCGGGCCACGAACGACAGTAAAATGGCAGGGCTGTCTCCAAAGTGCCGTTCTGACTCGATCGCCTCTCGCAGACGGGGTGTCGCCCGCTGCAGGATGGTCCGCTGGAGCAGGGGCATCTCGCCCGATCCGAAAGTACCCATACCCATATGAACGCCATTAAGAAAGGCCATAGTTTCCTCGGTCAGGGGAGACTCAAGGCAGACATCGAGCGCCTGCAGATAATTTGCCTGCTCGTGCAGAAACCACTGACGGAACGACGCTCGGTCTTCGGTCCAATCACAGCAAATGAAGCCCATAAAATGCTGGGCGTGGCGCGCTCTCAGGCAGGTTTTCCGTGAACTGCTCAGCGTCTGCCAGACTAAAGCTGAAGCAAACGGCGGCAGATTATACCGCTCCTCCACACCCTCTTCTGCCGCAGCTTCCGACCCTGTCTCCCTACGGGGGGCTTTTCGCAGAAGCGACGCTTTCAACAGGGAGCCGATTGACTCTTCGATCCTTGCGGGGCAGGTGACCCCGGCGATGACCGCTGCCTGCCGCGCGGTGAATGGCTGCGGAAAGACACTGAACGAGCGAAAGGTAACAGCACAGGGTTTGGGGAGGAACGAAAGACGCCGGTTCAGGGATTGTAGAAGCGCCTTTTCTTCGCCGACGCTTAGCGGGAACCCGTTTTGTTCCTGCTTCTCCAGGTACGGAAGGAGCGCATCCCAACTCACCAACCGGGTAACAGCGGAAGTTTTCCCGGACCTTCCTGCCCGCCGTGACTTTGCGATACGGGATAGTCGCGCTGCCGAGGCGGGTTCCGCTATCTCGGTATCGATATCCGGGGGAGCATCGATTCCCTGAAGCTGCTGCCACGCCTCCGCGACCGTGACGGGATCGCCGCACTTTTCCGCCGTCTCCAGCAGCCGTTTCCAGACCTGATACCGCAGTCGCTCCAGCCGCATTTCCTGAATGTCACGCCAGGGTGTCGCTGCCTGAGCCAGGTCGAATCCCGAGAGAAAGGAACCACTGAGCAGGCGTGCCGCCAGGCGCAGCGGTTTCATCCGAGTGGGTATCTCTTCGGACGCGATTGCCCGGTGATACAGCGTTTCCGCCTCCTGAACATCCGTGATGACGGCACCGGGTTTCAGCCAGATGCCATCACGTTCACAGTCGATGCTTTTTTCCCCGATGCCCACGAACCCTTTCTGTTTGTTGCCGTGGATCAGGTCGGAAAGTACAGGGCGAAGTTTGTTGCGAAACGCCTCGTCATCCGTAAGTGTTTCCGATTCGTTCCATAACCGCCGCGCCAGCTCCTGCCGCCGGAAGACGCCCGGATCGGTGGTAAGGGAGACCAGCAGTATCCAGCTGACCCGGTTCCGGAAACCAACTGTCCCCACGGTGGGGCTCGCTTCGTCTTCTTTGGTATCGGCAGTATCGACGATATCAACGGCATCGGTTTGGGTTAAAGAAGGTTTCCCCAGGGTCTGCAGTCGCCAGACAGTCATGATCTTCCCAGTCCTGATCCAAAAAGAAAATTTGTGTGCGTCCGGTTCAGGTGGCTTATTTTACAACGTTTGTACAACGCCTGGGTGTTAGATTACATTTCGGGGATGTCTTGGACCGGAGCAACACGCTGCGGGAGGCTGTGTCCGAGATATTCCTTTAAGTCAAGGGAAATTAAAGGGAAAACCTATCCCGCTAAAACACAAACGTGATCCCCCAACACGCTAATGAAATTCTCTAAAACTAACAAAAAGGTGAAGAAACAACTACAAATGCGGTCAAAAAGAGTGAATAGCGCGTTTCATCGCTGGGTAGCTCGCCAACAAGCTATAGCATTTTTTGGTGTTTCACTGGTGCTGTCCATTGGCATTGTTGTAGCCTCCGGCTGTGGCGGAAACAGTGAAACGCAGACGGATCACACAACCCCAGAGCCACTGAGAAACGGCAGCGCTTCGTTTTCCGTGCAATGGCCTGCCCCAGAGTCAGCCCGCCTTATACCCTCTATGGCAAAAAGTATTGTCATCACGATCACCAAATCTGATGGCACAACGCTCGCGGAGCAAAAAATGGTGCGTCCCGCTGGCGGCGGCCTTACATCGGTCACATTTGCCGACCTTCCCATCGGGGCGGTCATCGCGAAAGCGTCTGCCTACCCTAACGTGGATGGGACGGGTATTACCCAAGCGTCCGCCTCAGCGTCGGTTAGCATCGAAGGCGGCAAAACAGCGACACTTTCCCTGACGCTTGTTAGTGCGATAGATCGCCTGGAAGTATCTCCTTCGTCCTTGACTCTTGTGTCGGGAGCGTCGGCTATTCTTCAGGTGGTGCCCAAGAACAGCAATGGCGTGATTGTTCTGACTGATGCCGCGAATCTGGCTTTCAGCAGTTCGAGTTCGAGCATCGTCACGGTGGACAGCGCAGGCAAGGTGACGGCCGGTGCAGCGGGCGATGCCGAGGTTACGGTCTCGGAGACGGAATCGGGCAAAACAGCAAGTGTTTCCGTCCGTGTCACCGCGCCATCGCCATCGCCATCGCCAAGCACAGGCGGACTGAATGTTGACGTTAAATAACTCCCTCCCAAGAGCTCTCTAATCTAAACAAATGACAAGCAAGCATATACTTCTTCGCGCTCTTGCGGCTGTCAGCGCTTGGTCCCTGCTGTTTGCAGGCATCGTTATTTCATCTGGCTGCGGCGGCGGCGGGAATGTGCCAAGAGTTTCACCGTCACCCAACAATGTTGGTCGCGCCACATTCACTGTAGCGTGGCCCGCTTACGAGCCATCGCGCTTAATTCCGTCCGCCTCTAACAGCATTCGGATTACGATAACAAAAACGGAGGGATCTTTTCTCGCGGAAAAAGTGATGGAGCGTCCTTCCGGTGGCGCAGGCGGCGTCACAACGACCGCTTTTTCCAATCTGCCGGTGGGCTCCGTGATCGCCACCGCATCCGCCCTTCCCACCGCAGACGGTTCTGGGACGATTCAGGCGACAGCGTCCGCAGCCGTGACCATCGTAGGCGGTCAGAACGCGGACCTTTCCCTGACGATGAACAGTACGATCACTCGTCTGGAGGTATCGCCCTTACCGCTCTCGCTCGCGTCGGGCAACTCCGCAACCCTTACTGTCACGGCGAAGAACAATGCAGGCAACATCGTACTTATTGATCCTGCCAAGATAACGTTTGCCAGTACCAACTCGGTAGTCGCCACTGTTGACAGCGCGGGCAAAGTAGTAGCGGGAAGCGTGGGGAGTGGCACACTCACGATCACCGAAACGGAGTCAGGCCATACAACCACCGTTCCAATAGATGTAATGCCAAGTTTTGTGGATCAGGTTGTAACGCTCCTCAACGAAGAACGCGCCAAGGTAGGTCTTGCTCCTTTGAAAATAGATGCGCGTCTCGCGCGTGCCGCGCAGTTACATGCGGACGATATGAAGGAATATAACTATTTCAGCCATACAGACCGTAACGGTGGTCAACCTTGGGACAGAACCCAGGCGCAAGGATATCCGAGAAATACCTATATAGGTGAAAATATCGCAGGGGCATTCAAAACGCCTGCCGAGGTGATGCAAGCCTGGATGAACAGTCCAGGACACAGAGACAATATTCTAAACGCTAACTATAGGTCAATTGGCGTCGGTTACAACCCGCAATACTGGGTGCAGGTATTCGGAGGCGTCTAAACCACAAGGTTAGTTCTGCTGGATATTAGCCTATTGGCGTTTGTGTGTTAACACTTCATCGCCGCCCCGTGCGCCTCTGTCTTGCACCCGGGACAGCGCCATGTTCCCCACAGTTTGGATTCACCATACAGTAATGGCACCCTGCTTCCTACTTCCTATACGCCGAAATTACTCCTGTTAATTTTCACCAACAGGGAGGAAACGCACGATTCATTACGGGTCTGCAACGCCTGCCTGGTACTGTGTCTGCGAACCCTGATCTGCGTCCCCGTGTTTGGCATATCCAAATATCCCTCAGCCTTCCACGAAAGAAAGAGATTACCATGTTCCAATATCGACGATTGCAACTCGTCATGAACTTTCTGGTCTGTGCCGCAGCCTTCGCCCTGATGCCGGGCGTTGTGAATGCCATCGTTGTCGGGCAGGCAAAGGGAGTGCAAAAAAGTACCCTGCTGAGCCCCAAGCAGTTGATTGGTAAGACTATCGAGGAGTGCGAGCAAATACTGGGGCCCGCAAAGTATGTAGAGGGGTTTGATCCACAAAAGCCTACGGGAGTGATGTCTCAGGAACGCTACTACAAGTTCCCCGGCTTCACGCGGGTCAAGCTTTTACTTCGCGTGGAGATGAAAAACGGTTCCCTCCTGCCGGTCAAGGATCGTCGGCTAGATCCGGCAATCCAGAACGTTATTTATACGATCCCCAAAGCGAAGGTAAAAACGTGGCAGGAAGCCTTGAAAATGGTGGGATTAAATCCTGCTGATTTTACGGTGGAAGATGGAAGCAACGGCAGAAAGTTTCTAGCTTCAACCGATGCCAAATATACGGCAACCTGGTTTCCCGCTGGATGGAAAAGCGAGAAAACAGCTAAGGCGGATACCGAGAACCACTCCTTATTTGTAGGGCTGAGGGAGATTTAGGCGGCTGCTGTACCTTGACGCATTTCTCGCTAACACACAGAAAGTATGGACCGCCAGAAGAGAGAGTCCATAATGGCATAAATCCCTTCATCTATCGCACCCCAACCACCCCCGTCGTTCTTATGCAGACTGGTTGTGGTCGATTGTTCACGCCTATGACGACGCCCGAAAATTTCCTTACACAACTTACGTATCGGCCTATTCGAGAGAGTAACAGGTTCGTCGCAGCAATGCGCGTAAGCCTGCCCATCGTAGGCATCTCCTTTTGCGCCGCTCCCACGATATCCCAGCCGTCCGCCCCATCCCATCCTATTCCCGGCCTCCGGTTTACGGCGAAGGGGGAGGCTGTCGTCCCGATGGTGTTCCCGGTTCTTGGCAACTGCCGCTGGTCGGACACCTACGGCGCACCGCGTGGCGGCGGAACGCGAAAACACCAGGGGCAGGATCTGCCCGCGCCAAAGATGCGCCCGCTTCTCGCCTGTTTTGACGGCGTCTGGACGGGCGGCGGCATCCGCGGCGATAACGGCTGCTACGCCACCTACATGCACATCAACAACGATACGCCCGGCACCGACGACGGGAGAGGCGGCGAGGAGTTCGCCTCTCCTCCCGGCATCTGGCCCGGCACGCACGTCAAAGCCGGGCAGCATGTCGCGTACTGCGGCGACAGCGGTAACGCCGAGGACACCATCTCCCATCTCCATTTTGAGCTTTCGATTCCCGGCGCGGGAGAGAATCCCGCCGCCTCGCTCCGCGCCGCAACGCACCTCAAGGCCGCTCGCTACTCGATGCCGGTTCGGGAGATCGCGCCGACGGCGGGGGAACTGCGTCTTGATGGTCAGGTGGTGCAGGTGGATGCCGCAAGGGGTGCGGTGCAGATTCGGGTCGCGGCTTGGGCGAATGCGAAAGGGAAGGTCACGCCGCAGACGAGCCCGCTGCGACGCTGGCTCCGTTTGACGGAAATTGCCTTGTCTTCCCATGCGACCGGAGAGACCCTTCTGCCGGGTCTTCGTGAGATTGGCACCGGCGACTTTGTTACGCTCCTGGGTAAGGACCCAGGCAAAGGCACCATCTCGGCACGGGCGGTGACACTGCTGCGGCCCTCCTACCGAATGTCCGGATGGCGTCCCGCGATCACCGGTAGTGCGACCGAACCTGTGGCGGGACGAAGTGGAAACACTCCTGTTTCCCCCTCACTTATCTCGCTCCGTACCGAGAAGGTAACATCCCTCACCAACACTGAGCGAATCCGCGACGGGGTGACGCCGCTCGTGGCTGACCCTGCTTTGACCGCCGCTGCCCAGCAACACGCCGAGGATATGGCCGCTCAGGGCTATTTCAGTCACACGGATAGACAGGGCGAAGGCCCAGCGGAGCGTGCTGCCGCGAACGGCTATCCCAGGAACGTGGGGACCGGAGAGAATATCGCGTCGGGACAGGCGACGCCGGAGGCAGTTGTTCAGGGCTGGATGAACAGCCCCGGGCACCGGCGCAACATTCTGAACGGTGACTACCGGACGATAGGAGTCGGCAGCGCGACGGGACCGGGCGGAGATAGTTTCTGGGTGCAGGTATTTGGAACCGTGGCAGCCCGAGGCGTCCGCACGAACCAGATCGCGGATACGCCCACGGCGGGCTTCAACTTCGAGCGAAACGGCTTCCGGGGCTGGGAGATGAGCGGAGACTGCTGGGAGCCAGGGCCGACCAATCGCGGCTACGGCGACGGTCGGTTCACAGGAGTCGAAGGGAGTTTCTATCTGACGACCGCCCGTCCCCGCCGCGCGGGCGGTGACGCCGGAAGAACATCGGAAGTGGTGAGGG
>JAZKEA010000707.1:2854-15075 GCA_040387315.1 Armatimonadota bacterium | reverse complement strand
GGGACCTATCGGGAACCGTCATGCCGATATGTACAAAGCCGATCCCCTCGCCGAGCTGGTGGGTATCTGTGATCTGCAGGCCGAGCGGGCCGAGCGGGCAAGCGCTCGTTTGGGTGTCCCCGCCTTTAACGACGTGGATAAAATGCTCGCGGACCTTGCGCCTGACATCGTCAGTGTCACGACCGGCGGTTATGAGTACGGCAGCGACCACTATGCCCCGACGATGCAGGCGCTTGCCGCAGGATGCCATGTGCTGGGCGAAAAGCCGATCTCCAACGAGATAGGCAAAGCCACCGAGATGGTCGCACTGGCGCGGGAAAAAGGCGTCTGCTACGGGATCAACCTGAACCACCGGTTTACTCCCGCCGCGCGCATCGCAAAGCGTTGGCAGAACGAGGGTCGGCTGGGCCATCTGCTCTTTGTCAACATGAGCATGTGGATCAAGAACCCGGCGGAAAGCTCACCGTACTTCCAGATTAAGGCGCTCCATCCGCACACGGTCGATATTATGCGTCACTTCTGCGGCGACATCGAAGCCGTCCAGTGCTTCGCGACAAAAGCGCCGGGACGCACCATCTGGACGACGGCCCACTTCAGCATGCAGTTCAAGAACGGCGTGGTAGGTGGACTGACCGGGTCTTACGACATCGAGCGGGGTCATCCCATGGAGCGCTGCGAGGTCGCGGGCACGGGCGGGCGCTTTGTCATCGACGATATGTACCGCGAGGTGACGCTGTACGAAGCGGGCAACCTGGAGAAGACGGTCTACACCAACCCCCTCTTCGGCGGTTTTCGCGGTTTCGAGGACACGTTCCAGGACCGAATCCACTGCTTCTTAGAGCAAGTCACCGAGGGAGTAGCCCCGGACGAGATAGACGGGTCCGGAGCGGACGGTCTCGCGGTCCAGAAGGTACTGCAGGCCGCTATCGACTCTCTCGAAACCGGCACGATTGTAAAGGTAAACTAGATGAAATTAGGCGCAAATTCGGTTCTGTTCGGCGGTTACGATATGAAAACCGCCTTCGAGCAGATCGCCCGAGCGGGTTATGACGGCATCGAGCTGTCCGCGATTGACGGCATGAGTCAGCATCTCGTCCTGGATCGGTGGCAGGAGGTCGCGGGCGAAATCAAGCAGTTGGCTACGGAGTACAATCTGGAGCTGCTGGCGATGGAGCAGCCGTCTCAGGACGCCGCCAAGATGGAAAAGGCGTTTCAGGCAGCGGTTGAGATCGGGATTCCGATTGTCAACTGCGGGCCGGGCGGAAAAAGCGACGACGAAGCGACGCTTCAGCAATCTATCGATTCCATCGGCAGTCTGGTGCAGATGGCGGAAAAGTACGGTGTTACGCTGTGTGTGAAGGCGCACGTCGGTGCAAGCATCTACAACACGCCGACGACGCTCAAGCTGATGGAGGCGATTAGCTCGCCCGCTTTTGGCATCGACATGGACCCTTCACACATCTACCGCGCAAATGAGAACCCGGTCGAGGCTATCGCCGCCGTTATCTCGCGCGTCAAACATGTGCATATCCGCGACTGCAAGGGACGACAGCAGAATCCCGGCAAGCCGGAGAATCAGGCGAACGGACGCGGCGACATTGACCTGCTTGGCTATATCCGTGTCCTTCACGAGAACGGCTACAACGGGCCGCTGGACCTTGAGGTCATCGGGGCAAAAGAGTACAGTTTGGAACAGTGCTGCATCATCGCCGCCGAAGCGCGAGGACATATGCAGGCATCGCTGCAGGCGTGCGGTGCACGGTAGATAGGATTAGTTTATGAATATCGTTTTGATAGCGCTCGATACACAGCGCGCCGATCATCTGGGCTGCTACGGTTACGACAAGCCGACATCGCCCTTTATCGATTCACTTGCTGCTCAGGGAGTTGTGTTTGAACGCTGCTATGCGCCGAACATCCCAACGCATCCGTCGTTCACGACGATGCTGACGGGCAAAGAGGCGATCACGCATGACATCGTCAATATTGGCGGCGGCGTTCCCATCAAGGAAGGCATCAAGCTGCTCCCCGAGATCCTCAAGGAGAACGGGTGGAATACCGCTGCGGTCGATACGATGGGCCGGCACTTCTCACGCGGATTCGATACCTATGTCTCACCGCAGTGGGACCGCAGCGACCCGCTGACCCTCAGGAGGGCGGAACATATCACCGAGGCGGCTCTGCCGATCATCGGCGATCTGAAGAAGGACGACAAGCCGTTCTTTTTATTTCTGCACTACTGGGACCCGCACACGCCCTACCTGCCGCCCGCCGACTTTCGGACGATGTTTTACCCCCAGGACAAAGATCCGTATGATGTGAACAATCACTCGATGGATGCCGCCTGGAACGACGAGATGTTCAAGTGGTACTTCCATGACTGGATGCCCGGCGTCACGGACAGCAGTTACGTCAACGCCCTCTTCGATGCCGAGACCGCATACATGGACTGGCAGCTTCGGCGCGTCTTTGCCGCTCTGGAACAGATCAAAGAGGAGACGCTGATTGTCATCACCGCCGACCACGGCGAGATTTTGGACGAGCAGCTCGGCTTCTACGACCATCACGGGCTCTACGAGGGAGACGTTCACATCCCCTTGATCGCCTACTGGCCGGGGACTATTCCCGCCGGCAAGCGAGTATCGGGGTTTGTACAGAACGTCGATCTCGTACCGACGTTTCTGGAGCTGACCGGCATTCCCGATACCGAGAACACCGAAGGGAAGAGTCTGATTCCCTGTGTGAAGGGCGAACGGGACGGCAACTACGACGAAGTCTATCTCAGCGAGGCGACCTGGGAAGTCAAGCGAGGCGTCGTCAACGATAACTGGAAGTTTATCCAGGCGTTTGAGCCGGACCCGCACAACCGTCCTATGCAGGAGCTGTTCGATCTCAAGGCAGACCCGACCGAGCAGGTCAATCTCGCTACCGAGCGACCGGAGATTGTGGCGGAGCTAAAAGGCCGTCTGGATGCCTGGGTGGCGAAGCGACTGGCGGAAACGGGCAGGACGGTCGATCCCATCGCGGAGCAGGGGCGGTGCGGAACCCGCATCGGAACGCCGATTGAGGGGGAAACACCCGGTGCGGGCGCGACGCCGCTCCATCTGCGAAAGCCCAAGGCGGCGGCGGATATTCCGAAGCCCGAGGAACTGAACGCCCCCGCGGTGATCGAAGACAAAGACGGTATCCCGACCGGCGAAGCCGCGACGAACGTGGCACTTGACGAGAATACCGGAACGCCGCTGCACGGCTATGTGGAGAAGCCTGTCTGATGACGCGCCCGAACGTCGTGATTATCGCTATCGACAGCCTGCGGGCCAGTCATCTGGGCTGTTACGGCTACGACAAACCGACGTCGCCGCACATTGATGCCCTTGCGCGTGAAAGCGTGGTCTTCGACCGCGCCTTCGCGCCGGGGATTCCCACTATGCCGTCGTTCACTACGCTCCTGTCGGGCCTGCATCCCTACCGACACGGAATCACCGCCCACAGCAGCGGACAGCGTCTTAGTGAAGCCATTGTCCCCCTGCCGCAGATCGCGCATCAGGGGGGCTATGTGACCATCGGCATCGACAACCTGGCGATTCAGGGAAACGGGCGCGGGTCGTGGTTTTCGCGCGGCTTTGACTACTACTCCGGCTATCTGTATAAGCCATTCAGCAACCAGAGCGAGCAGATTGCGGACCGTGCTCTTCGCTTCATTACCGACTTCAAAGAGAAGCCGTTCCTGCTGTTTGTTCACCTCTGGGACCCGCACACCCCGTATGGTCCGCCCCCGCCGTTCGACACGCTCCACTACGATGCGGCTAACCCGGACCCCAATGCGCCGACTCTTGCCGAAGTAAAAGCTATCTCACCCGAGTATTATGAGGCTTTTCTGGGCGAGATGAAGCTGAACCACCCCGACGATTACAACGATGTTGTGGCGCAGTATGATGGGGAGATTTCCTATGTCGATACGCAGGTCGAACGTATCCTGGCCCATCTGAAGGCGGCCGGTGTCTGGGAAAACACGATCGTAGTCCTGATGAGCGACCACGGGGAGTGCTTCGGCGAGGGGAACGTCTACTTCGACCACCACGGCCTGTACGATGCCGTTCTGCGCGTCGCTTTGATGTGCCATGTGCCCGGTGGGCTTTCCGGACGCAGCAATGCAATTGTCTCCACCGAGGACATTCTGCCGACCTTGATGGAACTGTGCGGCTGGAATGGTCCCGCCGAATATGCCCTGACCGGGCGCAGCTTCGCACCGGCCCTGCGAGAGGGCGAGGCGTTCTCGGGAAGAGAACGGATTATAGGTGTCGAAAGTTCGCGGCAGGCGTCGGTCTGTCTGCGCACCGAGAAGTGGAAGTTTATTCTCCCGATCACCGAGGATGCCCGCGGAAACCCGCTGCCGGATATCTACGGGCAGCCGCGTGACCCCCGCCCGCTTCTATTCGATTTGGAGAACGACCCCGAGGAGAAGCATGATGTCGGCTCAGAGTTTCCGGATGTAATCACGTCCCTCTCGTGTGAGCTTGCGGATTGGCGAGCCGACGAGGTAATGTGGCGAGGTGGTGATGATCCCCTTCTCGAAAACGGCCTGAGCCTCGGGTTCGATGCCTTTATGACGCGCCTGCGGGCACGGCAGCTTTTCAAGCCGGATTAGCCGGAATCTGCATTTTTTTGTTCGGGACCCTTGACGATTGAAACGTTTCAAAGTACAGTTTGTTCAGCAAGGTATTTCGATGACGAAGACAAGCCAGCCTGAACTTACCCCTAAAAGTGATGTGCCGCAGGTCCTGCGGACATCGCTCCCATCCGGCCCCGCAACGATCCGGGATGTCGCTCGTGAGAGTGGCGTCTCGATTGGCACGGTCAGCAATGTTTTCAACAACTCTACCGATTCGATTCGGCCCGAAACACGGGACCGTGTGGTCGAGGCAGCGCGTCGGCTGCGCTACCGGCCCAACGGTGTCGCCCGAGGTCTGGTGCAGCGCCGCACCCAAACGCTGGGCATCCTATTCCACGCCGGTTCCGCCATGGCGGTTTCCGACCCGTACACATCGGCGATTCTCCACGGTATCCTGCAGGGTTGTGTGCCCAAGGGCTACAGCACCCTCCTCTACCCCAAGTCTTTTTCGAATGGGCAGTATGACCTGAACCAGCTGGCGGATGGGCGGGCAGACGGACTGCTGGTTGTCGCACCAGGCCGCGATGACACGGCTGCCAGCGCGCTTACAGCCTTAGGGGTGCCCGTGGTGGTAGTGTCTGCCCGGCAGGAGCCCAAGGACGGCATCCTCTCCGTCGATGTGGACAACGAACGCGGCGGCTATCTGGCTACTCAGTACCTTCTTTCGCTGGGGCACCGGCGCATCGCTCATCTGAGCGGTGATCCACGTCAGCGCAGCGCCTATGACCGGGAGGCGGGATTCCGCGCCGCGATGGCGGCGGAAGGCGTTGCCGTAGAGGAGGCATTTGTTATCCCCTGCGGCTACCACGGCGGCGAGGCCTGCGAACCGACAAATCGTCTGCTCAGGCTGCCCCATCCGCCGACCGCGATCTTCTGCGCCAATGATAACCTCGCGATCGGCGTTCTTCTGGCGGCGCGGGAAGCGGAAGTTTCGGTACCGGAAAAACTCTCGATTATCGGTTTCGACGATGCGCCCGCCGCGGCGCTGATAACTCCGCCTCTGACAACGATACGTCAGCCACTATCGGAGATCGGACGCCGAGCCGCGGAATCATTAATCGAAAAGATCGAACTTCGCTCGGAAGAGCGAAAATCAGCCTCAGAAGCGGACGGAATAGCGGCGACACTGCCGGTCGTTCTGGACCCAACTCTTGTGGTGCGCGGATCGACGGCGGCTCCGCTGTCGGCCTAGCGCCCTATCGTCGTGTTTGTCCATCGTCTCTGTAAGTTGTCGGCAGAATAGCCGGCAGCAAAGTCAGTACAAGGAAAGTACTATTATGTTTCAAAGTAGATCGACTCAAGCAACAGCGAAGACACCACGAGCATTTGCAGCCTTCACGCTCATTGAACTGCTCGTCGTTATCGCGATTATAGCCATCCTCGCCGCCATACTTTTCCCTGTCTTCGCTCAGGCGCGAGAGAAGGCCCGCCAGTCGTCCTGTTCGTCCAACCTGAAGCAGATCGGTCTGGCGATCATGCAATACACGCAGGACCACGACGAGATGTACCCGCCAGCAGCCTATGATAGCTTTCAAGGCGGCTGGCCTGGCATGATCTCGCCGTACTGCAAGAGCATCGACATCTTCCGATGCCCCACGAGCAGTGGGTCCGCAAAATCCGGCTCCATCGCATCCTGGCGCGGCGCGTACATCGACTATGCCGCCAACGGTCACATCCAGTCCCTCCAGAGCGCGAACTGGACCAACCGCATGGTCGGCCCGATCGGGATGATGCAGGCCTGGATGGTCACCGGATGGGGGACCACTTACACCAACGGCGAGAGTGAGATGAACCGCCCAGCCGAGACCATCTTGGTCGCCGAAAAGCACGCGGACGAAATAGAGAAGCTGCCTGACATGTCCACCTGGTTGGTCCCACAGACCCCCACCAGCGGTGGCGGTGATGGAAACGTTTTCGGCGGTTCGTTCTTCGGCTCATCTCCGGGCCTGATCCCCGATGGGAGTACCGCCCGTGCCGACGTGGCCTTTCCCAAGGGCAAGGTCGGTGCCGTCACCGCCAAACACAACGGGATGGCGAACTTCGTGTTCTGCGACGGCCATGTGAAGGCGATGAAGCCTATTGCGACTAACCCTAACGGTGTGCATGACGCGGCCAACATGTGGAACGGTAAGCGACCGTAGCATAAAGCAGCAATGATCTCGGATCATTGCACCGCCGACGGTTCACGGAAGCTCTAGGCCTCTTCAGACCGTCGGCGGTGCGATCGGAGTACGAAAGACACACTAATATGAAGTGCGATCCAAATCCTATGTGGCGATCTGCTGTCCTGACCGCCGGTTGCATGCTAGCCGCCTTCTCACTGATTGGCTGTAAGGCGGAAGCGCCCGCCTTGTCCTCAAAGGAGAAGGCGGACTTCAAGGGCGGACCCATGCCGGAGGACGTGCGCCGCAAGATGCAGGAAGACATGACTCGGGTGCGGTCCGGTCAGACTGGCGGCGCAACGGCGAACCAGGCTCCCACTCCCACCAAATAACATCGACATGTCCCTATCAATTCCCGCCGTTTACTAAATAATTGTTATTGTGTTAGCAGCAGAATCGAAAAGCACTCCAAGCAGGCTCCGTTTACCCGGACCACCTTCACGTTCTTTACGCCTAGGCGTAATTGGCGCGGGCTGGGTTTCACGGGCCTGTCATTTGCCGTCGCTGGACGCACTGCGACAAAGCGGCTGGCCTATTACCGTCGCGGCTATCGCGGACTACGCCGCCCCGGCGATTGCGACTGCCGCTGCCGCAGTCCCGAATCTGCTGCGCGATGCGGAGAGTTTCACAGAGGGCGAGGCGCTGCTGCAGGCGGCGGCTCGCCTTCGTTTGGATGCCGTCCTGCTTTTGACCCAGCCGGAAGTGACAATAACACTGCTTCGTTCCTGCCTTGTACTTGGTCTGACGACATTCGCGGAGAAGCCGGTCGCGGATGAGGCAGCGACGCTCCAGGCGCTTGTGGAAGCGGCAGCACGGCCCGACGCGCCGCCGGTCCAGGTCGGGTACAACCGGCGGTGGCAGCCCCTTGCACCGGATTTCCGGGAACATCTCTCCCACTTTCAGCGCACAAGCCCTTCCGGAGTGCATGTGGAGGCGAACCTGTGGCGCGCGACTCGCGGTGAAGCCATCTTCTACCGGGACACTATGATACATGCCGTGGATTTTCTGCAGTGGTGTTTGGGGCCACTCGAAGTCTGTCGGGTAACGGTGTGGCCCCCACTTGCGCCCGATGGCATCGCATCCGGCCTTCGCGCCGAACTGAGAACGACCGGTGATGCCGCTCCCGCGACCGTTCATCTCGATGTCCGCCCGTCGGTGGGACGCAACCGTGAGAGTTATCTTGCGCTCGGGCAGAAGGCTTCTGCCGAACTTACCTACACTCCGGCAAACCGCGATATCGAACCAGCCCTTTTGTCGGTCTGGGACAGTTCAGACGGACCAGGCTCCCGTATATGGGAAGCGCCGCTGTCCCCCGTTGCCGGTGATCCGATTCTCTGGGAGCGAGGCTTTCTCCCCCAGATGGCAGGCTTTCTTTCCCTGGTGAGCGAGGGAGACAAAGCCACAAACCGCTGCAGCCTCGCCGATGCGCTTGCGGCCCGACAGATAACGGACTCTATTCTTTCCTATCAGACCGTTCCGGCGCTGCCGGACAAAAGTTAAAAGACGGCAACGATGCAAAATAAGCAGGAAAACAGCGGCGCGTGGACACGACGCCGCTTTGTGGAACGGTCTTTCGGGGCGGTTCTTGCCGGTGGTCTGGTTCGTGAGGCGCAGTCTCCACGGGCGCATCCCTATCTCTTTTTCTCCGCCGGGGATGTCACGGGCATGCGGGAGCGGTTTAAGAGCGGACGGCGCGGCGAGCGCTGGAAACAACTGCTGCAGAACGCCGACGCCCTGCTGACCGCCAAAGTTGCCACGGGCGCCGTTGATCTGGGACGCTCCCGGCCCGCGCTCGGCATCACCGGTATTACAGCTTTCGCTTATGCGTTAACCCGCGACCGCCGCTATGCCGACCGCGCACGAGCCGAAGTCGAGGCGATGCTGGCAGCGGATACGTGGATTAAGCCCGGCCCGAACAACCGGGGGGCGAATCTGGGGACCGGCGAGGCGTGTACCGCCTGCGCTCTGTTCTATGACTGGTGCGGGGACACGCTTACGCCCGCTGAGCGGAAAGATTTCGCGCAGAATCTCTTCGAGAAGGGTATCAAGCCGTATCTATCGGCTATCGAAACGGACAAGGACTGGTGGATTACCAACGATGTCACGAACTGGTCCGGGGTCGTCAGTGGCGGCTGCGGTCTGGCGGCGATGGCGATCTATGACGATGTTCCCGACGCGCGTCGGGCCCTCGACTACGCACGCCCCCGAATCACGCGCTTTCTGAGAACTGCTAACCGAGCGGACGGTGGCGGTGACGAAGGCGTGATGTACTACACATACGGGATGCTCTTCGGAACGTACTTCGCTGCCGCAGCCGAGCGTTTCTTCGGCACGGACGAGGGACTCAATGCCGATGCCAGGGAGAAGCTGTCCGGCTACTGGCTCACCTATATGCAGGGACCGGACAGCCGCTACGCCAACTTCAATGACATGAACGAGGACACGTTCGCGAACCTGCCGCCCAAGAACCCGGAGGGTGGTCCGAACGCAACTCTATGTGCCTGGTGGGAATCGAAGTCAGGGTCTCGTGGTGACCGACTGCTCGCCTGGGCAGCCGACCAGGGGGGCGATAATTACTACTGGCGCGGCGTCTCGCCGTTTTATCTCATCTTTCGCAGCAATACGCCTGCTCCGTCCTCACGTCCACCCCTCGATGATGCCGTGCTGTTCCGGGAGTCCGGTCAATCGATCTGGAAGACCCCGACTACCTGGTTCGTCTTCAACGGCGGCTGGACATCGGACAAATCCCACGCCAATCAGGATCTGGGAAGCTTTATCCTGGTCGCGGGCGGTGAGCGCCTGATCCACGATCCCGGCTACGGCAAGGTAGAAACCGCAGACCATTCCACGGTTCTGGTAAACGGCAAAGGTCAGATAAAAGGCGTTCAGGGCACCTATAAACGCTGGGGGACGGGCAAAGGGTTTCGTTACCTTGCCTGCGACTTTACCGGGGCTTATGGTAAAGCATCGCCCCTGACCCGGTTTGTTCGCCATGCCGTTCAGGTGGGCGATTCCTGCCTGGTACTCGTGGACGATCTTGCCGCCGGTACGCCTGTCCCCTTTGAGGCGCGCTTCCAGGTCAACGCCGCGGGACCGATACCCACCAGCGGAAATGGCGCTGTGGTACGCGGACTAAAGGCATCGCTTGTCATCATGGCCTCATCTCCGGGCGGGATCAAGGTTACCGAGGGCAAAGGCGCTTCCGCGTTTGTCTCTGTTCAGCCGGAAAGCGGTAGCCCTGTTTCCGCCACGACCCTGGTAACGGTTCTGCTGTCGGTACCCGATTCCTCCGGTGGCGTCCCGCCCACTGTGACTTTCGATCCAGCGACAGGCATGGTCAAAGTGCGGGGCGCTTTCTCTGCCGCCACCGCTGACCTGAAATTCGACCGCTCGCCCGAGGGCTGGATGCTGGCAAGCGTCAACGGTCAAAGCGCGGCAAAGATCGGCAGCGGAAAAGACCGCACCCTTACCTCGTTTCGCGGTTAGCGTTTTGCCGTGGGCTTCCGGTCGAAGTAGTCCGTCAGACCATAAACATGCTGGTTGAGCGCGCGCATCCGCTCAACCAGCGCGGGATAAACCGTGAACTGGTTTGTCACCATTCCCTTGTTGGCATCGCGGTTTGAGGCTTCGGCATTGGGATCATTAGGGTCGTTATCCATGTACTTGAACCAGTGCCATCCCACACACGCTTTCGACTCCAGAAGGCCGAGGGTAAACGTCTGGTAGAAGAGACCACGGTCGTTCTGGGTCGGCACCGTCCAGCCCGCACCGGAGGTGTTCGGAAATCCGGAGTCCATGCCCTTGGCATACCATTCGGTGATCATAATCGGCTTGCCCGCCCACGTTGCCCACTTCCTAATCTCTTCGGGCTTTGGGCTCCAAACAAAATAGAGGTTGACCGCCAGCACATCCAGGTATTTCCCCGCTGCCCGGAAAGGCCCCGGCTTGTCTCTCTCCTCCAACTCATAGAAGCGTGGCCCAAGACACAGGTGGTTCGGGTCGTATTTACGGGTGGCGGCGGTCGTCAGGGCGAAATAATAGCCATAGGCATACTCGTTCCAGGCATCTTTATCCGCTTCCGTAACATCGGCAAGGGTGGCGTTCTTCCCTTTGCGGGCGTCCAGCCACTCTTTCGCCGCTTTGTAGGAGGAGCCCATGATGGGGTCATCGGGCGACAGAGCCAGGTACCGTTCGAGGCGGGGACCAGGCAGCTCGTTATCGGAAAAATAGCCAAGCAGGTATTTATCCTCTTTCAGGGCAGCAAGAGGCTTTGCGAACTCGTCGCAAAACGCGGGGAAGTCCGGATGAAAGATAGGAATGCAGCCGTTGGGAAAAGTCGTGTGGCCGACGCCGGGCCGCGTGACACGCAGCTTCTTACCAAAGCTGCTCGCAAAACCGCCGGTACCGCCGCCGGGCGCTCCTGCATTGCCGATGACGGTGTACACCAGCCGCTCTTTGCCGGATTCGCGCAGAGGAGGAACAGCAGACCAGGCTCCCGCGCCATTGAAGCGGAGGTCACGAAGCTGTTTTGTGGCCTGCGTGGCCCACCGCTCCGGTGTTCCGAAGGTGCTTTTGAGCGCGTCCTGCCCTACGGGCGTGCTTGCGGGGGCAACCGCGGCAACACCAACATGAATAAACAAGCCACCGTCCGGATCTACGAGCCACCAGCGGTCCCCCTGTTTTTCAACCCGGAAGAAACCGCTTGCTCGTGATTTGCGGTCCGAGCGACCGCCCCATTGGTTCCATTTGGGTTCAGGAAAAGCGCGAGCGGTAAAACCGGTCAGCATGTCCGGGGTACGCGGAATATGCTCCTGCCACTGCACATCGGTGACCCGGTTCTTCACTTTGACGGGCTGCGGAGGCGTACTGTCCGCTGAAACGGGCGCCACTCTACCCTGGGGCATTACGGACAAAAGAGCGCCTGCAAAAGAGGCAAGAAACGTCCGGACAGTTTTTGGCTTAAAGAGCATCGCTGACATCTTTGTCTCCCGACCGACCTGTTCTATGAAGTGCGTCTTTACTCCTTGTCGGTTATACTGCTCACACACTGACACAGACTATGTGCTTATAGGTTTATCACAACAACAGAGAGACGAGGAAGCAAGGATGAGGCGCAAAGGGGTATCTCAGGATGATGTTGCTCGACTGGCGGGGGTAAGCGCAACCGCGGTCTCCCTTGTACTCAATGATAAACAGAGTGTTCACCGAATTGCGCCGGATACGGTGCGGCGTATTCATAGCGCGATTGCGGAACTGCGGTACCGGCCCAATGCCGTTGCGCGAGCGCTGGTCCAGGGACATACGAATACAATCGGGGTCGTTCTGGGGATGGCAGATATGGCTTACCTCACCAACCCCTACTATGGTCCCGCTCTGCAGGGGATTGT
>JAZKEA010000707.1:0-2844 GCA_040387315.1 Armatimonadota bacterium | reverse complement strand
TGGAGGCTCGCGCGCCCGAGCGGACCGACACGAGCAGGGGATTGTTGGGGTCGCGTTTCACATGAGGCGGTTCGTCACTCTCTATCACGGCGGCGAATTAACCGAAGCGGAGAAGGATGCAACCGCTTACGCCGATGGCCGCTGTGACGGATTGATCCTGACGCCGCCTTTTTGCGACGAATCAATCACCGCACCGCTCCGCGACATGCATTTCCCCTTTGTTACTATCGGGGACTCAAACGACCACCCTTTTATTCCGAGTGTCGATATTGACAACGAATCTGCGGGAAAACGGGCAGCTCAGTACCTTCTCGGGCAAGGGCACCGAAATATTCTGGCGCTGACGACATACCACTACCCACATGCAACCCGGAGACGTCTGTCAGGCTGTCGCCAGGAAGTCGTACGGCAGAAGGGCCGGTATCGGGAGGCGATGATCGCGGGGAAAACGGACGCGGATGCTATCGAGGCGCTCCAGGGATACTTAACCTGCGAAGAGAGTGAGCGGCCCACGGCGATCTTCTGCCTGACGGACCAGATCGCCCTTCAGGTGCTCCGTGTGCTGCCCAGACTGGGGCAAAACGTTCCGCGGGACATCTCCGTCATGGGTTTTGATGATATACCGGAGGCCACAGACGCCGGATTGACAACGATACGGCAGAACCCTGTTGGAATCGGTGAGGAAGCGACCCGGCTTCTGATGCGACTTATCAGTACTCCCGCCGAAGAATGGCTGAGTGAGCCCATCAAGATAACCATGCCCACGTTCCTTGTCGAGCGTGGGTCCGTCACTCGGAATGAGCAATGATTTTCCGGAAATTTCATCCCGGTGTTGACAGCAAACAATAGAGACCGGTATACTATCCTCAATCTGCTAAGACGCATTAGCAAATTCCGTCTCCCAGGATTGTTTCTGAGGAAAGGGACCCCATGATGGTGTTCATACTGCCAGCCTCCACTGTATCCGCTTCGCTGACTCGCCGTACTTCAAGCAGGCGCTACGGCTTTACTCTTATCGAGCTGCTTGTCGTTATTGCAATTATCGCCATTCTTGCTTCGATATTGTTCCCCGTTTTTGCGCAGGCGCGTGAGAAGGCGCGGCAGGCGTCCTGCCTGTCAAACACAAAACAGCTTGGTCTGGCATTTTTAGCGTACTCCCAGGATTACGACGAGGCGTTTGTCCCGTACTCGACCACTCTCCCCACAAACGTTCCTAATGCGGAGGGTGGAACTACCCCCTATCTACGCTGGAATGCGCTGATTCAGCCCTACGCCAAGTCCCTTGGCATCTTTACCTGCCCGAGCGCCTCAGCGACAAACAGCGTCATCGGCAATACGGCTTCCGGAACGGCGAACACGGAATACGGCTCCTATGGCATCAACTCGGCAGTCGCGATGGTAGCCCGAGGTTCTGTCAGTGAGCCGACCCATGCTACCTTTGTAAAGCCTGCGGAGACAATTCTTCTGGCGGATTCCCAGGATCTACGCGACCCCGCGAAGCCTGCCGCTATCTGGGGCAGCTATCTTGCCCGTCCCACCTCTACCGATCCCGTGACGAACCAGCCCGACACAAAATGGCCCGGTTCGGTCTTTGGCTGGCCGGATGCGCCAACCACCGGTTTCACGGGAGAGACGAAAATGCGACGGAGCGTACACTACCGGCACCAGGGATTTGCGAACTTCACTTTCCTGGACGGTCATGCGAAGTCGATGCGGAAAGAGGTCGCGGAGAAGACAGCGACGATAGAGGATGGCAACGCGCTCACCAGTCCCACGGCGAACGTCAACATTTCGCACGGGTCTAATCCCTTCGTCTACTGGAACTACTTCTAACGCTAAGCTCTCCACCATTGACCTAGAGGAGTAAAGGGAAGAGCTAAAGGAAATCCCCCATGCGTTTTGCTTTGTTTGCCGCAGTATCGCTGCTGATGCTCGGGATTATTGATGTCCGGGGAGCTGCCGCCCAGAGGAAGGACAGCACCGCTTTTTATGTTGCCCCAACCGGCAGCGATTCCTGGTCCGGTACGATTCCTAAGCCAAACGGGGCTAAAACGGATGGGCCATTCGCCACGGTGTCGCGGGCACAGGAAGCGGTTCGTGCGCTTCCCGCCGCCTCCAAAAGTGCGGGAAACACTGTTTTCCTGCGAGGCGGCTTCTATTCTCTCACAGCCCCTCTCGCTTTTGATAAGAGTGACAGCGGAACAGAAGCGGCCCCCACGGTCTATGCAGCGTACCGGAACGAAACGCCCATTCTTTCCGGTGGTGAGCGTATTACGGGATGGAAACAGACCAAACCAGGCCGCTGGGAGGTGACGCTTCCGGCTGTTGCGCGCGGCGAGTGGCGGTTTTCGCAGCTATACGTAAACAACGAACGACGGCTGCGTCCCCGACTGCCCAAAGACGGTTACTACACCATCGGCGGCAGCCTACCCGCGACACCCAGGGCGGGAGATAAGGGCTATGACCGCTTTATCTACCGCAAGGGGGATATAGACCCGAACTGGCAGAACCGGGATGATGTCGAGCTGCTGTGCTTTCACATCTGGTCTATGTCCCGCTTCAATATCGCGGATATCGATACCAGGGAGCGGGCATTGACCCTTTCCGGTTATACGCGCAAGGCAGGACAGAACTATAGCCTGGTACATAACAACCGCTACATAGTCGAAAACGTCAAAGAAGCGCTTTCGACGCCGGGTCAGTGGTATCTGGACCGCAAGACCGGGGTTCTTACCTATCTCTCCCGGCGCGGCGAGGACCCCAACCGCGACACCGTTGTCGCCCCGCGTCTGGAGCGATTGATGCAGGTCAATGGGATGTCGAATGTCACCTTTCGGGGTATCA
>JAZKEA010000706.1:0-1994 GCA_040387315.1 Armatimonadota bacterium | reverse complement strand
TCGCTTAGGCTCCTTCCCCCTCTCCCGCAGACGGGCGAGGGGGAGTTTGAAGGCGGGAGCGTCTGCGGCTTCGCTCCTGCCCTGTTGCTATGCGAGCCTATTTGCCGAGCAGATGCCGGGTGGCTGAAAGACCCCCCTCGCCCGTCTGCGGGAGAGGGGGAAGGAGCCTAAGCGACGGGGGTGAGGGCAGGCCGAGCAGGATCACGCCTTCACCAGTCGCGGCTCAGCCTTTCTTCGCGCCCGCCGCGGACGTTTTTTTCGTGGGTGGGGGCACGGTGCTTCTGGGCAGGGGCGTGGGGAGATCGTCGGACATGCGAACCGTGACATTCACCTGCGGAAGGGCATTGCGCAGATTTCGCGCCCAGGTTGCCGCCAGCCCCTCGATAGAGGTGTTGTTTGCCAGTGCGAGATTGCGGTCCACAGTCACCAGAAGCCGCTCCCGTATATAGATGGATGCTGTCTGCCCCGGATTTGCCTGCACGATGGTGACATCCTCGGCGGAAAGATTCGGCAGTGTCAGTATCGGTCCCAGACGCTGCCGCAGGCTGTAAGCCCGCTCCAGCGGCGTAAGACCGCCCGCCCGCGACCGAAGGCGCATCACCGCCCGCCCGGCGATAATCAGTTCCGGGACGCTCTGCCAGTTCGTGTCGTCTCGCGCCGCTGTCGGTTTTGCCTGCGCCGCCGCGCCGGGAGGGGGAATCGCGGGAAGCGGCCTGTCTTGCTGCGACGTCTTCTGCAGCGCACGGGATGGCAGCGCCAGCAGCAGCGGCAGCGCCGCACCGAGCAGGGCCGCTCGCATCAGACAGTGGTTCAGCATCGGGGTCACCTTTTTCCTCAGTGTGGGCTGGAAAAGCCTTTTCTAGGGTAACCGTGCGGTCCCCCGCCTAAACATCGCGGGCGTCCGCGACCTGCCGGTCCGTGGCGTCAGGGCGGTGAAAAAGATTCTTTCTCCCGTTGCGTTTTTAATCTTCCTTTCATCTTGGTCGTTTACACTCATCTCAGAGATAGGGGCGAAGAGCCCGCGATGCCGAAAAGAAACGGACGAAGAAAATGTTTCCAGCCCGCAGCAGCAGATACGAAATTATTGTGGCGTTTGTCATGACCGGCACACTGCTCAGTCTGAGTGCCCCGGTGTCGGCTCAGGACCGTGGGTTTCCGGGCCCACCCCCTGGCAGGGGTCCCGGTGGTTTCGGCGGTCCGGGCAGACCGGGTGGACCGGGTGGACCGGGCGGCGGTCCGCGCCCGATGACCGCTCTTGGGATTCCCGCGAACGTTCTTGCGTCTCGTCTCAAGCTGTCCACTGCGCAAAAAACAAAGATCGCGGGGATTCAAAAGGAGGTTCGGCTTCAGCGGGAAAAACTAATGCCCCGACCGACGATGCGCGACGCCGGCCCCTCCGCAGCCGACTTCGACCGTATGCGGATAAACGGCGGGCGGCTTCGGGAAATCGAGCAGAGCGCCGCCCTCAAGGCGAAAGCGGTCCTGACTGCCGATCAGAAGAAGGCGCTCCCCGCTCTGCTCAAGGAAGCGGAGACGATGCGTTCCGTAGGACTGCCCCTCGAACTCGCCGACAGCCTGAAGCTGACCGCGCCGCAGAAGACAAAGATCGCCGCGATCGCGCAGGCCGCTCGCCGGGAGCGTGAGGCGATGCGGGACTCCGGTGACTTCCGTCCCGGCGGAGATCGCGAGAAGACACAGCGCCAGGCACTCGCGGTTCTGACCGGCTCGCAGCGGAAAGCAGTCAGCGCCTATAGGCTGGCACATCCGAGGCCTCCGTTCGGTGGCCCTCCCGGTGGCTTTCGCGGCGGCCCCGGAGGCGGGCCACCCCCAATTTCGATGTACTGAGTACTGAGAAGCGCTGCAAAGCAATACCCGTTTGAGTAGAGAAAGACCCGAATTCCGATGAACCCGAAAGAGATAGCGACGCCCGTTCCGCTTCCCACCGACAGCCTGCTCACCCGAAAGAAAGTCCTCACCCTTTTTGGCGGCGCCGG
>JAZKEA010000705.1:1139-5951 GCA_040387315.1 Armatimonadota bacterium | reverse complement strand
CAGCACTTCGAATATGACGTGACCGCGCTCAAGCATCAAATTCCGGGCGGAATGCTCCATTCTGTGCCTGAGCAGGCAACGGTGCGATGAAGGGGCGCAGGGCGATCAACGTGAGCGCCCCGGCAATCACGGAGTGCAGCAGCTTGATCGTGCGATCCTGGCGAGCTGGTTGATTTGGTTGAGCCGGTTGCGGCTGCAGGGAGTCAGGGCTGTTCGTAGGCATTTGTGGTGAATCCTCCGGAACAATACTACTCCCAAATGCCAGGAATTCGTGCACTGTGAAAATTGTGAGAACAGCGGCCCTATTCGCACACTTGCGACGGTGATGGCGGGGGTGGTCCGGTTTTCACCCTGAACTTCGCCGCGCCGCAGTCGGTCTTCGCTTTTGACTGGACCGATACCGACCTGACGGATCAGTACCGCATAAAATCCCGACCCTGACGCCTAATTCCCATTTCCGATGCCGCTCTTGCCCGCCGCCTCCAGCAGGGTCACCAGCTCGCGGCGGGGATAGACGAGCAGCCGGTTTCGGGTGCCGATCCAGCTGAGGCCGTACCAGCCCTCGAACGGGCTCCGTTCCGCCCGGCGCAGGAGGAGGTCCAGCCGGTCAAGGGGGAGCAGGGCGCGAAGCGACCGGTCATAGGCGCGGTCGCGGTCGGGCTCGGTCATCGCGGGCACGAGAAGGAGGGCGGCTTCGGTCGGCAAACGGTCCATCGCGGCGGCGAGTGTGAGGTTCTCGAAAAAGAACGTTCGCGCCTCGCCGGGAGGGATGGCCTTTTCCGCCTCGCTGATCCGGGCCAGAAGGGTCATCTGCTTCGCGTGACGGTCGGTCAGATTGGGCAGGGTTTCGGGCCGGGCCGGGGGGAACGGCTCACCCCGGAACTTCTTGCCCAGGGATTCCACCGCGCCAAGGGTCTTCTCCGCCCCATTCGCCAGGGAACTTGTGGTCGGAAGCAGGGCAAAGTAGCCGTCGTAGGCGCTAGCCACTGCCGGGGCGGCGGCCGCTCCGAAGTACTCGCGGCTCCACCACTGGAGGAACTGGCGCGGGCTGTCGTCACTTCGGACCGCGGCCTCGCCGTTCCAGCAGATGTCGGCGATATAGCGGGTCCCCAGGACATACTCGCGCACCTCGCTCACATTCACCAGACAGAACTCCGTCGCCCCGGCGCTGAGAATGCCCCGAAACTCCCTGCCGATACGGTCCAGCGAAATCGTCTGGTGCGTCTGCTTGGTGATTCCCGGCTGTCCCAGATACGCCAGATGGTAGTAGACCCCGTGCCGGTTCGGCGTCGTCCGTCCGTTTTGGGGCAGGCCGCGCATCTCGCCGTCGTTGTTGTCGGGCCAGACGATCGTCGCCTCGGTGGGCACCTTGAGCTTGCCGGTCTGGTAGTAGGGGAGCATCTCCGTGTACATCGTGAAATGCATCAGCGGCTCGCCGCCCCGGGGCAGGCCCTTCTTAATCAGATCCGCCTGTGTCTGCAGCGCCTCGTTATAGGCCCCGATGCGCTGATCCTCCGTCCACTCCCGCGGGAACGGATACCCGTAGTCGTTGGTTCCCCGCATCCCGATGGGGTAGATTGCGTGAAGATTCTTGTTCTCCTCGACCCCGGCGCGCCAGTAGCGTATAAGTCCGTCGCGGTTCTTTATCCAGTCCCAGACCGGCTCGACGCCGCGCGCCTTCGCGAGCCAGGGGCGGCGGTTGAAGTGATAGGGGTCCGAGAGCAGCGTATCGTAGTGATGCGACGTGTAATACAGTCCCCAGTCGCTCGCCATCTTCTGAATCTCGAAGCGGCGATCCACTCGGACCCACGGCGCGACCATGTTCATCCGCAGCCGCAGCGCGGTCTCGAAGTAGCGTGCATACCACTCCGTCGGCACGACCCCGTTGGCGTCTGGCGCACCGCTCGGGAGGAGGGGACGGGGGAGAATATCCTCGTCATCGTGAAAGAGACCGCGAAAGCGGACGGCGGGCGGCCCTTGAGAAAAACGCGTCGGACGCAGGATCAGGGGACGCTGTTTCTGTGGGGTAAAGCCCGTCCAGTGGTAGAGCGGATCGACCCCGATGCGCTCGCAAAGCTCATAGATACCAAACGCTGTCCCGCGCGGATTGCTGCCCTGAATCCGCACCCGACCTCCGGCGATAGTGACCGAATACGCCTCCCAGCGCGTATCGGACCCCGCCCGCGCCGTTTCAATCACAATCGCCGCACGTCCCGCGTCCGGCAGTCGGGAGACAATCGCGGGTCGGACATCGGCGATCCGCTCGATATCGGCTGCCAGAGACTCCGCCGCCCGCCGCACAAACGGGGACTCGCCCCGCCCCACCACCAGAACGGGAGCGGGAGAGGCGCTGTCCGCCGCCCCCACCAGCGTCACCTCACCCAGAACCGGCACACTTCCCCCCGGACGGACCCACGCCCCGCGCCGCATCGTTTTCCACTGGTCGGGGCCGTCGCCCTGCGCCCCGGAGGCCACGGGACACGTTCCCAGGAGAACCAGGGCCGTGATAAAAGGTATCGTTGATCGCATCATTGTTTTTCACCCCTCCCCCCCGCCGCTTAGGCGGCTTAGCCCCCTCCCCTCGGAAGGAGAGGGGGTGTTGGCGGCAAGGGCCACTGCGGCTTCGCGCCCAACTGCCAGAATAGACCTGCCTTTGGGCGGAGCAGATGCGGAAAGTGCCCCCAACACCCCCTCTCCTTCCGACGGGAGGGGGCTAAGCCGTATAAGCGGCGGGGGGGAGGGGTGCCAGAGGCAGAACTACTTCCCGGTCACACCGCTGCGCCAGAAGTAGTAATACCGGACGCCGTTGACCGTGGCGTTCGCCCCGGTCACATCGCCGTTGACGTTGTTGCCGCGCTTGAACCACTTCGCATGACCGTCACAGAACGCATAGATCGCGCCCTCACTGTGACGACGGGTCACGCCGTTATTGCTGGAGCCGTTGTTTGTGCCGTTGGCGTCAAAGGAATCGCCGCTCGTGGGCGTGGCATTGCCGCTGTCGATGGTGGGGTCGTGGGTCTGGCCCTCGCTGCGGCTGCGCCGTTCTCCGAACAAAATGGTGTCGGCGGGTGCCGCGATCTCGGACAGGGAGACCACCGGCTTGGGGGTCACCGCGTCCGGCCCCTGCAGAACGCCCCACTCCGCCGTTGTGGAAGCAGAGGACGCGGGCGTGGTGACGCCGGAGGGATAATAGCTGACGAAGATGAAGATACCGCGCCCTGTAGCCGCCAGACCGTTCTGGTCTTTGTAGATGGCATAACGACCGCCGGGCGAGTCGTCGTCGGTATCATCGCTGGGACAGTGCAGCACATCGGCATTTTTGACGAAGGGGATCGTCCGCTCAAAAGCGGAAATGCGCGGGTTGTTCGGCGGAGGATTGGTTGTATTCGGGGTTCCGTTGGGCGGCATCATCTCGTCGTAGTCCTGCGAGTAGGCGATCATTGCCAGCGAGACCTGCTTCATATTGGAAAGGCAGGCGGTCTGGCGGGCTTTGGCTCTTGCCTGGGCAAAAACCGGAAACAAGATCGCAGCGAGGATGGCGATTATCGCTATGACGACGAGCAGCTCGATCAGCGTAAATGCCCCGCGCTTGCGCGAAGTGACGACGGACGCAGAGTCGCGTCCGGTTAAATTTGGTATCGACGGTTGTTTCGATATGTTCAATGGGTTTCTCCAGAATACTATAAAAGGATAATGCGGGAACCGGGGCGGCAGAATCACCGCCCCGATTCCCCGATCGGTTGTTTTACTGACGATACGGGTTGTAGATACTGTTTGAGTTGCGCGTCGTGGTGCCGTTGCCGATACAGGCGTTGGCATCCGCGCCCTGCCGCGCGACACTGGATTTGATCCACTTCGCATGACCGTCCACGTAGTTGATGTTCATTCCGGCACTGTGAATGTTGGTCAGCGATTCCCCGGAGTTAACATTGCACCAGTTACCCGCATTCCAGCGCGGGCCGGGCTGGGAGCGTCCCCAGGTCAGCGCCTGGTCCTGGTTCATCACCGTTTCCGCCGGACGAGCGACTTCCGCAATCGAGGCGATAGGCGGCGGATTGGGGATTGCGTCTGTCGGCAGAATACTGCCGAGCAGTCCATTGTAGGTATAAGACGTGTTGGCGTACGGCGGATTAGTGACAAAAAGCTGCGGATGCTCCGCGGTGGACGGGCAGACCAGAATGCCGTAGTTCTTCACATAGGGCTGCACTCCCATGAACCAGGAGGGGACCGTCGGCTGTCCCAGCGCTTTTCGCGCGTCATCATTGTAGGGATAAACACCGAAGGGGTCCGTGGACTGAAGGGGAAATGTCTCGTCGGCATCCTGAACATACATCATGAAGGCGGTGCCCAGCTGCTTGAGGTTGGACAAACAGGCCGTCTGCCGCGCTTTCTCTCGCGCCTGGGCGAAGACGGGGAAAAGTATGGCGGCGAGGATCGCGATAATGGCTATAACGACGAGCAGCTCAATCAAAGTAAACGCGCTTCGCTTCGAAGGCCCTGTCAACGTTGACGGTGTGGGAGTAGTGGCAAACCTGTACATGGGATCTATGGCTCCTTAGGATGAACTCAGCAGTGACGAAAGATTCGGACTCTCCGGGCAGTCGCTGCCCGTGACCGGGGCGCTCGAAGCCCGAACGGCAAGCCGCGCGGGAAAACTTTGATGACGGACCGCGAGCGGCGGCTCGCCTCCGTTAGCCGCGGATTCGAGACGGGTCCGCAGCATCTCGACGGCCTTCCGGCACATCTCCTCAAGCGGGTAGACGATACTGGTGATGGGAACATCCATCTGTGCGGCGAGCGGCAGGCCGTCGC
>JAZKEA010000705.1:0-1129 GCA_040387315.1 Armatimonadota bacterium | reverse complement strand
TTCTGCTCGGCGCGCTCGGCGGTGACCTCATAGCTTTTGGGTTCGCCCCGGGTGGCGAGGCCGTAGCCAGTGAGCCGCGGCCTCTGCATGATGATGCGCGACCCGCTGAAGCTTGTGCTCGCCACATCCATCTGCGCGGCGAGCGGCAGACCGTCGCAGCCGACGACCGCGATATCCTGGGGAACCCGCAGGCCGCCACGGCGCAGCCCCAGGAGCGCACCGATAGCGGTCAGATCGTTGAAACAGAAGAGGGCATCGGGACGTTCGCTGGGGTCAAGGCGCGCGATCTCCTCCGCCCGTCGGCAGGCCGCCTCGGGAGAGTGGCCGACACCGGCGAATGTGTAGACCGGGATGAGAAGGCCGGTCCTCCGGGTCATTTCGCGGCACGCTCCGGGACGCGGATCGCCGGTAAATTCCAGCGACGCCTGCGGGGCGAGATAGCCGATCCGACGCCTGCCCTGTGAGATAAGATGTTCGAGGGCCTGATGGACACCGGTAGCCAGAGACGCATCGACGCTGTCGTAGCCGGGGACCTGATGACCGAGGACGACGACATTGGGTTCCGGTGTTGCTTCGGCAAGCCAGGTCCGGATCTCGGTCGCGGTCTCGCTCCAGAGGATAAGGCCGTCCACCTGTCGCGAGGCGAGCGCTTTCAGGTGGTGCAGATCGCTGACCTCCCCCTGACGCCGCATCGCGAGCACGCTGTCAAATCCCGCCGCCGCGAGTGCGGTTGTGCAGAGGGAGGTCAGCCGGGCAAAAAAGGGGTTTTCCAGGTCGCCGACCAGCAGTCCGACCACATTGCTGCGGCGGGTCTTCAGCTGCTGCGCGGCGCGATTTGGCTGGTATCCCAGACGCTGAGCGACCGTCAGGACACGCTGCCGGGTTTCGTCGGAGACGCGCGTTCCACCCCGGCTCCCGTTCAGAACGATGGAGACGGTCCCATGATGCACCTGTGCCTGTCGCGCAATTTCCCGAAGCGTGGTTTTCACGAACCATTTCCCTTCACAAACGCTGTGAACGAACGTGTGTTCAGATTTTACCCGGCACTCTCCAGCGTGTCAAGCGTGGTGTTCGCACCCCTCCCCCCGCCGCCGCTGAGGCGTCGGCTTCCCCCTCCCCTCGGAAGGAG
>JAZKEA010000704.1:1861-3126 GCA_040387315.1 Armatimonadota bacterium | reverse complement strand
ACAAAAAGCAGCCATATCCGCTGCTTCCACACTGCTTCTCCTGCCAATCGAAGATTCTGCAGAAGATGCCCTGTTATCCCGGAAGCAACGGTTTTTGGCGCCGCATTGCCGGGATCGGAGATAGTTTGTGGCTGTGTTGACACGGCGTCGGCTGTTCTTTAGCTTTCGTGTTAGTGACACTGAATGAACGATGACCGGAAAATAGGGCAGATATCGTGTTGCTGGACGATGTCTTGATTCCCCTTAGATACCTGACACGGCAGCAGGAAATTATACCAGACAATTTACGTTATCCGGGAGTGAACTTCCGTAATTCGGCATACATCGGACGGCCCTGCTCCACAAAACTACGTCGAACGAAACCAATACCGGGGGTCAGCCAGCGGAGCGTCGGGAATTTTACAATACTGCCATTCTGATTGATCGCTACCAGAGTATCGGTACGATAGGCGAATTTCCTCCCGGTCGGACCAGACACCGCTTCCAGGGCGCTGATCCGGCTGTAGCCGTTCGCGGGGTAAATCGTTTCGGCGTAACGGAAAGTACCGTTCCACGCCTCCCCATTTCCCTCAACCGCGGGATACAGGGTAATCGGCACAGGAGGAGAAAGCTGCATGAGGGGCTTGTCATCCTCACCCATCGCTGTCAGGAAAAGGCCGGATGCCGTATCGCGGTACGTCTCACGCCGCCATAACTGCCCATTTTTACGGATCTCCATCAAGCTGCCGTTACCGTCCCGCTTTACGACTCGTGCCTCTATGATCGCGGCCTTTTGTGGTGGAATCCCAATCTGCCGCATCTCCCATCGGCTGCCCACGGTAAGCGGTAGTAGTGGTTTGCCTTTGGTACCCGCCATTCTCTCGACAGGCGGAGCGGAGGTCAGGTACCGAATTTCCGGACCTCCTTCCACAAAGGAAGCGCCTCGGCAGCCCGTCAGCAGCAGAGGCAGAGCCAGTAATACTATGGACGATCTCGCGGCGTCGCGTATCTTTATTCTGATCATGACGCATCCTCGGGCGTTGTACTCGTGTCGTTGGCACCCTTCTTTAGCGCCTCGTAAAGAGCCTGGGTGACTGTACTCAGGTTGCGCCGCGCCTGCCTGCCATCCGGATCTGCGGGATGGATCAGGGTATAAGCCCGGATAATGCAGCTTTGATTACTTTCCGTCGCCACGCGAAGACCCAGGTTGAGACGCGGTACATAATCCTGGTAAGCCCGGAAGCTGCCCTGAGTTGATGTTGCCCCCTGCTGGTCCTGCACCCAGA
>JAZKEA010000704.1:0-1851 GCA_040387315.1 Armatimonadota bacterium | reverse complement strand
AGAGCAGAATACGCTGACCGGTTGTATTACTGCGAAGAACAATTGCCCTGACTTTTTTTCCGGGACCGAAGGGATACACGATTTTCTGAGCTGTCTGGGTATAGCCATAACCTGCCATACAGAATGCAGGTTCGTGGTACGACTCGATAGAGGCCGCAGCAATCACGTGGGCATCGACATGTTCATCAAATGGGTTGGTGTAGCGACGCCCGTGAACTTTGGGTGTTCCCAGCTCGGAAAGGGTTTTCGCATCAAGCTGTACATCCGTCGCTGTCCAGGCACCGCGTACGATCTCGTTGGGGACCGGGGGCAGCCACTGCCCCTGCTGGCTCAAGCGAGTCCCAATAAATAGGGCCAAGACCGTGGTTATGGCAAACGCGAGGATGAGTGGGCGGAAAGGCGAATGAACATCCGTCATACCAGAGCCCGTATCGACGGCGTCGGCGGTGCTTGACGTGGCCGCAGTGACTCCATTCACGAGGGCTTCTCCTTGTCTTCGGCGGGACTCTCCACGCTTGCTGTACTTCTCGTGCTGTGCTGTGCGGCAACGTCTGCAACGGTGGGATGTGCCCCGGTATAGGCGTCACTGTAATAGCCGCCATCACCAGGGGCTACAGGGCCGCGTCGAAGCTGGGGCAGAGTGGCTTTCCACGGTCGCCCCAACAGGTTGGCTACCAGGAAAGTGAGATAAAAAGCGAGGGCGGTAAAAGCGATGGAGTTCATATCGTGCAGCGTCTGCGCCAGTGTCGGATTATAGACGCCGATTATTCCCATCATCACGATACGAAGTACATTCATTATCAGAGAGAGCGCGGCCCCGGCGCACAGCAGGATAAGACCGGGAAGGATGCGCATTCGGCGCAGCATCGCAAGCCAGATGGTCATCGCGAGTACGGGAAACAGGATGCTCACGCCGCTGCAGGGGCCGACTACTTCCAGGGCATATCCCTTCAGCTCAATAAATGTCCCGACTACTTTTACTTCCGGGCGAAAGAGCGTCAGAATCTGACCCGCCACGGTGGCACAGCCAAGCTGAAGCTTCTGGGTCGCCATCGAGACGATGACGTTGGGCACAGGCGCCATCACCAGTAAAAAGCTCAACGGTTTTCGAAGCGCGGTTAAAATATAAGGTCCGTAGATATAGTAGATGACCCCAACTACCATCAGCAGAAACGAGATCATAGCCAGAGGCGGAACGGTCATCAGGTAAGCGACCAGCATCAAAATGCAGCCTGAGATCACCGGCCATAGCTTGCCCCGGCGTTTGGGACTGCTGACCGGAAATAGATAGGCCAGTTCCGCGTACAGGGCTTTTACCTGACCGCGCTCTGCCCAGGCGAGCCAGGCGACACCAAGCGGAACCAGAGGCTGATAAGAGAGCGGCGAATCGGGTGTCGACCAGATCTCCCAGAACCAGGTGAAGGGGCGGTAAAGAAGCACCACCGTCATCAGAAACAGAATTATCCAGGGCCGCTGTGTCTTCCAGAGATGGGGGATCAGACCGAGCGACTCCGTCCGAATCCAGGTAACGCTCTTCCGAATAAGCGCGACACTACCGTCGAGCGATTCCGGAACGTCCGGCGCGGGATTGAAAGAGGGCTGGGCCTGGGTGGTCACGTCGCGAGGAAACCTTCCTGAAGTGAAGCGTATCGGCTGCCGGTCTAGGGCCGGGTATCTGCGGCGTTGCAGGTGTAATCGGTTTTAATTGTACCAGATGCTGCCGATGCCAGCGGCGTGTACACGCCGCTGGCATCATAAGGTGCGCTTAACACTGTTATTGGACGTTTGAAGTAGAAAGCTTAGTTCCCGGTGAAATCGCATCATCGTCCCTGAGAAAGGGACGCACCGCGG
>JAZKEA010000703.1:0-7277 GCA_040387315.1 Armatimonadota bacterium | reverse complement strand
GCGGGCGAAAGCTCATCGGCCAGGGCGGCGCGAAAAAAGCGATCCGGCTGGTGCAGGGCAAGCCGCACATCGCCGAGCCGGGACAGCGCCATGGCGCGCAGGCTATAGCGGACGGAATCACCGACAGCCAATGCGCCCGTCAGGATCGCCGTGCTTAAAATCGCACCAAGCAAAACACTCGCCTGGGTGCGTCGGTAAAACTGCAGGCTGCGTAAAATCAGCCGCCAAACTGTCATCAGGACGGCGCTCCCACAGCCGCCTCACTCATCAGCCTGCCGTCCTGGAGTTCCAGAACGCGTCCCATTCGAGCGGCAAGCTCCCGTGAGTGGGTGATCACTATCAGGGCAGCGTTTTCTTCGCGATGTATCTCCAGCAGCAGGTCTGCCAGATTGTCGGAAGCGGCCTGGTCCAGAGCTCCGGTCGGTTCGTCGGCGAGCAGCAGTTTGGGCTGGTTTATCAGCGCACGAACGACAGCGGCGCGCTGCCGTTCGCCGCCGGAAAGCTGACCGGGCCGATGCCCCAGACGGTGCGATAGTCCGACCCGCTCCAGAAGCCGACGCGCCCGCGTTTCGGGCGATTCGCCCCGCGCACCGTGTCCCCCGGCAAGTGTGGGTATGAGAACGTTTTCCAGAACCGTGCATTGCGGCAGCAGATAATGGAACTGGAAGATCATACCGATCTCGCGGCTTCGAATAGGGGCAAGGTCCGCCTCGACAAGTGTGGTCAGTTCCCGACCTCCGAGCAGGACGCTTCCGCTATCGGGCCGCTCCAGCGTGGCGATGATATGCAGCAGCGTACTTTTGCCCGAACCCGAGGGACCAACGATGGCGACCGCCTCCCCCGGTGTCAGCCGGAGATCCACGCCTTTCAGGACCGGTTGAACCGGCTGTTCGGGCGTGCCGCCGGAAGCCCCATAGCTCCGTGTCACCCCCGAAAGTTCAAGGAGAAAGCCGCTGTCGCTCACCGAGGCTCCGGCTGCGGCAGCGGTTCCGCGACGGCAGCAACGGAAACGGGGACAGCAGACGGGGAAGGCGCTGCGGCAGCGCCTTTGGGGGCGGGCGCGGGCATGGGACGATAGAGGGTGACGAGGCAGCCGCCGAGAGCCGCCATCAGGAGTCCCAGAACGAACGGCCAGCGGATGGCCCCAAAGCCACCCGCGGGCGGATGGAACGCCATGGCGACCAGGGCATTCACAATGGGTGCGCCGCCGAAAACGATGGACATTACCACGGCAGGCGACCCCTTCGCGCCGAAGGCGAGCAGGACACAGAATGCGCCGATGGCCCCGACGATACCGGCAACCAAAGACCAGCCCATACCACGAGCAGGCATCTCCCAGCTCGCCCCTCGGAGGACCAGAATCGCCAGCGGAGCGAGAACCGCCGTCAGAAAATACGCGATTCCCACAAACAAAAAGGCTTTATAACGTCCGTTGACGGGATCGCCCATCGCCAGCTGCCCATTGTGGAGGAAAACGCCGTAAACGCCCCATGATACCACCGTCATCAGGGCAAAGATGACCCAGCTCATGCCGGGCTGCCCCCCTACTGTCTGTCCGCTGCCCATGCTGCCTTTTCCTTTCCTGACTCCTGAGGCGATGCTGCGCTCTGACCCGCTTCCGCACGAGCACGGGTAAAAACGGCGGCGGTGTTCCGGGCCATTTCGTCGACGCTGAACTTTGCCCGCACATTCCGCTGCCCTTCCTGCCCCAGCGCCTGTGCCCGCCCCGGCACGTAAAGCAATTGCTCTATGGCGGCGGCAAGTGAGTCCGGTTTATCCGCGTCACACAGCAGGCCGCCGCCGGTCTGTGCGAGCAGTTCCGGAAAGACGGCATGGCGCGGCTGGACAACCGGGACGCCCGCCGCCAGCGCCTCAATGACATACAGCCCGAACGATTCACCGTAGGTCGCGGGAACCGACAAAACCGACAGGCTTTGCAGAAAGCCGATCTTTTCCTCCCGGCTGATGTTGGGAAGAAACTCCGCCTGGTCGCCCAGACCTGCCTCGCTGAGACTTGACTGGAGACGCGCGACATAGAGTATATCGCCCTCGGTCTGCGCTCCGGCAACGCGAAGCCGCAGGCCGGGGATGCGATTGTTTCGGCGCAAAAGGATGAACGCCTCGACCAGCGTTTCCAACCCCTTGGGGGGACACATTCGCGCGAGATAACCCAGGGTGGGAACCGTGGGCGGTGTGGGTTCTGTGGGATAGCCATCGAGAAGAATCCCGTTGTACACCACGTGAACCTTTTCCGGGGTCAGATTAGCCCGTTTGGTCATCAGGTCCGCGTGGTACTGGCTGACGGCAATAAATGCGTCCACATCCCCCGCCCGCTCCGCAAGTGTCTGCCAGGCGCTTTCGGCGTCCTTAGGGGGCAGGCTGTCAAGAAATGTGTCCTCGCCCTGGAGCGTACAGGCGACAAGCGCGCCGGTTTCGGTTTTAATACGCCGCGCCAGCCCCATCAGCAGGGCATTTGAGAGACAGACAACATCAGGCTTCGCGTCGGCGGCAAGCCACTCGACCAGGCGATCCAGCTCCTTGACCTGGCGCCCGTCTTCCCCGCGCAGCATGGAGACCGTGAGATCGCCGAGGTCATGCGCCTGGGTCATCCCGGCCCGCCGCGCGGCAGTCTTCAGCAGAGGAGGAGTATCGAAAAAGCGGTCCGCCCAGCGCGGTGTGTGGCGGAACAGCGCGGCTTTTTGCTGGAGGTAGACATTGATCCCGCCATAAAAGAGCGGCGCATTTTCTGATGCGGCGGCCTCATCGAGGGCAGGTGGCAGGTACAGGGGAATCATCAGGGCATCGTGCCCCTGTTTGCGAAGCGCGACCGCAAGCGCATTGTCGCGAATACAGGTTCCACAGTAGAAACTGCCCGTTCCCGGCGTCAGAAGAACGATGCGCAAGAGTGGGCCGCTCCTTATTTCTAGTCTTCGCGGAACCAGGCGGCGGCATTGGGCGCGAGAGATTTGCGCCAGGCGACGCCGGTCGTGCTCCGGGCTCGCCAGGACGCTTTCGGACCGGGATGCCATTTCACGTGACCATCGGCGAACGCGTACACCGCCCCGCCGTTATGGCGGTAACGGCCGGCGCAGTAGTTGTCCGCGCGTCCAAGGATCGCGCCCGCCACAACAGGATAGTCCGTCTCCACGGTGTTACAGCCGGAATTCCAGTCATCGCCGCCCGTGTTACCGATGTATCCCCACCCCTCCGTCACCAGCACCACCTGAGCGGGAGACTGAACCAGGGCCACACTGCTCGGCTCACCGGGGAACCAGCCACGCGCAAGCGCAAGCCGGTGCATCGTGGGCATGTAGATGCCGTTATTGATGTAGCTGAGCCCGCGTGAGTAGAACGTGGAAGCGAACGGGCCGGGGTCCGGGTCTCCGGCAGCCTTGGGGAAAGCGATGTTATCGATGCTGGGACAGGTCCAGAACTCGACCTGCTTGCGGTTGGCAGGCGAGCCGGGCTGAGGGTCCGCTCCCGCCCCGACCTTCGTGTACGGTTCGATAAGGTCCTGCCAGGTGACCGCCGCAGTCATCGTCCCGAGAATAAACGACCCGAGGGGAAACGTCTCATCGTAATCCTGCGAGTACATCAGGACCCCCTGCCCGATCTGCCGCATGTTGGACAGGCAGGCGGTCTGACGCGCTTTTTCGCGGGCCTGGGCAAAAACAGGGAATAGTATCGCGGCGAGAATAGCGATTATCGCGATGACGACGAGCAGTTCGATGAGTGTAAATGCCGCAGACAACGTTCGTCCGGAGCTTTTACTCGGGGTAGAAACTTGATTTCGGATAGTGGCAAAGGCACGGCGTCGATCAACCATGAAACGCTCCTTGCACATACGGCCCTGACACAGGCAGCCCTAATCCTCGGCGGGAAAGAGTCGCACCTATCGGCCCTTTAATACTACCATACGCGGAACGCCTGCCGATTGTTCATTTTGGGATTTCTTCTCGCCACCGGAAACAGAACTGCTGGTGCCCCGAACCACCGGTAAACTGAAGGAATGAAGCAGATTCCGTTCTTTATTGTGGATTCATTCACGGACACTCCTTTTCAGGGAAATCCGGCGGGCGTCTTCTTTGATCGTGAAGGCGTTCTCAGCGATGATGAGATGCGGCACCTTGCCGGAGAGGTGCATCTGGAGAGCGCGTTCGTCCTTCCGGCCCACCGCGAGGATTCGTCCCGTGCAGACTTCCGCCTCCGCTACTTCACCGGCGTTTGCGAAGTACCGCTTTGTGGTCATGCGACGATTGCCGCACTCACCGTTCTGCACGAGAAAGGCAATCTGCAGCCGGGCCAACCGCAGCAGGCAGCGACCTTAGCCGGGGTGCTCGCGGTGGGCATTACCCCTGAGGGCGAAGCAACACTGCGGCAGCGCATGCCCGACTTTGGAAAGCCGCTCAGCACCGCGGAAGGGCAGGAAGTCACCGACGCACTCGGGCTTGACCGCGGCAGTGCCGGGCATCCGAACCTGCCGATCCAGGCAGTCTCGACGGGGACTCCCTGGCTGCTTGTCCCTGTCCGAAGCAGGGCACACGTCGATCAATCTCCCACTGATTTTGGCGCCATCAACCGTCTTTCCGACAAGCACGGCACCTTCGGCTTCTATGTCTTTGTGCTCGACGCCTCGCCGCCCGCGCAAAGTGAGGATAACAACATAAGCGTCTGGTCCCGCTGCTACGCCCCGAAGGCGGGTCTGAACGAAGACCCGGTCACCGGCAGCGCGTCCGGTGCGCTCGGCGGCTACCTGGCCCACCACGGCGTCCTGCCTCTTGCCCCCGGCACGGAAACCGGCTTCACCATCCGGCAGGGGTTCGGTGGCGGGCGCGGAGGACAGGTGGCGGTTCGCGTCGGGCGCGGCGACGATGGGCAAATCACGCCGGTGACAATTCAGGGGAGAGCAGTAATTCTATCCGAAGGTCTGTTTACCCTGCCTTGAGGAGGAACCGTCAGGCGCTCTGTCGAACCGACGCAAGGGTGAGATTTACAGTATGAGCGAACAAAAACAGATTCGAGTAGCGGTAATAGGCGCGGGCAGGATCGGCACGACACACGCGCGGGTCTGGTCCCAGGTGCCGGGCGCGGAAATTGTGGCGATAGCCGATAGTCGGAAGGACGTGGCACGCGAGTTGGCCCATTCCGTTGGCGCAGAGAATGCGGGCATTTACGCGGATGCGGAATCCCTGCTGGCGGCGCGAGGCGCTGAGGTGGATGCGGTCAGTATCTGCCTGCCGACGTCGCTGCACCGTTCCGTGGCCGAGGCCGCGCTTGCGGCGGGAAAGCATGTCCTGTGCGAAAAGCCGATGGCGCTTTCCGTTGCCGACTGCGACGCGATGATCGCGGCTGCCAAAGAGGCGGGGACGGTCTTCACTGTAGGGAAGGTGGTTCGCTTCTTCCCCGAGTATGCGAGCGCAAAGCGGCAGGTGGAGAGCGGCGCGGTCGGCACACCGGCATCGGTCCGAACCCGGCGCGGCGGCGACTTCCCGCTGCGGGTGAATGACTGGTACGCCGATGTCAGCCAGAGCGGCGGCGTTATCTTTGACCTGCTGATTCATGACATCGACTGGGCGCAGTGGTGCTTCGGCCCCATCACGCGCGTGTACGCTCAAGGACTGACCGAGCGGCTGGCGGATAAACGGCTGGAGCACATGGATTATGCCCTGCTCACCTGCCGCCACGAGAGCGGCGTGGTAAGCCATCTGGAGGCGACCTGGGCCGACCCTGGCGGCTTTGTGACGACGTTCGAGATCGCGGGCGATGGCGGACTTCTCACCCACGACTCCCGACGAGCATCGTCATTGACGAAGTCGGTTCGCAGCGAGAACGGCGCAGCCTCTCCAAGCGCCTACACCAGCCCCCTGTACGCCGACGAAAACCCGTTCTACCAGCAGATAGCGGCCTTTGCCGCCGCGGTTCGAGGCGAGTCACCCCTTGCGGTCACCCCGGAGGAAGCCCGTCAGGCGATTGCGGTCGCGGCTGCCGCGCGCGAGTCGCTCCGCACCAATACCGCAGTGACAGTCTCTGCTTGATTTTTCCCGTGTGAAGTAAGGACGAGTTTATGGTAAATCTTGGGATTCTTTCCGCCGCGCATGGGCATGCAGGCAGTTACGTGGCGCAGGCGCGGGCGCTTCCGAATGCGCAGCTGGTCGGACTCTGGGACAGCGATGCGGTACGTCTTGCGGACCGGTCAACCGGTTACGGCTGTGAGGCTTTCACGGAGATAGACGCGCTGCTCGAACGGTGCGATGCCGTTATGGTTTGCGCCGAAAACGTGCATCATCGCGCCCTGACCCTCGCGGCAGCGGCAGCGGGTAAGCCGGTGCTCTGCGAGAAACCGCTCGCGACCACCCCGGACGATGCGCGTGCGATGGTAGATGCCTGCGAGGCGGCGGGAGTTCAGCTTATGACCGCCTTCCCCTGCCGGTTTTCGCCCACCTACTATGATCTGGTCGCCATGGTGGAGAGCGGCGACATCGGCGATATCCTCGCGGTCAGAGGTACGAACCAGGGCAAGTGCCCCGGTGGCTGGTTTATCGACAAAGCGCTTTCCGGTGGCGGAACGGTAATGGACCACACGGTTCATGTGACCGATCTTCTGCGCGGCCTGCTGGGGTCCGAGGTCGAGAGCGTTTTCTGCGAAGCGGATAACCGTCTGCTCCATGGCGACTTCGACGACATGGGTTTTGTCGCCCTGAACTTTGAGAACGGGGTCTTCGGCACCCTGGATGCGTCCTGGTCCCGCCCGAAGGTGTTCCCCACCTGGGGCAACGTCACACTCGGCGTGACCGGCACCAAAGGCGTGGTCGAGATGAATATGTTCGGTCAGGAATCGGTACTGTACTCCGATAAGCGGGAAAGCATCACCTACCAGAACTGGGGGTCCAGCGCCGACTACGGTCTGGTGAAAGCCTTCGTCGATGCCGTCGAGTCCGGCTCACCGGTTCCCGTGACCGGAGTGGACGGCCTGCGGGCAGTCGAGGTTGTGGAAGCGGCCTACGCCAGCGCCGAGAGCCATCAGCCGGTGGCAGTGCGGCATCGCTGAGTTTCACCCCTCCCCCCGTCTTCGTAAAACTCAGACTTCCCCCTCCCCTGGGAAGGAGAGGGGGCGCTCCAGGCGAGGCTCCTGCCGCGCTTTGCACCGAGCTAAGGCACAATGGCCCCCTAATCCCCGCAGGCGGGAGAACAGGAAAGGCTCCGTCTCTGCCCCAGTGCTCTGCGCAAGCGAAGGACGGCATATGTACCGAACGCCCCCTCTCCTTCCCAGGGCAGGG
>JAZKEA010000702.1:0-1740 GCA_040387315.1 Armatimonadota bacterium | reverse complement strand
TAACAAGGCAAGCAGCCTGACGGATCGCTACACAGAATAAACCGCAAGGTTGACAGCCGGACAGGTTTCCCTGGATAATCGGGGCATACTATGTTTGTATCAACCGTCGATTTCACGAAGAAGGGTGTCCGGCACAGGCAGGACAAGGAGAACTCGCAATGACGCGCCGCTGGTTCGCCTTTTTCGGCGTCCTTCCGGTGATTGGTCTCGCGGTCCACGGGGCGATGTATCTTCGGTCCGCACAGGAAGACCTGCGCGGGCTGCAAAGCCAACACCAAATCTACAGACGGACGCTTCTGAGCGACGCCCTGGCGGTGTCACGACAGTCTGTGATCGACGCCGTCGCCGCGAAGGCAAAAGGAAATCTGGGAAGCGAGCCGTCGTTTGGTCCATCTTTTAGCACCTCAGAGGGACCTCGGCCAAGCGGCGCGTTCCAATTGCCGACCGGGCTATGGTGGCCGCCGAACACGAAGGAGATGCGTGCCGAATCATGGACCGTAACAGGAACGGTCATGGTGCCCCTGAAGGACCGTCCCGGCAAGCCGGTTACCCTTCCCTTCAAAACCATCCTGCGCTGGGACCTGATGAATCGTGTGTGGCAGCCCTCTCTCGTGGCTGTGAACCCCAACGCAGCCACGGTATGGCCCGAGAAGTCAGGCGTTTCGTTCGAGTAAACGCCGACGTTTCGCTGTTCAGTAGGCCTTCCGTTGATCCTGAGATTTCCCACGCCGAACCCAGATCAACCTACAAAACGCTGCTCAGGATCGTCTCCCTATACAGGGCGCGTATCCGCTCGACGTCGAGACTGACCGACACCTCGCAGTTTGGCTCTCCCGATGGTGTCACGGTCATACCGGCAGTCGCCTCGTCCCCTAATGCGATTAGGACGCGCTTCGACTGCGTAGGGTAAAAGCTCGGGTCGTAGCTCCACAGCAGGGGTGCGATGTCATACATCACCGGACCCGGCTTGTGCGCTTTGTGCGGCCACCACAGATCGATACATGCGCTCAAACCGTCCGTGAGCGGTGTACCAGCCGCCTTGATTTTCGCGCAGTCGTCGGGGCTGAGGACGAACCCGCGCGTGACGCTCCACGTCCCGACAAACAGCGGAATCCCCGAAGTGAAGACGATATCCGCCGCCACGGGGTCGGTCACGATATTGTTCTCGCGCCGGTTCAGCTCCAGCTCGCCGCCCATGATCGCGATAGCCGACAGCTTGTCGATGACCTCCGGATAGCGCCGCAGGAGCACCGCGACATTGGTCAGCGGCCCGATAGCCACGAGCGTGATCTCGCCGGGATGCTCGCGGATGATCCGCGCCATCAGGGCGATGCCGTCTTCGTGGATATCCGGAAGATCGTCGGACGGCTGCACCCACGGGTAGTGGTTCAGACGATAGCCGGTTATCTCCATCCATCGCTGACGTCCCGCCGCATCGAGCGCGCGCAGCGGCAGCGGAATCCCCGCCCCAAGTGGAATATCGCGCCGTCCGACCAGTCCGAGCAGCTTTCCTATGATCTGCGCCCGTTTGACCGTGTCGCCGGTAACCGTGGTAATGCCGCGCACATCGAGCTCGGAGCGAAGCAGGGCGAACGCAATGGCGAGCACATCATCGACATCGTCGCCGGGGTCTGTATCGATCAGTATTTTCCGGGGAGTCATGCCGTATTATGCCACGCCGCCCGGAGCGCGGGGAAAGATATAGCCATTCTGGCTAAGATTGCGCCCTTTTTGGACGGG
>JAZKEA010000701.1:3142-7600 GCA_040387315.1 Armatimonadota bacterium | reverse complement strand
GTTCAAGCGCAAACTGATCAGCCGCGCCCGCATGTTGGCATCAATTCCCTGCTCTTGATACTCGGTGAAAGCATCGCTCACCGTGTTATAGGTAATCAGCCAGGTATCGCCTGCGCCAAGGGTAATACTGCGGATACGTGCGCCTGGCGTACTGGCGAGCAGGCCGGAAAGAGCGTCCTTGAGTCCCTGCGGCGCATCCACGGGCAGGTAGTAACCAAAGGTTGTCGGGTCGGTTGGGGTCGCTCCCGCGACGTTATAGGCGACGGCCCAGCGGTTATCGGGCCCGAGCGCCAGTGCGGTGACCGTCGCGCCCGCGTTTGCCAGAACCTGATCCAGAGCCTGCGTCAGTGTCAGACTATTGGGATCCGGTGTTGGGGTAGCCCCGGCTGATGCCGAAGCGGAAGGCGAGGGCCCAGGCGACCCTGTGCCACCGCTTGGCGTCGGGCTTGGCGTTGGTGACGAGCCTGTAGAGGGGAGTGGGACCGGTACAAACGGAGTCGGGTCCGTCGTGTTGGAAAAATTGGTGCCGCCACCACAGCCACCAAGAAGTGTCACGGTGCCGACAATGCCGACAAGGGCAACAAGGGCCAGTGGCTGCAGCGCTTTTGCGCCCTCACGAACCCGGGACGATTTCAGACGAGATGCCATTAGGACTCGCAACTTCCTTTCTCAATACACAGGGGTCTCAAGGGAGCCACTGCACGGAGCGCCGCTTTTCCGACACGATTCACGGATAGCGCATGATTAATGATTAAGTTATAAACGGTACGGAGCGGGAAGAACAGGAAACAAGATCAAGAGCTTTATGCCGCACTGCTAAATCCGCTTGATTGTCTCTGTCGCTTTAGGACCGAAGGACAGTCCCCTTTGTTTCATCCCAACTTCAAAAACTACCGTAGCTTGATTCGACTTCCCTTTCGCATTTCCCTTCACCTATTTATGACTGCCGCGGAGAACGTTGCGGCACCTTTACCTTCGGTCTTTCGCGCCGTATACTGTCTGCGGACAAAGCTATCATGCAAGCACGCGAACTCAGACAAAAATACCTGGAATTCTTTGAGCAGAAGGGCGCTCTGCGCCTCCCCTCCGACTCTCTTGTCGCCGACGACCCCACGCTCCTATTTACGGTTGCGGGGATGGTGCCGTTCAAGGCCTATTTTGAGGGTCGGGCCACGCCGCCGCGCCCCTCGCTGACAACCGCACAGAAGTGTCTGCGGACCATCGACATCGATGATATCGGCGATATTTCCCACTGCACTCTCTTTGAAATGCTGGGCAACTTCAGTTTCGGCGACTACTTCAAGACCGAAGCGGTTACCTGGGCCTGGGAGTTCCTAACCGAGGTTCTGCGCCTGGACCCGAAGCACCTGCGCGTTACGGTCTTCAAGGACGATGATGTGGCATACGACCTGTGGACGAAGACCTGTGGGCTGCCGCCGGAGCGGGTCACCCGTCTTGGGGAAAAGACCAACTACTGGCCCGCAAATGCAATTGTCGAGAAATCCCAGGGGCCCTGCGGCCCCTGCAGCGAGATATTCTTTGACCTGAAGCCCGATGAGCCCTTCGATACCGACTGGGACGGCGAGGGAAGCCGCTGGCTGGAAATTTGGAACCTTGTCTTCACCCAGTTTACGGGGGAGGGAGAAGGCGATAACTTCCGTCTGACACCGCTTCCCAAGCAGAATATCGACACCGGATCGGGCCTTGAGCGGACGGCGGCGGCGATCAACCGTCTTTCGGGACCGTTCGAGACCGATGTCCTGCGTCCGATCATTTCCCGGCTGGAAGAGCTGTCGGATATCCGCTATACGTCGTCGCCGGATGCCTCTGCTGATATCGCGTTCCGCCGCATCGCCGATCATGCACGGGCAACGACGTTCCTGCTTTCCGATGGCGTGACGCCGGACCGTACGGGGCGGGGCTATGTCCTGCGCCGCCTGATGCGCCGCGCGATAGTCGCGGGGATTCGGCAGCTTGGCTTCGAGAACGAAACCTTCCTCGACCAGGTGATTCCAACCGTTGTCCAGATCATGAAGGATGCCTACGGGGAGCTTGCGGAGCGCGAGGCGTATATCCTGGAGCAGGTGCGTCAGGAAGAGGCGCTGTTCCGCCGGACCCTGGCGAACGGTCTCGCTCGTCTGGAAGACGAACTGGCGAAAGGCGAGCTTTCCGGGGAGCGTGCTTACTTCCTTTACGACACCTTCGGCCTTCCTTTCGAGATCACCCGAGAGATCGCGGGGGAGCGTGGAATCAGCGTCGATCAGTCCGGATACGACAAAGCGCGAGAGATCGCCGTCACCGGTTCCCGACCGACGGATATCAATGTATGGGCAGGGGCGAATAAAGCGGCGGATGACCTGCTGAAATCGCTGCAGCCGACGCAGTTTGTCGGCTACACGCAGACCAAATCACAGTCTAAGATCGTCGGACTGCTGGCAGACGGTGTTCCCGTCGAACGCGTTTCGGCGGGCCAGAACGGGATTGATGTTCTGCTGGACGTCACACCGTTTTACGCGGAGTCGGGCGGACAGGTCGGGGACTCAGGCGCACTGCGCGGGGTCACCGGGGCACTGCTCGTCACGGACACAAAAAAGAAGAACGGCATCTATTTCCACCGGGCAAATGTCGCGGATGGAACGCTCGCCGTCGGCGATACTGTCGTTGCGGAGATAGATAACGACCGGCGACGGGACATCATGCGTAACCACACGGCGACGCACCTGCTGCACAAGGCGCTTCGCGACAGACTGGGTACCCACGTTCAGCAGCGCGGTTCCCTGGTAGCGCCAGATCGGCTGCGGTTCGACTTCGCGCAAAATCGGGCTCTCACCTTCGAGGATATCGAAGAGGTTGAGGCCGAGGTCAATGCCGCGATTCTGCGCGAGCTTCCCGTTGTTATCGAGGAGCTGCCTATTAGCGAGGCCAAGAAATTGGGCGCGATGATGCTGTTCGGCGAAAAATACGGGGATGTGGTTCGTGTCGTCTCCGTCGGCGGAGAGTTCTCCCGCGAATTCTGTGGCGGAACGCATGTCGGTAATGCGGCCCAGATCGGCCCGTTCCGGCTGGTCTCGGAAGGGTCCGCATCCGCGGGTGTCCGGCGTGTCGAGGCCATCACCGGTCGCGCCGCCGAGGCGTTCGATGCCGCGAACAACGAACGTATCAAGGCGATCTCCTCTCTACTAGGGATTCCCGCATCCCAGACGCCGGAGGCGGTCGAGAAACTGCAGACCGAGGTCAAACAGCTGCGTCAGGCGATTGCCCAGGCACAGCGAACCCAGGCAGGAAATCAGGCGGCGGCGCTCGCGGGCGAGGCAAAAAAGATCGGTGACGTGCCGACAGTCGTAGCTCAGCCCACTGGGATCGAGAGCGGCGAGGCGCTTTCATCTCTTGCGGACGACATCCTGAACCGCCTGAAGAACGGTGTTGTGGTTCTGGCCACTGCCGCGGGCGGCAAGGTGCTGTTTGTCGCCAAAGCCTCAAAGGATGCGGTCGCCAAGGGCGCGAAGGCGGGCGATATCGTCAAGGCGGCGGCCCAGGCAGCAGGCGGCGGTGGCGGTGGGCGTCCTGATTTTGCCCAGGCAGGCGGCAAGGACATCTCCAAGATCGGTGAGGCACTTGCCGAAGCGGAGGCGACGCTCTCGCGTCAGCTAGGTTAAAAGAGGAATGCGATTTCCGGCCCGGACGGGCTTTCGGGCCGGAACCGTTCTCCTGCTGCTTCTTACTCTCTTTGTCCTTGTTCCCTTTGCGCCGGGTCACGCCCAGCACAAGTCTGCCCCGCGTCTCCCTACCCTGGTCCTGCTTGCCTCGGATCTCTCCTGGGATGATTTGCGGCCCGACGGCCCCCTCAGTGATGTGCGGCAGATTGCGGCAGCCGGCAGCGTTGCGGCGCTGAATACTGCGGTATCCGGGGAAGCAACGGAAGCCGCCGCCTATCTCAGCGTTGGGGCGGGTGAGCGTATGGCAGCCCATGGAGAACGCGGGCGGAAAATCTTTCTGGACACGCTTCCTCTCACCATCGCGGATATTGCCGCCCAAGTCTACCCGGCAAACGGCCCGGAAGGCAGTGCGGTGCGCCCGGTCTACTTCCGCCGTTTTGGCGCTCCTCCCCCACAGGACGCGGTCGGTCTCGCTCTGGGAGTCCCTACCCTGGAACGGACTCAGCCAAGTCAGTCACGGGTGCCGCTAGTCGGCGTGCTGGGCGATACGCTTCGTCGCGGTGGGCGAAGGGTCGCTGTCTTCGGCGACTGGCGTGCCGTACTGGTCGGCATAGACCGAAAAGGTGCGGTTTACCAGGGGTCGGTGCTCAAAGAGATGACGCCGTCTCTCCTGCCGACAGCAGTGCACGAGTCAGATGTCGTCATCGCTTCGGTAAGCGGACCAAAAGCGCTGCGGCTTCTTATCCGCGCCGTCGTGCCTCTCCTCCAAAGCGGGGCGTTTAACCTCCTCATCGCCAGCGTT
>JAZKEA010000701.1:0-3132 GCA_040387315.1 Armatimonadota bacterium | reverse complement strand
GAGATATGGGCACCGGTAAATGGAACCGTTTAGGCTGGATAGTCGCGGCTGGCCCCGGTTTTCCGCCCCAAACGCTGCTCACGTCGACCACCACGCGAACCCCAGGTCTGGTCGCAAATGTGGATATCGCCCCAACGATTCTGTCGCTTCAGGGGCAGCCATTGTTTCCGGGGGGTGCCGGGCACACCCTTCAGTCCGTAGCGTCATCAGCCCCCTTTCGCACGGTAGAACGTCTGGACCGCCAGGCATCAGCAGCCGCGAATGCCACCGTCCCGATACTGATTTCCTATGGCGTTTTTGCCATCGGAACGACGATTGCCGCCCTGATCTGCCTGTGGTTCGGTGTAGGAAAGGGCATCGCACGATTCGGCCTCCTCACGGTATCCGCCGTCCTGCTGACACTCCTTCTGGTTGGCTACATCGCCCCGATTAGTGTGTGGCACTACGGCTTGCTCGTTCTCGGTCTTGCGGCAGCACTGGCTCTTGGGGTTCACTTTGCTGGTTTGCGACTTGGAGTCTCACCTATCGGGCTGTTATTTTGCCTGCTGGTGGCCGTTATCTGCGTAGATGCGCTAAGGGGTTCTCCTCTGGTTGCTTCTGCCTTGCTTTCGGGTTTTTATCTGACCGGTATTCGTTTCTACGGCCTCGGCAACGAGTACACCGGTTTTCTGATTGGGGCGCTGATCACCGGATGGGGCCTGGTAAACACAGCAGATTCAGGCATTGGGAAGCGTGTTCTTATCCTGCTTTGTATAGTCACCACTCTCCTTATCGGTCTGCCGTGGTTCGGGGCCGATGCGGGCGGAGCGCTGACAGCAGCCGTCACCTTTACGCTGGCGGTGGTGCTGTCAGGGGGCAGGAAACCGCTTCGAGCCCGTCATATCGCAGCGGCGTTTGTCGGGGCTTTTGTGGTGGTGGCGTCGCTTGCCGTTCTTGACCGTCTGCAGGGGACGGCAGGACAAACCCATATTGGCGGCGCAATTAGCGCAGGACAATCCCGCGGACTCGGGGCGATCTGGGATATCATCGTGCGGAAGCTGGTAATGAATGTCGGAATCGCCAGCAATGGTCTGACGATTGCCGTGATTGCCGGGATGCTGCCTATCTGGGTCCTTCTGACGCGCGGCAGGATCAGTGACTGCCTCAGGGCACTTTTGACGCGAAGGCCCACGCTTCGCGGCGTGCTGATCGCCCTCTTATGGGGGGCGCTGACATCGGCGGTTTTTAACGATTCGGGCATCGCGATGGCGCTTATCCTGCTTGCGCCTCCGACCACTGCTGTGATACACGAAATGCTGGCGGAGAAGTCGAAGGTATCTAATGCGTTATCTAGCGGTTGATTATGGAACGAAGCGGGTCGGGCTGGCAGTCTGCGATGAGCTGGAGTTCGGCTCTTACCCCCTCACGACCGTTACACGGTCTCGCTCACTAAATCATGACCTTGCGGAGATAGCGCGGCTGGCTCAAAAAGCAGAGGCGGAGGCGATTGTCGTGGGGCTTCCGCTGAACGCAGACGGCTCCCATGGCCCGGCGGCGGAGGCAGCGACGGCGTTTGCGCGATCTTTGGGTAAACACACTCCGTTGCCTATCACGCTTCATGATGAGTTCCTGACAACGTGGGAGGCTCAGGAGGAGCTGATAGCAGCCGATGTGTCACGAAAAAAGCGCCGCGAGGTAATCGATCAGATGGCGGCGGTCTATCTGCTGGAGGCTTTCCTCCGCGCAAAGAAAGAGAAAAATAAATCGTCGTGAATTCCAGGCAACGAAAAGGCTGCATCGTCGGGGTCTTGGTGTTTTTTTTGCTCGCGGCTCTGGTAGCGTTGAGCGGGCTTCTTTACTGGCGCTGGGGTAGTGAAGCCGCGGGAGGCGCATCGCGCGTGGTCCGGATCACCGTTCCGCCGGGGGCGGCCCTCGCCGAAGTGGGTAAAGAGTTGAAGCAGAGCGGTCTAATCCGCTCCCCTCTCGCCTTTGGGCTGCTTGGCAAGGGTATGGTCCTTCAGCCAGGCGTTTACGATTTATCCGCCGCCGAGACGCCGCGTCGTCTGCTGCGGCGTCTCGCGGACGGTGATGTAGCGACAGTGAAAGTGACTTTCCCGGAAGGTTTTACCGTAGAGAAGATAGCGCGCCGACTCAAGGACCGGGGCGTTATCAAAGATGAGGCTAAGTTCCTGACGCTGGTAACCCGGAACGGCAACACGCTGCGGGCATCCTTCCCACCGCCCGCTAATTTAGAGGGTTATTTGTTTCCGGACACCTACTCCTTTCCCGTCGGCGCAACGGAGAAAGAGGTGGCTCAGCAGATGCTGTCTCTCTTCGACCGCCTGGTAGCGAAGGGCAAGGCAGATGACCTCAGGCGCAGTAAACGCTCGCTTGCACAGATAGTGACGGTGGCTTCCCTTGTCGAGCGCGAAGCGGAGACCAACGAAGACCGTCCGAAAATAGCAGGCGTTATTTACAATCGACTCGCCCGCAACCAGCGCCTGGAGATCGATGCCACCGTCCAATATGCGCGAAGGGAGCATAAGTCGCGCCTCCTGTTCCGCGACCTCGAAGTAGACTCCCCGTACAATACGTACCGCCACAGCGGTTTGCCGCCCGGCGCTATCGCCTGCCCTGGCCTTCCGTCCATTGAGGCCGCGCTGAATCCGGAAAAGTCGCCGTATCTGTACTATGTCGCAGGACCGGATGGTAAGTCGCACATCTTTGGTCGTACCTTCGCGGAGCACACGGCGAACATCGCCAAGGCCCGACGCATGCGCCGCGGCTAATCAGCAATGGATAAACCATGAAAACCCGTAAGCAGCTTCTGACGCCGGATCGGATCGTACGTCATGTCTCCGACCTGACCCCTGCCCTTCTCACGGAACAGCACGGCATCCGCGCCGTCATTTGCGATCTGGACAACACGCTTGCGGAGTGGCGCAGCGAACATATCGCGGATGAGGTGACCCACTGGCTCAAGGCCCTGCGCGATACGGGAATCGATGTCTGTATCGCCTCGAATACGCGCAATCTTCATCGGCTGGAGCGTATAGCCGGGGCGATGGGTATCGCGCATGTACCGGGCAATGCGAATAAGCCTGGCATCAGCGGTCTCAAGCGGGCGCTCGCCCTCCTGAATGCCCACCCCGG
>JAZKEA010000700.1:0-4872 GCA_040387315.1 Armatimonadota bacterium | reverse complement strand
CCCTCCCCCCCGCCGCTTAGACGGCTTAGCCCCCTCCCCTCGGAAGGAGAGGGGGAGTTGGCGGCAGTGGCAGCATTTGCTCTGCCCCAAGCCTCCGCCCTATCTGCAGGCAGGGGCAACGCAGATGTGGCCCTCGCTTGTAACTCCCCCTCTCCTTCCGAGGGGAGGGGGCTAAGCCGTATAAGCGGCGGGGGGGAGGGGTGAAATGGGCTTACACAAGGAAACCGTTATGAACAAAACAACCATCGCTGCCGCGATTCTTCTCCCGTTACTGAGCCTGGCCCGCTTCGCCGGTGCCGACACCCCGACCGTAACCCATCGTGTTTTGGGACAGGATAGGAGCCATGTCGCCATTATCGGGACCACGGGTCAGGTCGATTGGGAAGCGCCCTGTCCGGGAACCGCGCACGATATCACGCTGCTGCCTTCGGGGAACATCCTGGTGCAGTTCGGCGCGCGCAACGTGGTCGAGATGACCCCGGAAAAGACCGTCGCGTGGCGCTGGGATGCCCAGCCGACGCCGGGAAATACGGGCGGCGTCGAGATCCATGCCTTTCAGCGGCTAAAAAACGGCGACACGATGATCGCCGAGTCGGGTAACCGGCGTATCATCGAGGTGAACCGGGCCGGAAAGATCGTCCGGGAGATCCCGCTGACAGTCGAAAACCCGAACACGCACCGGGATACCCGTATGGCGCGAAAGCTGGACAACGGCAACTATCTTGTCTGTCACGAGGCCGATGCCACCGTTCGCGAGTACGACGGCAAGGGTAAAGTGGTGTGGTCGTATGTGTTGGATCTCAACAATCAGCCGCGTACCCCGAATCATGACGGGCACGGGACCGAAGTCTTCGGCGCGATCCGTCTGAAGAACGGCAACACGCTGATCGCGGGCGGAAACAACAACCGGGTCCTGGAGGTGAACAAGCAGGGCAAGATCGTCTGGACCATCGAGCGCGACGAGCTTCCCGGTATCCGTCTGTTCTGGGTAACGCGCCTGCAGGAGCTTCCCAACGGTAACCGGATCATCGGCAACACCCATGCCGGAACGGATAACCCGCAGCTTTTTGAGGTGACAAGAGACAAGAAGGTCGTCTGGAGCTTCAAGGACCATACGAACTTCGGTGACGACCTCGCCGCCGCACAAGTGCTGGACACCGAGACAAAAAAGAAGTAGGAGCAAGAAGAACGAGAAGTGCGCCCGGCAGAAACCTGCCGGGCTTTTCTATGGGTGCTGGCTGCCTGCAACAGGCGCACGGGCCCGCGTGTCTCACAAGTGGAGACAGTAATGGAAAACAGGGCAGGCGGGCAGACGGCGAATCTACGTGAGGAGAAAAAGGCGCGACGCACGCGGAACTTTCGAACGTTTCGGCGCGTGTGGGCGATCAGCGGTATCACGCTCTGTTTCGGTTTTTTCGTCTTCGAGTATTTCGCCTGTCGTGCCTCCGGGCCGGCACCGGGCGCAATGCGCAGTGATGGACTGGTGCGAGTAACTCGGCTTTCAAACTACTGGCTTTTCGAGCCGGCGGCTCAGCCAGCAAGGGACGCCGGGCTTGTATTTTTCCCCGGAAGTATGGTCGATCCGGTCGCTTATGCGCCGCTGGCGCGGTCTGTCGCTCAGGCCGGTCATACCGTCGCCATCGTTCCCCTCCCACTCCGCCTCGCACCTCTGAAACGGCAGAAGCTGGCGGTGGCCCAGACAGCGGCGGATTTCATCACTTAGGCACGGCAGTCCGGGACGCGCCGCTGGGTGATCGCGGGCCATTCCCTCGGCGGGGTTTTCGCGGCCCGCTTTGCCCGAGATTATCCTGACCTGACCGATGGGCTGGTTCTAATCGGCACCTCGCACCCCCGTGATTTCGATCTCTCTCAACGCTCAATTCCGGTCACAAAGATTCTAGGGACGCGGGACGGTCTGGCGAGCGAGGAAGAGATTCGCAGGAACGCGAGCAATCTGCCCAAAAGTACCCGCTGGGTCCGGATCGAGGGAGGCAATCATGCGCAGTTCGGCTGGTACGGCGTACAGATAGGCGATAATCTGGCGACGATCAGCCGTGCGGATCAGCAGGAACAGGCGGCACGCGCCGTTCGGGAGACGCTTGCCACTGTCGATGCTGCCGTGCGAGGCTGATCGTCGCCGAGCGGTGAGGTCTCAGCGCTTGAGCGTGATGCTGAGCGATCCCCAGTTGCCGCGCTGCGCGGTGGCAGATTCCGCTTTGGCCCCGTTCGGTCGGAAACTCAGCAGGGCCTTGCCGCGGGCATCTTTGGGCTCCAGTCCAAAGGGCTGGCTGGAAGAGGGGCCGGTTTCGACAAGGCGAAGCGGCGATGATTTTGTGCCCTGGATCAGACGCGCCGCGATCTGATAACGTCCCACAGGAATATTGGTCACATTAAAGTTATTCGCGGCCTCCTCCAGAACCCGCTTGCGGAAAGTGAATGGTCGCCCTACGCTGCCATCCAGAAGCGGTCCGTCCGGCGTGAGAGTTACCTCGATTTCGGAACCCACCGGAAGACTGTAGCTGTCGGCGAAAATCGGACGGCTATCCGCCAGGGAGTAGTCCAGATAGAACGAACCGCCGTAGTAGTTATTGGCGTATCCGGGCTTTTCGCTTGCCGCATCTGCGTCGGCAATGCCGTAGTTCAGAAGTACCCAGTTCTCGACATGCCCGTTCGCGGAGGCGAAGCTGTCCTTCTCGCCATCAGCGGGATGCAGGCCGAGGGCCGCACGACCCTCGCCGTAATTGACCGTGTAGCCCGCACAGTAGAACTCGGCCGCCCCCCAGGGCACCTGAATCTCATAGTAGCCTCTGGCATCTGTTTTGGACGACGCGCCGGAGTAAAAACCGCCGGCAATCGTTGACCGCACGCCGATCTTTGCGCCCGCCAGGGGTTTCCCCCCGGCATCTTTTACAAAGCCGCGAACATAGCCGCGTTTTGGGGCAAGCGGGGCAAAATTCGGGAGCTTCGGTTTGGCGTTCTTCATCACGTTGACCGAATACTGACGCGGCCCGATCTCGATGGGGGAATCCACGGACTGACCGGCGCTGCGCAGAGGTGCGCTGCCTGCCGCCAGAAGCAGGGGGACAAAGAGTAGGAGCGGGGCCGTTGCCGGGAAGTAACGATACGTCATTTTGTCTCTTTCCTTTCTATTGTGGCGAGGTCAGGGCAGCGCGGGTAGGGTGTAGGTCTGTTTGTCGTCGCTGTACGGGTCGCTGATGGTCACTGTTTGCGGGACGCTTCCCTTCGCGAGATTGAAGATGTACCGAACCCGTCCTTCCGTGTTAGGCAGGACGCGGATCGTATGGGAGATTGGTTCCGGATCCGAACCGCCCGACGCCCGGTAGATATTGCCGTTCGAGCGTGTCGTGATGCCGTCGGCGTCCTTGTAGGTCAGCTTGATCTCGCTTGTGCCGAGGCTGAGCACTTTGCTGCCTTCATTTTTCACCGTAACAAATGCCTGGATGGTGTTGCCGCGTCCTTTTCGCATGCCGTCGAAGCGCACATCAAACGCCCCGATTCCGGTGAACTCGCTGGCTCCTCCCACGGCATCCGAGGGGGTCGCGGCTGCGGCAACCGCTCCAGGAACTGTGATGCCGGAGAGGTCCATCTGCTGATGCTGACCGTCCTCGCCGATATACAGGGTTCGAAGGCCCGACACTCCTTTGGGCAGGCTGAAGAGATAGCTGACCTTGACCTCCTCATCCTTCTCCAGGCGGACGGTCTGGTTGATGGTCTCCGGAATATCGCCGGAAGCACGGTACAGATTCCCCATGTCACGGAAACCGATGCCGTCCGCATCGACCACGTAAAAATCGATGTTCGTGTTTGTCGCGAACTGAGTCTTGTACGGGTTCTTGTAGGTCACCAGAACCTGAAGCTGACCATTAGGAATGACACGGACGCCGTCGATCCGGTACTGGACCGATTTGAGACCGGTGAAGGTTCCTGCCGTAACGGTTCCCGCAGTTCCTGCAGCGCTGCCCGTTCCGGTAGTCGGCTGATTCGTGTTACCGGGATTTGTCGTTGTGCCGGGATTCGGTGGGGTTGTGGTCTGACCGCCCTCGACCGGGGGATTGGTTGTGTTCGTCGCAGGCGAAGTTGCCGGGTCTCCCGGAGTGGCGGCGGTTCCCGTACCCGTACCGGCGATGAACGGCAGCAGATCGTCCGTGGTCACGCGTGACGTGGTGAGCTTCCCGGCATCTAGAGCAAAGGTTGCCGTCTGCTTGCCCTTGATCCAGCGGTTCGCCGCGACATCGAGGACCTTCCCCGTGCGGATCGCGCCGCCACGGCTCCACGCGTAGACACTGATCTGCTCCAGCTTCCAGTCTTCGCCGATTGCCGCACCGACTGCCGCCACCAGGCCACGCTCCTCTTTCTCAGAGGCTTTATCGATACTCCCCGTAAACTCGTCCAGCATCTGCTGACGTTTCGTCTGGCTCTCGTCGTCATGCTCGTTAAAGGAGACGGCGCAGTTCAGCATTCCATAGTCTTTGGGGATTCGGACTTTGGCGAAGGTATGGCCGATAGAGCGGTTTTCCCCGGCATCGACATCGTCGAAGGGCTGCGTCTTCATTGCTTCTTTGGTGCCGGGAAGGGACTTGAGCATCGCGAGGACAAACGGCTCGTCCGAGCTGCTTCCCCGATCCCATTTGCTCTCTTTGATACAGTCCAGCGTCATCAGCTTTACCTCGAATTCCCGCCAGCCCTGGGCGTCCCCTGCCGCCGATTCGCCGGTCTTGACGATGTAGCCCGTTGCCTTGTAGTGTCCGCGTTCGCCGCCGTCCACCGCGAGCGTAAACTCCTGACCGGCAGGCAGCGTGATGGTCTTGTTCAGAAGCGGTATCTTGACGACTTTTCCGGGAGCCTGCGCGG
>JAZKEA010000699.1:0-7162 GCA_040387315.1 Armatimonadota bacterium | reverse complement strand
GCCCGTCATCACCACACCCAGCACGCGCTCACCATACACCTCTGCGGCCGATTGAAACAGCACATCTACGGATGGCCGGTGGGGCGTGTCCAGGGGCCTGACGTCCAGGCGTGTCCGCACTTTGCCGTCCGCACCCCGGACAAAGGCCAGGTGCCGGCCGGCGGCGGCGACGAACACGACGCCGGGCCTGACCTCTTCGCCCTCGCTGAAACGAGCAAATGAGTGGACGAAGACTCAGCTTACCGGCTGGGGTCTTCAAAACGCCCAGCTTGAGCCGTGGGGTCCGTTTGGTCGTGGCTGGAGCGTATCCCGGTTCTCGGCCCAAGTCACCAGTCCGGTAAATATCGGCCTTATAGCCGTTCCGAAAGCCTGGTCTCCCTCGCTTCAGAAATCCATTGATGCCGATGTTGTTTACCTGGATGCCATCGATGCCGCCGGGATGACAAAATATAAGGGAACGCTCAAAGGCAAGGTCGTTCTCATCAGCCCGCCACGTGAGATCGCCGCCCGTTTTGAGCCCCTCGGCTCACGCTACTCGGATGAAGCACTGACCGAAATCGCCTCCGCACCCGCCGCGAGCGCAGGTACCCGCCGACAGGGAGCCCCTACGGCACAGCGGCAGCGGAACGCACCACCGAGCGCCGCCGTCAGCGCCCTCCTTGCCCCCGCGCTTCGTCTTCGGTTCGCCCAGGAAGAGGGTGCGGCGGTCGTGATCGACAGCAGCCGCACCGGGGATGGCGGAACGCTTTTTGTTCAGTCTGCCCAGGTGCCCTATGCCCCCGATGTTCCTCGCGAGCAGCGTGTCGCGGTCTATCGTAAGGACGCACCGGCGATCATTCCTCAGCTGACGATGGCCTCTGAGCAGTACAACCGCCTGCTGCGCATGGTGCAGGCTGGCGAGAAGGTCAAGATGGCAGTGGACCTGAAGACCGCCTTTCATGATGACGATAACGGCATGGTCTTTAACACCGTTGCGGAGATTCCGGGAACCGACAAAAAAGATGAGCTAGTGATGTGCGGCGGGCACATCGACTCTTGGCACGGCGGAACCGGCGCGACCGACAACGCCGCCGGGGTCGGGGTCTGTATGGAGGCCGTCCGTATTCTCAAGGCCCTGGGGGTGCAGCCGCGACGAACCATACGTATCGCCCTCTGGAGCGGCGAGGAGCAGGGTATCTTCGGCTCAGCGGCCTACGTCGAGAAGCACTTCGGGACAGCGGCAAACCCGAAGCCGGAATACGACAAGCTTTCCGCCTACTTCAATCTGGATAACGGCACCGGTAAGGTGCGGGGTATCTGGGGTCAGGGAAACGAGGCGGTGATGCCGATCTTCGCCCAGTGGATCGAACCCTTCAAGGATCTGGGAGCGACAACGGTTACCACGCGTAACACCGGTTCGACCGACCATATTCCTTTCGACCGTATCGGCCTGCCGGGATTTCAATTTATTCAGGACACCATCGAATACAACACAAGGACCCACCATTCCAACCAGGATGTCTTTGACCGGATTCAGGGCGACGACATGAAGCAGGCATCTGTCCTGATGGCAGCTTTCCTGTACAATGCCGCCATGCGTGACGAGAAACTGCCGCGCAAACCGGTTCCTGCCCCCGCTCCGTAGCATGAACGACGCCTTCACTCTACGCGCTCTGCGCCCCGATGAGTGGGCGGAAGTCGCTGACCTGATCCATTTTTCGACGAACTACTGGTATCAGGCCAGCGGCAAATCCGCGATATTCGGGGGCGATCCTGCCGCCTGCGAACTGTTTCCCCGTGTCTATGAGACGCTTGATCCCGGCTGCTGTGTCGTCGCCGTCAGCAGCCGTACCGGGAGTCTCGTTGGTTCCTGTTTCTATCATCCTCGATCCACCCATATCTCCATAGGGATCGTCAATGTCCATCCCGCGTACTTCGGCAAGGGCATCGCGCGGCACATGCTCCATGCCGTCATCGAAATAGCAGATGCGGAGAACCTCCCCCTTCGCCTGGTTTCATCGGCGATGAACCTTGACTCCTTCTCGCTGTACACCCGTGCCGGGTTCGTTCCCCGTCAGGGCTACCAGGATATGCTTCTGACTGTGCCGGTGGAAGGTATCGGTGGCGTCGATCCGGCTATACGTACTGCAACCCTGGAAGATGTCCCGGCTATGGTCGCGCTCGAACGGGAGATCAGCGGTCTGGAGCGGGAGAAAGATTTCCGCTACTTCCTCGAAAACGCGGACGGTATCTGGCACGCCTCCGTGCTCCCGGCAGAAGACGGTACAGGTCTCGATGGCTTCCTGGTTTCGGTCGCGGCTCCCGCCAGCAATATGCTCGGCCCCGGCATCGCGCGGAAAGATGCTCAAGCGGCGCGTCTGATCCGCGCGGAACTGGACCATCATCGAGGACGGACGCCGGTCTTTCTCGTTCCCATCGACCACCCTGAACTCGTGAGCGCGATGTATGCCCTCGGTGCGAAGAACTGCGAGATCCACTTCGCCCAGGTGAGAGGTCATTGGGCACCCGCGAAAGGTGTCGTCATGCCCACCTTTATGCCCGAAACAGGTTAACATGGACTCGACTAACTACGACAAGGCGGCGGAATTTCTCACGCGTTTGCGTGGGCGCAGGGCACTTTTTGTCGGCAACAACAATCTGCTGAGTCTACAGTATTACTTGTCGGGACTGGACTCTGGATTGTGGATCAGTGGTCACGAACTTCCCATCAGGCTTGCCACCATAAACAGGGGTTGGGAATGGACATCTAAAGGTGGCTTCGACCAAATGGAAGAATGCGGGCTGACAGAAGAACAACGGTGCCTGGAAGCGATTGACATTTATGTTGACGCTTTCAACCTATCGAGAGCATCTCAAGACGCTGGTAAAAGCCCCTTTAGCAATTAGCCTAAGGCCAGAAGGCGTAGGTGGGGACGTCCGCGAAGATGCCGATGATGGTCCATAAACTGCCCAGAACGCACTCGCCGACAATTACGCCGAATACCATCGGCAGCGCCATCCGGTAGACACGCAGACCACCGTAGCGCAACAGAAGCAGCTTGATTACCCAGGCAATCAGCATCGGTATCCACAAAACACTCATACCCCACGACGAGGCGACAGCGTAACCGACCGGGTGAAACGGGAAGCCGGATACACGAACCCGCAGGAAGTTCAGAAGCAGGGTAAAGGCCATGCCAACTACTACCGCGATACCCACGTTTTTCTGCGGCGGCTGAGGCACCTTGACATAGCTGTCGTATCGGTTCCATGCCTCGCTGGCGAAGATCGTCAGCACGTTCGGCGGCCCCATCGCGGCATTCGCGCCGTAGGAGTAGCAAAGATGCAGAAGAACGGTCATTGCGCAGATGGGCCCGATAACCGCTCCGAGTACAGCGACACCAAACATCTGTCGGGAGGGCACACGGGCCAGCTGCGCGATCTTGAACCCTTCCATCTGGATCGGCATTACCATGCCGCGGTAGGCCCGGTTGAAACCCCAGAACATCGACAGCACGGAAAGCTCTCGATCCGAAAAATTGCTCGCACCGAAAATCTTGGGCAGGATGACATCCGGACCGGCATAGTGCAGATCATGGACGGGAACCCCCAGTTCGGCGCGCATTCGCGTGATCGCTACCGCGAGCGCGAAGTAAACGACAAATACCCCCAGGAGGATCGGCCAGCCCAGCCCCGCGGTTCGGCAGAAAGCAAACAGCAGCCCACAGCCGACGATGATCCCCCAGGCAGCGGCACGGGGCGAGAGCGGGGAATCGTCTTCCTCATCGCGGGTTGGCGGGCTGAGGAAGAAAGCCTCCTGAAAGGCGCGGGACAGGTGTTTCCGCACTCCCCAGAGCGCCCCGATAGCGATACCGAGATAAGCGCCCAGAGACTGAGCGCCGGTATAGGGGAAGTCCGGGATCTGGTTCAGGCCAAGGGCGCTGGAAGCGACATTCTGACCTTTCCAGAACAGAAAAAAGAACCAGGACGAGAACGACATGTCCAGCGGCAGGAGAATACCCAGTGCGACCGCAAAAGGGTAGTATCCGAGGGGCACCCAGCCCACTGCGTTCCATGGACGCTGCGTGAAAATCATGCCGACATCTTTGTACTTGAGCGGCAGCATGGGAACGACCGGGGCAAGGGCGGCGATTCCGTTCCACCCCTGCAGCACCACGGCAAGAAGGACCCCAAACCAGAACATTTTCTGCCGCATCAGGGGAGCGCCAGGTTCGGTCAGGGCCAGGGGCAGCTGCACCAGGGGAAATTCCAGACGCTCCTCAGATGTCCAGCGCTGACGCAAAAGGACGTTCAGGCAGAGCATTACCCAGACAAGCGTCGTGAGGAAGCCGCTCCAGCATAGCACGGGAAGCGCCCATGCCTTCCACTGTCCGGCACGCCAGATACTGTCATGTCCGGCGTAGAAGGTATCCAGCGAGGTGGTATCGGTGACCACGAGCCAGGGCGGCAGGTTCGGCAGCAGGGTCTGTGCCCAGTTATTGGCTGCGTTCGCGAAATGAGCGGGATACGCAAGGATCGGGAGCAACACCTCGGCGGTATCGTGCCCCCCGAGGCCCGTCGTGATCCCCAGCAGCACATAGAGTCCGAGCAGCTCGCTTCGGTTCAGGGCCGCCCAAGGCAAAACCCACCGCACAAGGGCATTTACCAGAGACAGCAGGCACAGCCAGAAGATACAGTTGTAGAACAGTGAGATAGTGGTGGGGTGTCCGGCATAGCGAACAACCTCACACATCAAGACCCAGTACGCATTGATGGGAACAAGAATAAGGGCAAGCAGCAGGAAACGTGCTCGTATCCGCTCTGTCCCTGGCAGCTTTCCCAGCCCCGCGGTAACCGCTGCGCCTTCTTCGCCCCGGTTAAGGGTGGAAAACAGCATTATGATTCGTGCATCCGCTTCATCGTAGAGTTGCAGACAGCGGCGAAGCAGTCCACAGCATCTTCTTTAGCGTCAGACCCGTCTTATTCCTCCCGGCAGCTCCGGGAGTCGGAAAGCAGACGGTCCTTCAGCGCAGGAATTAATCTTATCTCCGCCGTACAATGGCATCGGGTTCCCAAATCGAATGCCCCCCACTCCACGAATCAATGCAAAGTAATCCTTCCTCCCTCAAATCCGCAGGCGGTCTTTCTGCCCCGCTAGAAAACCCTGCTGACGACCCTATCGATCCGACTGTCCAGAGCCGTGCACGAGGAGGGATACTCCGTGCGGCGATTCTTGGGACCTTTCTGGCACTGGTAAACACGGTATGGGTGACTCTGGTTGAGGTTCGGTACTACATGCTCGACGGGTCGAGTCTGCCGCTCTTCATCACCCCGGTATTCCTGCTGCTGGTGCTCGTCGCGCTGAACGCCCCGCTGCGGCGGTACGTGCCCGCGAAGGCACTGCGCCAGGATGAAATGCTGCTGGCGTATCTGATGGCGGTCATCTCCAACACCTTCGCCGGACATGACATGCTCCAGAACTTCTTTGGAACAGTGACACACCCTTATTATTTCGCGCCGCAGAACCAGTGGCAGGATGTGTTTATCAAGCGGCTGCCGCCAGGCTTGTTCGTCAGCGACGAGGCGGCGCTTAACGGCTGGTACCGGGGTAATATTGACGCTGCCAATGCAAACGGTTTCATGGTTCATTGGATCGTCCCACTTACCCTCTGGGGCGGCTTTTTCCTCACTCTTGTGTTTCTCTTCGGCTGTATTACGGTTCTCTTCCGCAAGGCATGGACCGAGAATGAGCGGCTGGCATTCCCCATCATTCAGCTGCCGCTGGCGCTCACGGAACCACAAGGGGCCCTCTTTCGTGACAGCCGAATGTGGATCGGTTTTACGATCCCTTTCGTGCTGGGCCTGGTTAACGGCATCCATACGCTCTATCCCTCCGTGCCGCAGCTGCCGTTCATTAAGCTGACCGATATCGGCACGTATTTCACGGCCCAGCCCTGGGAAGCCATCCGAACCTACGGGATGCAGCTGTCGATGTACCCGTTTGCCATCGGGCTGGCGTACTTTATTCCTCTTGACCTCGCGTTCTCCTGCTGGTTCTCTTATGTACTGGCACGTGGCTACTTTGTGGTCGGCCGCGCTTCCGGTCTCGATGGACCTTCCGCCGCCCAGGGATGGCCTTTTCTCAAGGAGATTTCCTCCGGGGCATGGATCGGCCTGGCGGCGGCAATCCTGTGGTCGAACCGGAAGTACCTCGCGCGTGCCTTCGATCTCGCCTTTGATCCCGCTTCGCGGCGCTCCCTGGAACCACGTACCCCGGAGGCGACCGAGGCGGGCAGGTATAGGTTCGCCTACCTGGGCATCTTTATCAGCTCAGGTCTGCTGATGGCCTGGAGTTACTTCCTGCTCAGCATTGGTCCTCTTGCGGCTCTGGGGTTCTTCGGCATTCTCATTGCCTTATCTCTGGGCATCACACGTATACGGGCGGAGTTTGGAACGCCGCATGAGATCGTCTTTGTCAAGCCCACGGACACCCTTGTTACCCTGCTTGGAACCAAAGCCCTTGGCGATTCCAACCTGATCGGGCTGCAAAGCATGTTCTGGTTCAACCGGGGTTACCGCTGTCATCCCATGCCGAATTTTCTGGAGGCTTACAAAATGAGCCGACTGGATCAGGAGCAGGGCGGTTCTATGACGTTCGCGCGCACAAGCGGTCTGCTCGTGCTGGCGTGTGTCGTCTCACTTCTGGCGACCTATGCGACAAACTACTACTTCACGTACGAGGCGGGCGCGCAGGGAAAAGCGCTCGGCTATAAACAGTGGGTGGGCCAGGAAGCGTTTGCCCAGCTAGCCTCCTGGCTGAAAACCGGGCAGGCCGCCGGTTCGACCAACCTGTGGTTCTTCGTCGGCGGATTGGCGATGGTCGGGCTTTTTGCGTACCTGAGGACTATCTTCCTCTGGTGGCCTCTGCACCCGGCAGGCTTCGCCCTCGGAATCTCTTATGCGATGAACTACTTCTGGTTCTGCGTCTTTATCGCCTGGCTAGCCAAGCTGTTTGTTATGCGCTACGGGGGAATGAACGCCCACAAAAAGGCAATACCCTTCTTTCTGGGTCTGATTCTCGGAGACTATACGATTGGTGCGCTCTGGTCCCTGGTCGGACTGCTTATACAGACACCCGCGTACAAAATCTTTATCTAGCGGACAAGAGGAACCGCATTCTTGA
>JAZKEA010000698.1:0-3791 GCA_040387315.1 Armatimonadota bacterium | reverse complement strand
CCAGGTTTATCGGACGATTTTGAAGGTGGACCGGCCATTCAAGAAATATCCGCAGTTTACCAAGTTCCACATCAGTTAGATGTGACACGACGTCTGTGGGCGAGTCGCCTGCCATCGGGAAGTACCTCCTGCGAGTATTTTGCTTCGCCCGCAAAATATACAGTGATGGTATACAAATATCAACCTTTTATCTCTAGACGAAAGTATAGCGGCTCTCGTTCTATCGTGACACGGTTAACTTGTTAAGGCTCAATCGCCAGGAGGCAAAAACGCTCTCCCGATATGAGGCCGTTATGCGAGGCACGAAAATGCTAAATATTGAACGTAGCAAAGTACCGATAAGACAATCGTCGAGGTCCAAGAAGTCTTTCAAAAAGGGCGGACGCAAACTCTGTAAACAACGTTGCTGATCTGCTTTGGCGAAGGGATCCGCCTGGGGCTTTACAGCCAACTGAGGCGACGCCGGTGTCCACGAGGTTCTAAATTAGTGCAACCCCAGCGAACACTTCTTGCAAGGAAATCAGATTCGCTTGCTGTTGATGTTGTGTGTAATCCGTTCGTTATTCTGGACACTCCTGATCTCCATGCGCAGGGTATCATTCTGTCCAAGAAAGTGAATCCATGTCCCATTCGTCGAACCCTTCCAACAAGCGACGTTCTTTCAAAGCCGAAGTCGTACTGTCCCTGCTGACTGGTGCCAAAACCCAGGCCGAACTCTGTCGCCAGCATGAACTCTCGCCCAATCTCCTGAGCCAATGGAAGGATACCTTCCTCCGAAATGCGGTTGCGAAATTCAAGACCCGTGAACAGAACAGCGCCGACACGATCCCTATAGCCGACCTGGAACGCGCTGAGGGGCGTGCCACTCTGGAGAACGACGCCTAAAAAAGCATCGAACATTTTTAACCAGAACGGCGGCAAGAAGTCGTGAGAGAACTACACGCGTTTTCCCCGAAGTGGTCGGAAGCCTTGCTTTGCTCCGTTTTGTCTATTCCACGAGGCAGTTTGTACTATCGCTCCCAAAAGCGCGATGAGCAACCAGTGAAAGAAGCGATTCAGACCACTATAGGCACTTGGCCTCGATACGGCAGTAAACGTGTTGCTGCCCAGATGAAACGCGATGGTATCTCTTTTCATGACAAAACCGTTGGAGAGCGGCGCACTCGCCGTCTGGTGCGCGAGATGGGACTGCTTGCCAGAGCGTAAGTACGAAAGGTACGCACCACAGACAGCAATCACTCCTTGCCTCACTTCGAGAATCTGGTCAAAGACTTGGAAGTGAGTCGACCAAACGAAGTCTGGGTTTCGGATATTACGTATGTCAGGCTGGGCAACGCATTCGTTTATCTTGCCGTCATCATGGACGTTTTCACACGCTCCCTGCGCGGGTGTTTTTTGTCACGACGTCCTGATGGCAACCTGACCTTGATCGCTTTGAAGCGGGCACCGGAAACCCACACGCCTGAGATCCACCACTCCGACCAGGGCGGTCAGTACGCGCAACAGACTATGTCTCACTGTTCCAAAGCCGAAGTGCCAGGATTTCGAAGTCGGCGGTCGGCTGTCCTGAGGGGAATGGCTTTGCGGAGCGGCTGATGCGAACCATAAAGGCGGTCAGCCACATGCGGAGCATGTGGGCAGAGGAGCATGTCAGCCTGACTAAGTATACGGATTTCACGGATGCCCTAGCGCAGATCGGGCAGTTCTTGTCCGACGTCTACCAAAACAACCGGATTCATTCCTCGCTCGGCTACTTGACGCCTGCAGAGTTTGAGACGGCTTATCGTCAGGGGAGCAAATAACAATCGTCAAAAAACTGTTCAGGAAAATGAATGGACTTCACTGCCGACTTCCTGCAGATAGTCAGCGCTGCCCAGCGCCTGCGTTTACTCTGTAGCGCTCCGTGACCCAACTCCATCTCGGCTTTCACTGGGCGTCCCTTTTAATCGGGGGACGTCCGCTTTCTTTATGGGCGGCGGATACGCGCAATGGTTTCATTCCTATTCCTGCAGATACGACAGATACGAACTTTTCCGGAGCTAATGCGTGACATTCGGCCCTACGGTGCGACGAGAAACCGCCTTCAAGTCCACAGTTCCATGCGGAGCTGTTCTCATCAGTACGCTCTACCTCCGCGTTCCCCTCGCCGTGCTCTTGGTTACCAGAAGGCGCGAATGTTCCTCCAGAAGGTAGGTGACGTTGCTGGCTGCGTCCTCACACTTTCTGAACTGGATTTGTAACTAGCCATGCCGCTTGCACGTCAGATATGGCATGCAATGCCTAAGGTACTTGCGGGCAGAGGTTCTGGCTCAGGCTGGCAAGAATGTGTCCGAATCTGCCCTCCCGCGCAATTCGGTATGGCTAATATATTCGTACGAAAAGGATGGTGCGATGAAGCGCGTCTATTTCGAGGGATTCCTGGAGGAGAACCTGCTGCCGAAGCTGCCTCCCGGATCGGTTCTGGTTTTGGACAATGCGAAAATTCACCAAAGGGCGGGTTGTTCGCGTTTAGATTTAACGCCGTGTTCTCCCAACTTCTCGCCCACTGAACTTGCCTGGACTTGGGTGAGACAAAGGCTGTGGCGTTTGTTTCCGAAGGCGAGGCGTGCCGGCAGGGAGCCGTCGAGAGTGCCATCGCTGCCTTGCCCGTAACCATTACGCACGCTTGATTCAGCAAGTGCAGATACAGCCGAATATAACGGGAAATGCTATAAGAATTTATGAAGGCGGTTTATCGTTTCGCTACAGACTTTTTTCGAGAACGTCCTTCTGGCCGGAGAAAACCTGATGACACTATTTCAGAGCGGGACAAGCGATAACTTCCTTCAGGAGTTCAATAGCGAACGCAGTGTTTTGGAACGGGATCTGAATACGCGCATCGTCATGGATGCGATGCCCGCGAGGGATCCCCGGCTGTTAGGTATTTACTCGGATGTTCCTCTTCCAAGAAACGATGCCGCCAAGCGACTTGACATTTTCGCCCATAAATATGGATTTATGGGCGTAACCCGCGCGCCTCAAGCTGGCTTACGGGTCTGTGTGCTCCAGCGGTGCGGAGTGGGAACTCCCTATGTTCCCAATGTGAGCATGGGCGAACTGATTCAATCGCTGGATAACCTTCAGCAGATTCGCTACGCGTTATTCGGGACCCAGCGAACATTGGACTTCCGGGGAATGGTCATCAACGCTACCACTTCTGTGAAGGGTGGCTTCGGACAGCCACCGGCACGCATACGTGATCTGCCCGAGGGAAAACGAAAGGCGCTGTTCGACGTCGCGAAGTCAGTCTTTCTCAAAGACCTGTTCAAGATCGACAGTCCTCATATCAGAATGCGGGACCAGGTGGTGTTCCGTAAGAACGGTGGGCGGATTGATGTTTGTCTCTTGACGACACGACAGCGACTGACGCCTACGTTTCTTTCGCCTAAAGAAGAAGCAGACGAAGTACCTTTTATTGCTGTGTCGGATTTTCCGCATCGAGTCCCTGGGATTCGAAAAGTAGACCCTCCCGGAATGGTGGAGAATAAGAAGGTGTTCGCTCGTCCCTGGAACGAGGACAACCCTTCGCGGATGATTTATATATTCAACGCTTTATTTTCCAGACGGTCTATCCTGACGGCAGACGGAAGATGGACGATCAAGAACACTAAGCCGGTATTGCCGACCGGGTCCAACGATTATCGCTCGGTCATACTCGAAGCGATACCGGCTCAGATACGGAATATAGCAAACGGCGCCTATTTTAAAGCCATATGTTCTCGGGATATGCCCGTGATCAAGGGCAATCCGAA
>JAZKEA010000697.1:0-6085 GCA_040387315.1 Armatimonadota bacterium | reverse complement strand
ACTCCCGCTTCGGCAGAGCAAACATGTGCCCTGTGCAGCAAACCAGTGTCGGTGAAAGTCGCGGCCTTCTGCCAGGGGAACTCGTCACGGTTCGGCGGGCGCATCTATTGCTTTGACCACCAGAAGCAGGCTTCTCGCCCAGAGCACGGAGAGCACAGAGAGCAGAGGACCCGATGAATATCGAACAACTAGAAGCCGGGATACAGTACTGGAAGAATCACACGCGGTGGCCCCGCGACTTCCACCAGGGTCTCTACCAGCGCCTGTCGCAAAAACGTGAGGCTGGGGTTGAACTGTTCTTTGATAGGGATATGATCCGCCTGTTGCGCCAGTGGCAGGCGACGCGAGGCAAGGGCGTTACCAATGCTTTCATAGAGGATCGTGGCGCTGAACTCTGGCCCCTTGTATTGCTGCTGTATGATTCGCTCCTCGCCATGGAAGATGACCAGGGCAACAAGGTGCAGGGCTTCGGTGCGGTCAGTTGGGAGCAGGTTTCGCCGCTCTTCTACCAGGTCGCCAAGATCAAGGGTGTCAAAAGCCCCGTGTTCGCCAGCAAGCTGTGCCACTTCCTGCTGCCGTCCTTTTACCTGCCGTGCGATCAAAAGGTGCTGGGTATCTCACGCTACACCTACGAGCAGTACTGGAAGCAGTGCCAAAAGGAATGGCAGGAGTGCATGGACAAGGACCCCCTCATCGCCCGCCTCCAAGAAGAACTTCCCGACCTGGAAGATATGGGTTATTCCTGTTATCGCTGTTATCCCTGGGCAACCAAGCTTACGGAACTGTGCCGCATCGGGCAGGAGCACGGGCAAGCGAGAAAGGGAGTAACGTGATAGGGACAAACAAATCTCTGAGAGACGCGTCCTTCTCCTAGATGACATCGCGCAAAACAAACAGTTACTGCTCGCGTGCCGTCAGCTGCTCTACGAGGCAGAAGCTACCTTTGTCTAGGCAGCTGCACTAGGACGGGGCATTGGCGGAGAAGTGAGCGTATCTCCTGCGGCACTCTGAGTCCTGAAATGCTAGGTCAACGTGTCGACCGGGGCAACATGGGTGCGAAACTACTGGTCCGATGCCGATAACAGGAACATGAGTAAGAACCGACAGAATTGGCAGAACCGTCAGTGATTCGGGAGAAGGTCTGCCCGACGTGCCAGACGCTGACGATCCTTGATGCCGAGGAGTGCACAGCTTGCGGGCACGGGTACCAGACGCGCTTCGATGCCAATGCCAGAGCAATACGCCCCTCCAGAGCTCCGAAAGAAAAAGCGTCGTCATCAACTACTAGTGGTCAGGCCAATGCATCGGGTTCCCGTAAGCAGCCCTGGGGCTGCGCACTTCACGCCCTGGTTCTAATAGGCGCCGCCTGGTTCTGCCTATTGTGTCTGCAAGGGCTGTAACACCTGTAATAAGCAATGAAACTCCCAACCCATCACACTTTATCGTCTTTATCGTCTTTACTTTCTATTCCATCTATTCTGCTGAGTATACTGAGAGCTCTCCAGTGGATGGCAAGTATTATCGGCCCTGCGCTCGCCTTCTTTGGCTGGTGCGCCTTCTCATCGGGCGTGTACTTCCTGACCCGTGATGAGTTCGGGGACCCTCAGCCCTTTCGGAACGCCGCTCCGTACCTGCTCTGGTCATGGCTTCTGCTGCGTTTCGCGTGGGGGCTCTTTCCGTTCGGGAAGCGGCTCTTCCGCGAATGAACATGCGATGACTGGCCGCCTGATTCAGCCAGTACCAACACGGCGCCTCATTCCCCAGGAGGTTTATTCCATCGCCATTGAACCGGGCACCATCACACTCTATACCGGTTGGGGGCGTTGAAGGCGACCTACTATCTGCCGCGGTAACCTCATCTAACTCCTTCTTCCTCCTGAAGAAGCTGACTATCCAGACGCCCACGGCGACGTTCCACCTAGGTGCCATCACCCCCGTCTCCGTCTAAGCGGTGCACAACGTGATTTACCAGGCGAGATGTCGGCATGGCCTTGTCCAGCCTCTTCTTCAGTCGCCCCACGCCCGGCCACCGTCGACCTCTGCGAGGTTGGTTTTCATCGACTGCCTGGTGAAAGGGTACAACGACCTTCACAAGCGAGCCTGAAGTCACCCCCAATGCGCTTCTAGCGAGCGTTGCTGCCTTTATTGGTAGTCCCGGCGCACTTCGCATCAGGGTGGCAGCAACTAAGTCTTTGTCGATGGCCATGTGAAGTCGCATGAACCCGATCAAATATGGAGCGCTTTGCGGGACAATGACGGGCAGCATTCCTCCTTTGTATTGAAGCCATTGTGAGTTGACAGCAGTGACAATAACAAACCCTGCTGATACGGGTGCTTCTAGCTGCCACTTCGACTTTTTGTCCAGAGAGCGAATCAAGGGCCGCACTGGTCAAGTTCGCTCCGCGAACACGAAAAGGAAACGCGAACTGCTCTCGCATTCGCAGTTGATGAGAAGGGCACCAGTGGCTGTTTAGTCGAAGTTCACTGCTGAGTTAAAAAAGCGAATAAACACCTTACAACAAATCAGTCCGTCAAGCAGAGCAACTTGGTATCCAATATTGAAAACCGTAACCAAATATCGGTCAGTCCCTGTTGACCGGTGTGACGGTAGACTGCTACAATCTCCGAAATCGTAAAAGACGAAACCCCCGCACACCGGTGTCGCAGTCGGTGAACAGGGGTCTCTAGAGCGTCGCGCGGCTAACGCACGCTTTGGAGCTGACTAAAAACTCAACAAGGAAGTCAACTCGTTGTCCAAATCCTACCCTAATCAGGGTGGGCCTGTCAACGCCAGTGCTACGAGTAGCACGGCCCCGACAGCTGCCCCCCAGCCCGCCACTCCCAATAATTCCGGCGCAGACGCCTCCCCCATCGATCCCGTTATGGATATGCTGGGAGGCGGCCAGGTGGTCGCTTTCCGTGTGGATCTCGCCCTCGCCGTCGGTTCCACCACAGCCGGCCTGCTGCTGTCTCAGTTCTGGTTCTGGACCAACTCCCCCACGACCGAGAAGCGCGACGGCTGGTTCTGGATGACCGCCGACGAAATCTCCGAGCAGACCGGCCTTTCCCGCGAGGAACAGATGACGGCCCGCAAGCGCCTGCTGAAGCTCGGCGTCCTGTCCGAGGACAAGCGCGGCGTCCCCATGAAGCTCTGGTTCCACGTCAACAAACCGGCCCTGATCGCCCTTTTACGAGAGTACGCAAAAGCCAAAAGCTATCTTTGGGGATTGCCCAAAGATGAACATTGGGGAAAGCCCAAAGATGAGCTTTTGGACACTCCATCTTTGGGGATTGCCCAAAGTTATCTTGAGGGAAAGCCCAATGATATTACTGAGATCTCTTCTGAGACTTCTTCTCCCATTTCTCTAAAGAATTCTTCTGGAGAGGCGGAGGCCCCCCCTATAAATTCCCCCCAAGGGGAAGAAGAGCCGGATGGCCTGCAGCTTTCCTGGAACGCGGCCCTCCTGCATCTGGAAACCATCGTGAACACCGCGACGCTGAACGCTCACCTGAAGCCCATGCGCTTTATCTCCCTGGAGGGAGACGCTGCCGTTCTGCAGGCAACGACCGCTTTCTCCCGGAACTGGATCGAGGGCAGGCACAAAGCCGAAGTCGAAGCGGCGCTCGGCGAAGCGCTGGGGAGACCCGTCAGCGTGACCATAACGAACGGAACCGCCACCAATGTCTGAAACCATTTCCCTTGCCCGTGTCGTCACCGAGACCGGGATCCACCGCAGCGCCCTGAACCGCTTCCTGGATGAGCCCGCAATCCGGCGCTGGCTGGGCGGAGAGGCGTCCCACCCCGCGTATCCGAAAGAGAGCCTGCCCGCCTTCGTTTGGCTGAATGAGCAGTACACCCGTGGCATCAAGCCAAAGGCGCTGGGGCTGATCGTTGCCCCGCTGCCCGTCGGCGCGGTTCCCGAGGAGGGCGGAGGCGCGGGCGCGGTGCCAGTACCGGACACGCAGGAGCTGGTGGCTGACCGGAATCCGGACAGCGCGATCCTGAATCCAAGCAGCCCCCAGATGACAGCCGCGATGGATTATCTGGCAAACGCTTTGGTGTCGCGTGTCCAGGAGGCGAAGCTGCTTCCCGCACGGGAGGACCGGTTCCTGAGCCGAGAGCAGGCCGCGGAGCTGCTGGCCTGCGAGCCGGGCGTGGTCGGACGGCGGGTAAAGCCTGTCTCACGTGAAACCTGGTCGTACCTGATGATTCAGGACTACATGACGGATCAGCGCGAGAAGGCTGTGGAGAAGGCGCGGGCAGCAGCGGAGAAACGAGCGACCAAGAAGGACAATCCGGATACCGCTGCACGAATTGAGATTCTCAATGATCTCGACAACGCTTAGTGAGGGAGGTGACTGCGAAGAAGCGGAAATCTGGAAGGGAGGTGTATTATGCCCAAACCCGGCACGAACTACGAAATAATAGTCGCGGCAATCTACAAAGAGTTTGAAGGCATCGCCGATGTTCAGCATAACGAGCACGTCCCCGTTGTTGGAGGTTCAGGACGAACACGTCAGATAGATGTGACGATACGCAGCTCTTTCGCAGGGATACCAATCCTGATGATCGTGGAATGTAAAGATCATGGACGAAGAGCCGACGTAGGCAAGGTTGATTCTGTTATTGGTCAGATGGCAGATGTCGGTGCCGTCAAAGGTATTGTCGTCTCAGATTCAGGGTTCACGACAGGGGCTATTGATCGCGCAAAACAGCATGGGGCCGTTGAACTTTGCTCAGTTTTTGATGTAGAAAACCATGATCTGAAAACAAAATTAGCTCTGCCTATTGTAGTAAAAACTGTTGAATGCAGGATGAAACCTGATTTTGACTTAAAGTTCCAGGTTAAGCCCTTAGTTATCCTGGATGCGCTCACAAAAGAGCAGCAGGATGCATATTGGGAACGTTTTGCAGAACCCTTCATGAAGCTATTTAGGGCGGAGTTGCCTGATTTTCATAAGAAGAATCTTAATCCAAGGTTTATTAAGCGTTGGGACGATGGTGAACTCGACTATAGCTTTGGTGAACACCAATATTCAGAAACTATAGAATGGAAACCTCCAAACCTACCAAAGGGGCTCGATAGCTTGCCTGTTGATGCTAAATATATCTACACTTGCTTCCCTGGTTTTTACTTCAATGAATCAGTACCTTTGTTAAAAGCTCGTGGCCTCTCTTATTTTGTCAATCCAGATGTCAATGCAGGATCCGGGACGGTAACAATATCAGTCGAAGATATCAACAACTGGCCCCAAGTTTTCAGTCCGAATCTACCAACTGAAGCTATTTATATCAGTGCGAAATGGTCACCAGATCTGCCCGTCTCTAAACGTGCGAAGTCATTTAGTTTCACAATAGGGGGAAACCTTTCTAGGCACGTGCAGAAAAAAAGAAGTGAACGGAAAAAATCGAGGCGATTTTGATTACACCTTCCGACTGAGCTTGTTCGTGATCTTGCGCTGGGCGGCCTGGACATTATCCACATAGATCTGGGCCGTCTTGATGTCCTTGTGCCGGGAGAACTCCAGCAGCGCCATCAGGTCCCCATTGACCTCCTTCGCCGCCTGCGTGATGGCCGTATGGCGGAGCCGGTGGGGAGAAAGCGTCAGCCCCAACTGTCTTCCATAGTAGCTGACCACGTAGTACACGCCGTCCGGGGTCAGACGGCCCTCAGCGCCTCTTCCCGCCGTGTTTGGGGAGACGTTGCGGAACAGCGGCCCGCTCCGGTGTCCACTGGCCTTTAGATAGGCCCTGGCAGCCGCAATGAGGCGCGGGGACACGTCCACGAACTCCTTCTGCGTTCCCCGGCCCTTTCCCCGGATCTGGAGGCGACGCTCGCGCAGCTGCAGGTCCGAGACATCGAGCGCGGAGATTTCCATCCGCCGCAGGCCGTTCTCAAAGGCGAGGCGCAGCAGGAAAGTGTCCCGGAGCCCCTTCACGTCGGCGGTACCGGGGAGATCGAGCAGCTTCTTCATCAGGGGCAGGCTGATTCCCCTGGTGTCGCGGTACTGGCGGACCTTCTCCGCCTCCACCAGGCCCGCGCCCGTGGTCTGGGACAGCCCGAGGGTGTGACAGAGCTTCAGA
>JAZKEA010000696.1:0-6080 GCA_040387315.1 Armatimonadota bacterium | reverse complement strand
CAAGAAACTTTTTCAAGTTCTTTCCACAAATTCAAGGGGAGAAAACACACATCCAAACCAGAATAAAACACTGTAAAGGTACATGCCACAGGGCTGTTTGGGATGTTTGAATCGGCTCTCGCCTCCTCCGAAACTCCTCAGCAACCAGCGACGAATGAAGTTATATCGCTCTACAAATGCACTGTCAAGGAAACAACAGAAAAAGTTTCCAGGAGCTATAAGCGGACCTAGATTAAGAAGTGGCTCCGGTGGTTATGAGAGAACCGGCCCCACGTCCGAGAACCTTCAGGAGATATCTCGGCGGAGGACGGTCTTTAGAAAGAGCAGACGAGAGTATGCCGGAGAACGGCTTTCTCGATATTGTCAAGCGCGTCTATAAAGACGGCAGCTACTGTGGCGATGAGTTTGGTGGCGCTGCCGGTAAGGATGGAAGTGGCTTACCCACAGGCGACCTAGGTAATTTCCTATTCGCTACCGGTATAGAGTGCTCCTATCCCACTATCGACGGGGGACGCACTCGGCGAGACCAGATGGAGGAGTGCCGCCATTACGAACTGTGGCGTCAGGATCTGGGCCTGGTCAAGGAGATGGGTCTTCGCGTTCTGCGGTACGGTCTCCCCTATCACAAGATCCATTTGGGAGCGGGGCGTTACGATTGGGACTTTGCCGATGCCGTAATGGCGGAGATGCAGCGCCTGGAAATCGTGCCTATCCTGGATCTTATGCACTTTGGGGTTCCGGACTGGCTGGGGAATTTCCAGAATCCCGAACTGCCTATCCACTTCGCGGACTACGCGGAGGCCGTGGCAAAGCGCTATCCCTGGGTCCGCTACTATACCCCGGTCAATGAGATCTATGTTACCGCGCGGATCAGCGCGAAAGACGGCATTTGGAACGAACAACTGAAGACGGACAAGGGTTTCGTAACCGCTCTCAAGCATATAGTCGCGGCAAGCATCCTTGCCAACCAGCGAATCGCCTCTCAGCGTCCGGACTGCATTATTGTCCAGAGCGAGTCGGCGGAGTATATGCATGAGGCGCGTCCCGAGACGTCGCCGGAGGTCAATCTTCACAACAAGCTCAACTTTCTGGCGCTGGATCTGCTCTATGCGCATCCTGTCGATTCCGATGTCTGCATGTATCTGCTCGACAGTGGGCTGACGCGTGAGGAGTACGACTGGTTCATGGCGGGAGAGCCGCCGGGCTACCAGATCATGGGCAATGACTACTACGGACGGAACGAACGAATCGTCCTGCCCGATGGGACGACGATCCAGGCGGAGGATGTCTTCGGGTGGTACCAGATCACCCGGAATTTCTATGACCGCTACCACAAGCCGGTAATGCACACCGAAACCAACTACTTTGACCCCGACCGGGCGTCCGGCTGGCTCTGGAAGCAGTGGGTCAATATCCTTCAAATGCGCCGTGACGGTGTGCCCGTGCTCGGTTTCACCTGGTATAGCCTGACGGACCAGATCGACTGGGACATCGAGCTTTCAGAAATCAAGGGAACCGTCAATCCCTGTGGCCTTTATGATCTGGATCGAAAGCCGCGTCCGGTGCAGAAGGCGTACCGACAGCTTCTGGAGGCGTTCGGTCAGATCACGATCGTGCCCCACGGCGAGATGTTCGGAATCACGGATCGTCCCGCAATGCTGAAAGTCGAGGTATGAATATGTCCGAACCGACAACAACCCTGGTCTTTCTGCACTATTTTGGCGGGTCGGCCCGAGAGTGGGACGACCTGACAGGCGCGATTGGCGACGATCACCCCTGCCTGGCGTTGAATCTGCGGGGCCATGGTGGCAGGGGAGACGGGGACGGCTATGAGCGCGGCATCGATGCCCTCGTCTACGAGGTGGCGGCGGATATCGAGGAGGCGCGTCTGACTGACTACGTGATCGTCGGCCATTCCATGGGCGGTAAGGTGGCGCTCGCGCTTGCCGCACAGCAGCCCTCTGGTCTTCGTGGCCTGCTGCTGCTTGCCCCCTCCCCACCGACGCCCGAACCGATCAGCGATAAGGACCGGGCTGAATCCCTTGCCACCTGGGGGGATCGGGAAGCGTCGGATTTGTGCCTGCAGCGCATCACAAATCTCCCGGTGACGGCAGAGGCAGCCGCGCGCTTTACGGAAGATAACCTTCGCACGACGGAAGCGGTCTGGCAGTGGTGGTACCGCACGGGAAGCCGCGAAGATATCTCCGGCCGAATGATGGATGTCGCAGTCCCGGTCTGGATCATGACCGGTTCCGAGGACAGTGTCATCTCCCCGCAAGTGCAGCAGTCGGAGACGGCGGCCCCGCTCGCCAATTCTCGTCTCGTCCGTATTCCCGGAGCCGGCCACCTCTTGAATGACGAAGTGCCGCGCACCGTGGAAGCGGCTTTGCGGCAGTTTATCGCGGTTCTAAAAATTGATCTAAAGGAGACAGTAGCAGCACAATGAGCAATACAGCAAAGGAAAGCCGACCGACCGCGGAGGAGATGCCCGCGCTGCAGCTTCCCTACCCGGCCCGGCAAAGCGATATGGTACCTGCGCCGGATACCGATCTTTCCAGTTATCGCGCGGCGGGAAAGCTGGAGAACAAAGTCGCGATAATCACCGGCGCGGACTCCGGCATCGGTCGCGCGGTCGCCATTGCCTTCGCGATGGAAGGGGCGAATGTCGCCATCGTCTACAACGAGAACGACGGGGATGCCCAAACCACGCGAGGCATGGTTGAGGAGCGAGGGCGACGCTGCCTCGTTTTGAAGCGGGATGTTCGTGACCGGGCGGCCTGCCAGAGCGCCGTTGAGGAGACCGTCCAGACCTTCGGCGGGCTCAATCTTTTGGTAAATAATGCGGCGTACCAGATGGCGCAGAAGGAGTTTTCCGATATTACAGAGGAGCAGTTTCGTCGCACTCTGGAAACAAACCTTTTCGGTTATTTCCACATGGCGCAGGCGGCATTGCCTCATCTCAAGAAGGGGGATGCCATCATCAATTCCGGCAGCATCGTCGGTATGGTCGGGAACGAGCTTCTGGTGGACTACTGCGCCAGTAAAGGCGGAATTCACGCGTTCACCAAAGCGCTCGCGCTGAATCTCGCGCCCAAGGGGATTCGTGTCAACTGCGTCGCCCCCGGCCCGGTATGGACCCCGAATATACCCGCAACCATGCCGGTGGAGGAGGTCGAGCAGTTCGGGCATGAGGTAGCAATGGGCCGTCCCGGACAGCCGGAAGAGCTTGCCCCGGCCTATGTGTACCTGGCGTCAGACGGTGATTCCAGTTTTGTTACGGGAATCATCCTCGAAGTGACCGGAGGCAAGCTATCTAGCGGGTAGAGGAGCCGGGAGCGCCGAGGGCAGAGCCCTACTCCTCTTCGTCCTCGTCTTCCTCTTCTGCCGGCGTATAGTGGGCGGTCGGGAAGGGCTGACCGGGCCGCTGCGCGGACCAGACAGCACGGGACACGACAGAGGCATCCGCACGGTCGACATCGGACCAGTCCAGCCGTGCGGACGCTTCCGCGAGGCGGCGGGCCTCTCCTTTCAAGGCCGTGGCGGGAGGGTTCATCTCGTCCAGAGGGATCTTGTTCGGGCGAGCGGTATAGGTCTGGAGATTTGCCTGCTCCTGGAAACAGGCGGTAAGCGGCGTCGCCGTACGGTCGAATCGCGTCATCGGGGCAAAGCCGAGCACCCGTCCCATCGTTCGCAGGAAAGAGGTGTGATTGTAGGTGTCATGAATCACCGTTCCGCGTCGCGTATACGGGGATATACAGAGGGCGACCGTTCGGTGACCATCCACATGGTCGAGGCCAAGCTGGGAGTCATCCTCGATCACCAGTATCAGCATCTCCTTCCAGAACGGTGATTTTGTCAGTCGCTCCACGATCCGCCCCAGCGCCAGATCATTATCCGCGACCGAAGCCCGTGGTGTTGGGGTCCCCGGACGTGTCCCCATTGTATGATCATTCGGCAGCAGCATTATCGACAGATCGGGCATCTTGCCGGTTTTCTCCCATGCTTCTACGTCCTGGAGAAACTGATCCGCGCGCCACTGATCGGATACCGTGTTCGGGAAGCCTATATAATGCGGGTGCAGGTACGGCCTCAGTGCGGCATTATCGGTCCCCGATGTGATCTCGAACCGCTTCATGCCGTTCTTGTAGTCCTGCCATAACTCTGTCCAGGAGCCTGATTTTCCGGTCGTACGGTCCGCGATCCGCGGCTTATTGACGAACTCGCCGTAGACACGGACGCTTTTCCCGGCGCGGACGGCGGCGGTCCAGAGAAAGCCTTTCGGGGAGTACGCGAGCGGGTCACCGCCATCATACGGGTAGCTCCGCGCATGGGCGGCATAGTTCTGCTCGATGTAGCCGTTGGCGATTCCGCTGCTGGTCCACTGATGTCCATCCGCACTGTTAGTGCCGCTGGTATAGGTGTTATCCATCAGCACAAACTCGCGTGCCAGCGCATGGTGGTTGGGTGTCACCTCTTCCCCGAAGAGGCAGAGGTTTTTGTCGCCATTTCCCTCCGGCATATCACCGAACATGCTGTCATACGTATGGTTTTCCTTGATGATATACACCACATGCTTGAACACCGACGGTTCACCGACACGCTCTGGAACCGGCACGGGTTTTACGCCCTTCCGTGCTCTGGCATCCACCCCGGCGATATCCCATCGGTTGCTTTTGGCAACCTGCTTGGTGAGATCGGCACTGTTCTTTCGTGCGTCGGACGAAACAAACTGGACCAGACCAATCGGCGAGTTCGCCCCGTAGGCGCTGCCCCCGCCTTTTGTCTGCCGCTTCGCGCGGGAACCCCATCCCTTGCTGCTGGCGACAAAGAGCGTTCCATTACGCTCCGCAACTGCGACCGGAAACCATCCCGTGGGGATATACCCGGTGACCTGAGCGCTTTTCGTATCGATTACCGCGACGGCATTCGCGCCGCCGCAGGCGACATACAGTGTTTTGCTGTTCGGTGTGAGGGCGACCGAGGTGGGTATCTGCCCGAAGAACCCGCCGTCCTCCCGTGGGCGAAGCGGCAGTACGCGTGTGATGCGATGTGCGGTCACGTCCACTGCCAGCACGGTATCGTCATCACTGCTTGCGGCGTAGAGGGTTTTACCGTCAGGCGTGAAAACCATACCCGCGGGCTGACGTCCCCCTTCAACCGTCGTGACGCCAAACGAGGCAGTATCAATAAACGAAAGACTGCCGCTTTTAGCGGCATCGGTTGCCGGATCGACACGAACGCTGGTTCCCGCGGAAGGGGCGCTCGGTTCCGTCTCCTTGGCCGCTCGCCCGCCCCGGTCGGCAACGCACAGTGTCTTACCGTCCGGCGAGAGAGCCAGAGAATAGGGAGCGACCCCGACAGGTACGACGCGGGAAACGCGACCCGAGGGCAGATCAAGTACGGCGACAGCATTGCGAATCCCAAGGGCCGCATACAGCCGGCGACCATCCGGGGAGACAGCAAGACCGGCTGTCTGCGGGTCCTGCTGTCGTGCGCCGCGCCCCGCAAGCCCGGCAGCGACATCAGGCTCACCATCCGCCCCGACCGTGTTAATCGTGATCTCGGATTCCAGTTTCCAAGAATCCCCGACGCTGTCGGTGGGGACGATCCGCGCGATCTGCCCCTTGCTCATTGCGGCGTAAACGGATTTTCCATCGGGCGACCAGGTGACACCTAGAGGACCGGCAGTGAGAGGAACCTTACTTCCCCGCTCGGTTCCATCACTTGCCCGGTAAAAGATAACCCCGTTGTGTGTCAGTACGGCTACCGTTTCCCCATCCGGGGAGACAGCTAGATCTTTAGGGCGAGCGCCGTCGGTCTGCCGTATCGCCCCAACGGGAGCCACTGTCTGGTTAGAGGAAACGAGGTAAGAGCCGTCCTCCTGTGGCCCGACACGCCACTCGGAGGATTTCAAGCTGAGGATTCCGACAGCGGCAGCACAGACTCCGCCGCCCAGCAGGACAAGCGCAGCAGCACCGCCGCGCACAGAACGAAGCCGAGACATTTGTTTCACTGAGGTTAGTTACTCTTGTCCGCGCAATCACCTGTGACTATCGCAGAATCGGTGAATTGGCTGTATT
>JAZKEA010000695.1:0-11936 GCA_040387315.1 Armatimonadota bacterium | reverse complement strand
ACGCCGAAGTTCGTTTTGTATGCTTCCAAACGATCCGCCCTTGACTTCGGGCATTAGGCTGGTGAACTGTTCAAATGTCAATCGCTCGGCGGATGCCGAAAATAAGGAGTCAAGAACCGGTTGGGGAGCTTCCATACGGACGAAGATAGTATGGCCTTGTGCGGCGCCATGACCTGCGACGACGATCCGCCGTACCCCGTTTGGAACGGGAACGCCCAGTATGGATTGAAAAACAGCATTACCAGAGAAGCGGCTGAAATCCGCAACAAAAGCCGATTTGAAGATGATAAAGAAAAAAACGCAAGGAGCCGTCGCCAGAACAATTACTGCTGGCACAAGCAGTCCTCCTCTATATCTGCTCCAGATTGATAATGCCATTATAGTTTACGGCATATCTTCCCAGGTCACGTGACCATCGGCCCAGATGATCGCGCGTCCGCCCGGCCCGGAGACATAGCCGAGCTGAGTTTTCATGGGATCGGCAATCTGTGACTGGGCCGATGGTCCCGGATAGCTGAAGACAAAGCCGTTTTCGCCGGTTCCCGGATTCTGGAAAAGGCTTGGGTTTCTGACATAGGGACCTATTTGATCGGCAACCCCAGCGCCGTTTTGTGGCAGGTTTTCATCGTAGTCCTGAGAGTACATCATCAGGGCAAGACCCAACTGCTTGGCATTGCTCATGGTGGCGGTACGCTGAACGCCGCGCAATGCCTCCTCAAAGGCGGTGACCGGCAGTCGAAAGACGGGAGCCGCGCAGAGCGTCCCGTCGCGCGTGAAAAGAATCGCGGCTGTGGTTTCTGTCGCAAGCTCCATTTCGACACGGGCGTTCGTGGCGATGAGCAGGGAATCTGCCGAGATAGGGTTTTTCGGCGTAGCGGCAGGAACGCTGTCCTTCTTCGGTGGTGTGGCGGCCCGCAGCCAGAGGGCGGAGGTGGTCTGGGGCTTGCCGTCGGGGTCCTGAAGCGTCGCGCTTCCCGCAGCGACATTTACCGCCCAGGAATCCCTTGGCATCCGCGCTTCTTTGGTTCTGTCAGCTTTAGGAATGATCGGCAATTTATCCGGCTGCGTCACTTGGCCCGTCTCCAGGTTGACGACAGTCAGCACCTTCCGAACCGCGATTTTACCCTCCGCGTTCCGCTCAACGATCCTGTCCGAAGAGACGGATTTACCGTCGGACATCCAGGACAAGTCGGAGACACCGTCTGGAAGTGAAATGGGGGCACGAAAACCCTGAGGCGTGTAGACGCGCAGCGAACTCCGGAATAGCGGGCCGGTCTTTGCCGCGATGCCTTCCTGGGTCCGGACGTATGCCATAGGCTGGCTGGGAGATGCCGATACCGCACCCGGTGCCGAGTTCGGAACCTGAAGCCCACTTGCCAGATCAGCGATTCGGGTTGACCGTCCCGTGCCGGCATCTACGCGCAGCAGATTATAGGAAAACTGCGGTTCGAGCGCCTGCTGATTGCTGGAGACCGTGACCTGCATCAAAACAACAAGCGCAATGTTTGTTTGAGGGATCCACTCGATCTGCTGGACGCGTACCGGCGCGTCCACCGGGTTCATCTCGCGGTACAGCGTTTTTGCAGTGCGGGTCCGTGAGTCCCAGTGGATGAGATTGAACTCCGTCGCCGACGCATCTACTTTATCCGGTGGCAGAACGACATTGCGGAAGGGGCGTGATTTGTAAGCCGCGATCAGAACCGCCTCACCGGTTGGGGAGGCGGCGAACTTCTGCGGCATAATGTTCGCGGCGACAACTTCCGATTGACCGAGCAGGTACGCATATTCGCCGCTGATAACGGCACGAGTGCGCGGCGTCAGCGTGCCCACTGCGGTCAGGGTTGCAGGAGAGGGGCTGCCGACAGAGTCGGCATAGGCGACCAGGGTACCGATAAGCCCTAAACTCAGACCAAAGTAAGCAGCTTTTCGAACAGCGGAGCGTTGCATGATGGTGTCCTCACTAAAGAGAACGTTTCGTGTCCGATTTGGTTACGGATACGCCCCTCCCAGGAAAAGAGGCGCATCCGTAACCAGCGCCTATTTCTCCAGCGTTATCGCGAAGATCTTTATCGCCGGGTCTTTCGGCAGGGTGATCGATACCAGTTCCTTGGAAACAGTGCCGACAAGAATCGCGTGACGAATCAGGCACTCTGCCGATTTATCTCCCTCTTTAGAGCGGCTGCGATGAACCTGCAGAGCGACGGGATCGCCGGTCGGGAACGGAAGCGTGTGCCAGTCACCGACAGCGCGCTTGACATTCTGCGTCGAGCCGTCCTTATATTTCAGGATCAGGTTCAGCGGGCGCGCCTCGCCGCCTGTCGCCGCCGCGGCGAGATGAATACCGACATAGCGACTTCGGGGGACGCTGATCGTCTGCCCCTCGCATCGAAGTGCGTTCTTGTCACCAGCATAGTCGGGGCCGTAACGGAAGGATATCAGACGGGCCGTCGGCGATGCCTCGTTGTAGTAGCTCGACGGGTAGGCGGGAATGTCCTCCCATTTCGCTCTCTTGGGCTTGCTCCGTGGGCCTTCGGTCTTTTTAGGGAAAGCGGTTAGCTGGGTGGGCGCAGCCAATCCATAAAGGTCCGGGGGAAACGATTCTGCGGGAAACGAATTTCCTGCCCCATCGAAGTCACCATCGCCGGGCGCGGCCTCGGTCGCCACGGCATCGACATTAAAGAGCTTGGTCAGGTCCAGGAAGGTGAGCCTACCGCCCGCGATTCGAACCCGTGAGAGACCAAGATCCGCGGGTCGGCTGACCGGAAGTGTTGAAAGGTAGGTGCCTGGTATCTTGAGCACATCAAAGGCAAGGACGTACTCACCATCACGGTCGGGCGTCCGCACGGGAACGACTACCTTAGCGGTTCCGCCCGGCTTGACCGCGCGGTCGATCCCGATAGTTATCGGCGAGGCCCACTGCGCTTCGATGCCGTCGGGATAGTACCAGTGGTAACCGACCGCGAAATTTCCCTTGGGCCAGTCCGAGACACCGCGATTGATAACGGTCACCGTCACCGGGATGAGCGCATTCGCATCCAGCTTTTCGGGTACTTTGATAGGGGTGACGAAGCTGGCTTCCTCATCGCCGGGATAAACCGCCAGCCGCTCGATATACTCGCCGGGTATCGTCTCCACGGACTCCGTTCGCGTCAGCAGCCAGCGCAGTCGGTAACTTCCCGACGTGGCCCCATTCGACTTGTTTTCGGGATTTGCCGCCGCGAGTGGCTGCCCACTGTTGTCTGCGACCTGCAGCGGGGCGGTCAGGGTCACCCATTGTCCCGGAATGAGAGGATTGTCAATAGGAACGCTTTTGGTGCCGTAAGTGGTACTGCCGTCACTGGATTGAAACTGATACGTCAGCGACGCCGATCCGATGGGCAAAGGCTGTTTTCCTGTCCACCGCACTCGGATGCGCGTGGCATAGGTTCCGCCGGATTGCAGCAGGCGCGAAGTTGTCGTGGAGTTGAACTGTGCGACCTCCGCAACCTCGGGTGTGACGGTAATGGGAATGGTCAGGGGGCTGTCACCCTCATCCACAAAGTAGGTGACTGTCTTGCCGTCCTTGCTCTGGGTCGCCATATCGATCTCTACGGTGTAGTCCCCGGTCGGCAGGGCGTCCAGTTTGCCGTCACTGGTCAGCCGGACCGCGCCGAGACCAAGGCTGAGCCGTGTGGTCTGCGTGGGCAGGAGGGGCGCTAAAAGCGGAATTCGAATCGGGCTTTCGGCCACGACCTTGCCGTTTTGTTTCCAGCGGTAGGTCAGCACAATACCCTCGCCCGCGCGCAGAACCGTGGTCCCCGAGTTCTGGACCGTCAGTGTCGTCTGCACGATATCGCCGGGGCGGATTCGGCGCGGGGCATCATGGTTCAGCCAGCGAAGGTCGTGTTTTAGAAGGCCGCCAAGCTGGATTGTGTAGATCCTGGTCTCATCCTGATACCGCTGCCCATACTGACGTGAAGCAGCGATCTCAGTACCACGGGTGAAGTCGTTCCAGGAGTCGAGAATTGTCCAGTTCGGCTGCGCGTTGATTGCCGCTTCCCACGAACTCCGGTATGTCTGCCCCTCTTTCCGCGCCACAAGGGCGGATCCGGCTTTGTCGAAACCCGGCTGAACCACGAAGCTTTTGATCGCTCCGGTTCCGGACCCGCTCGTGTCGGCGGGAAAGGTCGCTGCCAGACTTGCCGCCGCACCCGGCGCATTAAAATTCGCGCCGCCCGCGAAGAGGAGAGTCGCCCCGAATGCCTGCGCCCCGAACTCATGCGCGAAACGGCTTCGCACATCATCCTCCCAGGTCGTATCGTCCAGTCCTGTGAAAGCGGCACCATCGGAGAGGAAAATCGGATAGGCGGCGGTCGCCGCCCCAGGAGCGGGTGGGGCAAAGGTGATCCGAGCGCGAAGATCAGGCGTCACGATCAGCATCCAGCGGCGGATCGCATTATAAAGTACGAGTCGGCCCTCCGGTGTCGCGAGATTAATTTTCGTCCCGCTTTTCGCCAGCGCGTTCGTGTCGACGAACAGGGCGACCTGCGGAGGGGGATTCGGCTCGGTATTCAGCTCGCGCAGTGCGGAGACCAGCACCAGGAGCGCTTTCTCATCACTGGCATCGTTGGGACCGTTCGGTCCGCCGATCTCGGTCAGGGCCACATCGACGCCGCTGCGGCGCATCTCACTCAGCTGTGCGCGGTGCCACCCGATACGGTCTGAGGTAAACCAGGGGCCAGCCCCGGTGGCGGGCTCGTCACGAAGCAAAAATCGCCCCGTCTCGGATAATACGCCCCGCTGCGGGATCGGTTTGCGGCGGTCCCCTTGGAAAGCGAGACTGTAGCGTGCGAAGACCAGCCGCTCCAGACCGGTAAGGCCGTTACCTAAGGGGAGACGCGGCGCAAGGGCATCGCGGGCCGCCTCCTGCTCCGCAAGGGTAGCGTTCGCCGCACTCTGTGCCGCCGTTGGGGGTTTGCTGATATCGCTGTTTGGACTACCCGGCTTATTTCCCGGTGCGGCGAGGGTGAACCGGCTTGGCGCGGGCCATTCTCCTGTTTTAAAGACGCCATCAATGAGGGGAGGTGTTGCAGCAGGAAGCTTGTTGTTGACGCGCGGCGCAAGGAGAATTCCTTCGCCTGCCGCTGACCCGCCTCCGGAGCCGTCCGGATTTACCAGTACGACGCGGGTCCACTTCGAGGGATTTTCTATATCCCCTTCGGTTTTGACATTGGGTGAGAACGAACTGAAGGCGGGCTGTCCTTCGCGGGCACGGCCGATGATATTGATTCCCAGAGACGTTCCGGCTTCCAGCTTTTTCCCGTCGATGCCAAGTGCCTGGAGAGGAATTGCCATCTCAACGGTGTATCCGTTGTCCCGGTCATCCCGGCGGTTCAGCGTTCCCTGAACGGTCACGGCATACTTGATGGTAAAGAGAGGGAAAGGTACGAGTGCTTTTGCTGCCGCATCACCCTTGAGAAACGTAAAACCGCTCGCGGCGGAAACCAGCATCGCATTGGTGTCAGCGTTGGGAGCATCGGGGCGTCCGTTGCCGGTCTGGAAATACACCGCCACGCCGTCATCTTCCTGCGGTTTGGAAAGCGGCGCTGTGTTGGTTCCGATAACGTCGACATCATCCACCTGCAGTGCGAGGTAGATATATTCCTCGTCCCAGGTAATACGTCCGCTGATATCACTGCCTGCGACAGCGGCTGGGGCCGGGGCCTGGAGCGGTGCAGGAACTGCTGCCGCCTGCGCCGCTTCCACGCCGAAGAGGGACGCAGTCAAAAGTCCGCCGATTCCATAAGCTATTGGCGCGGCTAGTCGCTGTCGCGCACGGTGCGAAAAACGCATTCGGTTGTAGTTCCTCAAAAATCTTGCCTGGTTGCTGGGACGGTTCCGGATTTGTTTACGGTAAGCGCACCGACGAAAAAAAGCGCCCGTCCGCCTGACGGGCGCACCATTACCGTCTGACCGTCACGGTTATCTCTGACAGTTCGAATACGGAGAAGTTCCGCGCATCATTCCTTGCTCTGCCGATCACATCTCGCGGCGGCCTTCGTAGGCCTGGATAAGCGTGGCCTGGTCTGCGTAGTCGAGGTCGCCCCCGACGGGAACGCCGTGGGCGATACGCGTCACACGGATACCGAGCGGTTTCAGGAGTCGAGCAAGATAAAGAGCGGTGGCATCGCCTTCAACATTCGGGTTGGTCGCGATGACAATCTCCTTTACCTCCTGCGTCTCCAGGCGTGCCAGCAGTTCCCTAATCTTGAGCTGATCCGGCCCGATGCCCTCCATCGGTGCAAGGACCCCGCCGAGAACGTGATACTTTCCTCGGAACTCACCGGTCTTCTCGATGGCGATCAGGTCGCGCGGGTCGCCGACGACACAGAGAAGATCATCGCTGCGCCGTGTATCCCGGCAGATGTCGCAGACTTCCTGATCGGTAAAATTGTAACAAACGCGGCAGTAGCCGATCCGCAGTTTTACCTCCGTGATCGCGTCCGAGAGAGACTTTGCCTCATCCTCGGAAAGTCTCAGGACATAAAAAGCGAGCCTCTGAGCGGATTTTGGGCCGATCCCAGGAAGCTTTTCGAATTCGCCAACAAGCCGTGCGAGAGGTTTTGCGTATTGTGCCATAAATTTGTCTAGAGAACTATTGGTACAGGATGCCGTATCCCAGAGGGGACATCCTGTACCAACAGTCCCCCAGTACTTTTAGAAAAGGCCGCTGGGCATACCCGGAATGTTGGCGGGCATAAGCTTCTTCTGCTCCTCAGTGCGGAGCGTCTCTGCCTTGTCCAGCGCCTCACGGACTGCCGTAATGATAAGGTCCTGAAGCATCTCGACATCACTGGGGTCGACTGCCTCGGGGGCAATCGTCAGTTCCAGCAGCTGCCCATGCCCGTTGACAAGCGCCTTGACGACGCCGCCAGCGGCACCATCGAGTCGGGTCTCTTCGAGCCGGTCCTGCATCTTCTCGGCATCTTCCATCATCTGCTTCTGCAGCTTCATCAATTTGCCGATATCAGGCAGGCCCATGCCTCCGCCTCCGCCACCACCACCCTTGAACGGGTTTGCCATTCCTGTACTATCCTTTCAGGTTCTAAAACGGAAAAATAATTGACCGCCGGACCACGAAACTGCTACTCATCGACAATCTCACCGCCAAAGACTTGAAGCGTTTCCTGAACCAGAGGGTTTTCTAGAGCAACGGCACGGCGCGCTTCCGCCGCCGCATCGCCCTTACTGTTTCCATTGTTTACCGCAGTATATCCTGCGGTTATACCGCCGGTACCATCTCCATCACTTCCGCTGCTTCGCGCACTGCCATTGTTACTGCTATTGTTACTGTTACCGTTGCCGAAACCTGCTTCAGGATTGCGTGCCGTCCGAAAGTCATCCGTGGGAATCGCCGGCGGCTCGTACATGGATTTTGGTTTGGGCTGCACAAGCGGGGGAGCAGGTGGCGAAGAATCGGCCCAGCTGCCGTTCCCAAATCCTGTGCTGGGGGGATTTGGGGTGATTTCCGGCAAATTATCCAGCGCAAGAAGCTCCGCAAGCGGGTCACGTTTCAGGGCTTTTTTTTCGCCCCCTCTGGCCCTGACGGGCGCGGGCGCGACGTTCTCGTCAAGCACGAATCGCGCGACGACATTCTCGACACCGAGACACCGAGCCAGCAGCTTCCGTACGAACTGCAGTTTCGAGGGCTCGTTCATTCTCTCGAAGTGCATACGCTCCGAGAAACTGATGGTCACTTTCTTGCCTTCGGCTTCGGTCGGGTACGCCTTTGACATCATGACTTCGGTCTGCTTGCTTATCTTGCCCGCATCCGTCAGGAATCGGTTCCATACCTGCTGAACCTGGCGAACATCTAGCTGGATACCGTCGTCCGGTTCTTCGATCTCCGGCGGTGGTGTCTTTGACTGAACCTCAGGCTCTTTTACCAGCTCCGAACGCAGAGCGCCCATCAGCAGGAGACGAGTCTCGTCATCGTCCTCCGGCATTGGTATCGCCGCAATCGGGGGAGAAGCGGAGATCTTGGTGATAATGGGGACATCGTCTGCATAGGGCGCATCATCGTCGGTGAAAAACGGGACGGCATCGTCGTCCTCTTCCGGTTCCGGTTCTTCCTCCGGCTCCGGCGCTATCGTCACGGATGCTATCGGGGAAGAAGGAACCGGCACGGCTGCTGTCGCTGCGGGTAGGGGTAGGGCTGGAATGTCTTCCACTGGTTCCCCGAACAGCGACGGCGTTTCGGTATCTTCGCCGAACTCGTCCTCGTCGATGCCATCCTCATCGTCGTCTGTCGGATCAGCGGAAAAGAAACCGACCGGAAGCTCTTCCTTGTCGGATTCGGCCTCCGCTTCCGGCATTGGCTGGGGAGCGGCAACAACAGGTGGCTCTTTTTTCTCCGGTACCGGCGTCGGGGCCGGAGGGGGAGCGGCGGCCAGTGGTGCCGAAACGGGAACTGTTTTGATCTCCTGCGGGGCAGGAGAGACCGCCGGGGCCGGAACGGGCGACGGAGCCATTGGCGTAGCTGCGGCGGGGAAGACAATGGGAGCGGTCGCAAACGCGGACGCCGGAGCGGACGGAGCGCCTGCCGTATCCAGCGTCATGAGCTTCAGAAAAGTCAGCTCTACCAGGAGTCGGTGCTGGTTATTCCAGCGTGTCTCTCCCTGGGCCTCGTTTAACAGCTCCATCGCCCGCAGAAGCATCGGCGGGGTAAACTGACAGGCCTTCTGCTCCTGCTGCAGTCGGCTGACTTCCTCAGCGGTCAGTTCGGCGGCAACGGCGGGGCCGCCGACCGTCACCAGAAGAAGATCGCGAAAGTGCGCGGAGAGCGTCCGCATCAGAGTCCGGGCCTCTTTGCCCGCATCCAGAAGCTGGCCCGCGAGGGCAAAAGCGGTGGGAGCATCTTTCCGCGCAACTGCCTCTGTCACCTGTGCCAGCGCTTCGGCATCAAGGGTTCCGAGAACCATATCCACATCCGAGGCGCTTATGTGGGCGGGGGAGAAGGCGAGCACCTGCTCCAGAAGGGAAAGGGAATCGCGGTACGAACCCTCCGCCCCGCGGGCGACAAGGTTGATCGCCTCGGAGGAGTACGTAACCCCTTCGCAGTCGAGAACATACTTCAGCCGCGTGGCGATATCCTGCAGGGAACCCCGTTTGAAGTCGAACTGCTGGCAGCGGGACCGGATGGTAATCGGAATCGCCTGGGGTTCGGTCGTCGCCAGAATAAAGACCACATTCGCTGGCGGCTCTTCGAGAGTCTTGAGAAAGGCGTCTTTGGCGTCGGAGGAAAGCTGGTGGGCCTCATCGATGATAAAGACCTTGTACCGCATCTCCATCGGTCCGTAGCCGACCGACTTGCGGACCTCTTCGATGTCCGCGACACCACGGTGGGAGGCGGCATCCATCTCGATCACATCGATACAGGAACCTGCTGTGATGCTGAGGCACGCCTCACAGGCGTTGCAGGGCTCCGGTGTGGGGGCGTCGCTGCTCTGGCAGTTGAGGGCTTTCGCGAGGAGGCGGGCAACAGTCGTCTTTGCGGTTCCTCGGGTCCCGGTGAACAGATAGCCGTGGGCGGTTCGACCGCTGCCTAAGGCATTCTGAAGGGTCCGCGTTACATGCCCCTGACCGACGACATCGGCGAAGGTCTGGGGACGGTATTTTCGGTACAGGGACTGATAAGCCATCCGTTTGTTGCGCTCCGCCGCCTTCTTATTGTAACCGAAATCGAGAGGCGAGGCAACGCAGAGATGGTTCGCTCCTGACAATCACGCAGCTCGGCAACTATCTGCTGCGCTTGATTATCCAGCCGTTTTCTGCCGCCTCGAAACCTATTTTGGGATAATATTCCATAGCTCCTGGGGCGGACTGCAGCACCAGGCTAGCCTCTTCGCCAATCGCAGACCGAACCCGCTGGACCAATTCGCGACCGATGCCGAGCCGTTGGTAGTCACAATGAACGGCGAGATCCGATAGATAACAGCACCAGGCAAAATCCGTCAGCGCACGAGCAACTCCGACCAGTTTTTCTGCGTCCCACGCCGTAATGGTCAGATTTGCATTGTCGATCATGCGCTGGAGACGGTTAATATCACCCGTCGGTCTCCGGATACCTGACTTTGTGAATAGGTCGGCAAGCGCCTCCGCACTCAGGTCGGCATTTATACGGTAGTCGATATCCACTAATTAAAATCCCTCAGCGCACATGAAACGTTGCCTTATAGGCTTTACCCTGATACATGAGGACGCTTCCGCTTGTGCCTCGGGGACCGGGTCCCAACAGCTTTCCGGTTTTTGCGTCACGGTGGCTGCTGCTGGTGCTGCTTCGCGATGGGAAGAAGACGTCTTCAGGCTTCATCCATCTCACATGACCATCTACAAACAGGTAGTTCCCACCTGAACCGTTCTTCGTGCGAACCTCATGGCGTAGAGAGGCGTTCCCGACAGCAACCCCCTGAATTAGTTTTCGTGTTTTACCTTTTTGCGGAGGCCCAAAGACCGCTTCGTCTCCTCCGGCCTTTAAAGATTTTGCATGACCAATGTTTGGTAACTGATTCTCGCTTTCGGCACTGAGCACGGAAACGGCGGGGTGGGGAATATCCGAAATCGTCGCGTTCGCAGCAAGATCGTTATACATATAACTCAGCCCGCGATTTGGTCGATCGGTGGAAGGGCACTGAAATATTTGTTTGTTCTTGATGAAGGAATCTATAACACCGGGAATCGTTATCGACTTGCCGTTAACTATAGCGGTAGTTGACGATCCCCACTGCTGTTCATGTAGCTTCCCATCGGCAAGACGAGTCTGGGAGATACCGGGAGGCAGTTTGCCGTCATAATCCTGAGCGTAGCCAAGAAGCGCGAGCCCTATTTGCTTCATGTTGGAAGCGCAGGATGATTGGCGTGCCTTCGGATGAGTATGAAAAAATCCTAAGAAGAACGGAAGAATAATAGTCAGAAAGACAACCGCGACAAAAACGAGGGCAATTATCTCCCAAAAGGTAAAGCCCCGCGAATAACAAGGGTGAGTTCGTGCCATTGTTAGGGTTTCCCTGACTGCCTTTGACAATCCCATTTTCGGCATCGAATAATGGGTTCGTTAGCTCTGATAATGCCTTACCGAATATGAAACGTTGCCGCGTAGACCTTGCCCTGGAACGTCATGGGACCTTTTGGATCGGGTCCGAGCAGTCTCCCCGTCTTCCCCTCCCGGTGACTGCTGCTGTTGCTGGCGCGGGACGGAAAGAAGACGGCGTCGGGCTTCATCCATTTGACGTGTCCATCCGTAAACCCGTAGTTTCCGCCGCCGCTGTGGCGAAGGACGGCATCGCCGATGGCGGCACCGATCATCAATCTAGCTGCCCCGCCATCCTGAGACGGCAGGAAGACAGCGAGATCTCCCTCGCTGCTCTGGGAGCGGGCATGACCGACATTTCGTAAATGATCGTCTCCCTCAGCAGTCATCACGGAGTTGCCGACTCCTGACATACTAGCCTGCGACTCGTTCGCGGCAAGGTCATTGTAAAGATAGGTCAGGCCGGAGTTTGGTTTCGGCACCTGCGGACATATGAAAATATGAGGGGTCTTTACGAAGTCGCTGATGATACTGGGCACACTTTTTTTAGCACCGTCAACGGTGACTTCGGTTGTCACGCCCCACTCCTGCTCATACCCGTTACCATTCGGTGCGTACAGCTTTGAGACGACCGGAGGAAGGTGTTCGTCGTAGTCCTGCGTGTATCCCAGAAGAGCAAGACCGATCTGCTTCATGTTGGAGGCACAGGAGGTGTCGCGGTGCTTCCGTGACTTGGCAAAGACCGGAAAAAGAATCGCCGGCAGCAAAGCGAAGACCGTCAAGCAGTTGATGCCGAATCCCAGGGCGGCGCCTCGACCGGCGCTGCGGGCGGAAAGCGGCTTCTTGTCCTTCGTGGCCAGATAAATGA
>JAZKEA010000694.1:0-8706 GCA_040387315.1 Armatimonadota bacterium | reverse complement strand
TCCGTGTCCAGCAGATTGAAGATGCGGTTCAGACCGGTCTGCGTTCGCGCTATCTGGTCGTTCAGCTGAATCAGGCGAACCGTGGGGGCATACAGGTAGTTTGTGGCGTAGAGCAGAAAGGCGATCAGATCGCCAAGCTGCAAGGTGCCGTCGATGACCAGTTTGCCACCGACGCAGAGAATGACCGCGGTACCGATGGCGCTGATAAACTCCGCGCGGGCGAAGAGAGCGGTGCCCATGCGGCTCTGGTTCACATTCAGGTCCAAGTTGTCACGATTGAGGCTTGTGTAGGCCCGGACCTCGGAGCGCTCCTGGGCGTAGGATTTCACCACTTGGACGCCTGCGAGCTTCTCCTGCAGGTCCGAGTAGATCACCCCACGCAGGTCGGATATTTTCGAGGCGTTTTCCGCCAGCTTCTTGCGCGTCAGGTAGTAGTTAACGACGTAGACCGGATATACCGCGAGCGCGAGCAGGGTAAGCTGCCAGTTCTGGTTCAGCATGATCGCGATGACGCCGACAAGCGTCGCCATATCCGCGAGGCTCTGGACAAAGCCTCCGGTGACAAGCTGGTTGACCTGACCAACGTCATTGACGATGGTCGCGACCAATTTCCCGGTCAACGACTTCTCAAAGAACCCCTGCGAGAGTGACTGAAGATGGGCATACAGCTTGCGCCGCATGTCATACATAAACCGCTGACCGAGAAAGGTAACGGTCGTGTTCAGGAAATAACTGGCCGCCCCGCTGACGATGCTGAGGCCGAGTATTTCGATGAAAACAAGCGGAAGATTGACCGGCTTCTTCGCGGTGAGGGTGTTTATAAAATCGCCGATGATGCGCGGGACAAGGAGGGCGAGACCCGCATTTGCAATTGTGAGGATACCGACAACAATCATCGTCCGCATATACGGACGCAGTTCGCGCAGGAAGCGTAGGGCAAGACCCATCTTGCTCTCTCCTTAATCGTGCCGCGCAACTGGTATTGTTGCATCAGGCATCGTTTCTGGCGACAATCATTGTATCACGCAGCGGCATCCGGCAGAACTGTCTTTATTGTTATTCCCATATAATCTCAAAGAGGGGTCGAAATACCCATTTCAAGCGCCCGAGCCTTTCGATACCATAGGGTCACGATGGTTAAGCGCGTTCTTATTACGGGAGGGACAGGATTTATCGGCTCCGCTCTCGCCCGGCGTCTTATTGCAAACGACGTCACTCCCGTTCGTCTTCTGGGGCGAGACTTCAGCAGATCGGGGGCGCTGCCGACATCCGGCGTGGAGGCAGTTTCCGCGGATCTGAGAGACGCTCCAAAGGTGCTAGAAGCCTGCCGAAACGTAGACACGGTCTTTCATATCGGGGCGCTTTCCTCCCCCTGGGCGGCTGGTGGTAAGCGGGAGTTCTACGATGTCAATGTGACCGGGACAGATAACGTACTTGAGGGCTGCCGAAAGATGGGTGTGCGGCGAATGGTCTATGTCTCGTCGCCGAGCGTGGTCTTCGATGGGCAGGACCATCAGAACCTTACGGAGGACGCCCCGTACCCGAAACGCTTTGCTTCCGCGTATTCCTGGTCAAAGAAGATCGGGGAAGACCGGGTAAACGCCGCGGCTCAGGCCGGCCTGGAAACGATCATTCTGAGGCCGAAGGCGGTGTTCGGTCCGGGGGACACGTCGCTGCTCCCACGCCTCCTCACGGCGGCAGCGGCGGGACGCCTGCCCCAAATCGGGAACGGGGGAAACAAGGTGGATTTGACCTATGTGGACAATGTTATAGAGGCGCTCTGTCTCAGTCAGGCTGCATCGGAGCGGGCACTGGGAAGAACGTATACGATTACCGGCGGTGAGAGCGCCGCTCTCTGGGGCGTGATCGGTCATTTGCTGCGCTCCGTTGGTCTCTCGGACAGACTGCGGCGGATACCGGTCAGGGCCGCACTTGTGGCTGCCGGTCTGATGGAGGCTCGTGCCGCGCTGCTGAGACGGGAACCGCTGCTGACCCGTTACTCCGCGCTGATCCTGGCGCGAACACAAACCTATGACATCTCCGCCGCCCGTGAACTGCTTGGTTACAAACCCGTGGTCACCCTCGCAGATGGGATTGAGCGGACCATCGCCAGTCTGAGGCAAACACGCTGACTCCCAGAGGGCTTGACGACAATGCTGCTGAAAACCGGCCCTGATAGGCAAACAACCCCTAATATAAAATGCCATGTCTTCAGTACCGGGTACTGCAGGGCATCGGAGCATCATGTTTTGCAGGGCGGGGGAGTGACTCCAGTGCACTGTCACGCTCTAGTCGCTCTGCTGGAGCACCCGACCGTGGGCCTGCTGCTGTTTGACACGGGATATGCACACCGCCGCCTTCGCGCGGCGACGAAGCGACTGCCCTACCGTCTCTACCGACACGCCGCGCCTTTTTTTACCAGCCCAGAAGAGTCCGCGGCGGCAGTGCTTTCACGGCGATTTGGAGTTGACGCATCTCAGATCAAAACGGTGATCCTCAGCCATTTTCATCCTGATCATCTGTCCGGTTTGGGAGATTTCCCCGAGGCGCGTTTCGTCGCCAGTGCGGATGGCTACGACGCGGCATCGAGAAAAACCGGGTTCCGCGCGTTAGCGCAGGGTCTGCTTCCGGACCTGCTGCCCGCAGATTTTGTCACCCGAGCGGTGATGCTGCCAAGTGTCTTTAGTGGAGCGCCCCTGCCGCATGTCGGGCCGACCCATGATCTTTTCGGTGACGGGCTTCTGCGGGTTGTCCGGCTTCCAGGTCATGCCAGGGGACAGATCGGTCTGCTGGCGGAAACCGAGCGTGGACCGGTCTTTTTTGTCGCGGACGCCGCGTATACGCGCCGGAGTATCCGGGAGAATCGACCGCCGCATCGGATTACAAACCTGTTTACGGAAGGGGCATCAACCGTTCAGGACACGCTCAAACGGCTGCATGATTTCGCTCGGGAGCTGCCTGATGTCAGCCTGATCCCAACGCACTGTCCCGACGCTTATAAAGAGTGGAACAGCCCCAATGGCTGACGGGAAGCCGCACGTTCTGGTTACCGGCAGCCGCGCCCCGGTGGCGATTGCTCTGGCAGGAACGCTTCGAGAGGCCGGATTCATTGCGTATACAGGCGACAGCCTGCGACCGACGCTGGGACAGTTCTCGTCTGTTTCGGCTGCGGACGTTTATCTGCCCCCGCCACGATTCACCCCGCCCGCGGAGTATGCCGCCATAGTAGCTGCCCAGGTGAAAGAGCTTGGCCTGCAAACTATCATTCCGACCTGCGAGGAAACCTTCTACCTCAGCGCGGTGGCGTCACAGCTAAAAGCTGAGACCGGTGTCCAGGTTTTCGTGCCGCCCCCGTCTACCCTTGACCTTCTTCATGACAAGTTCACGTTCACCCGGTTTGCAGAGAGTCTGGGACTTTCCGTTCCGGAGACACATTTGCTGAACGGAATCTCGGAGACGCTGCCCGGCAAAGACGGAGTTCTGAAAAGGACTTATTCACGCTTTGGCGACCATGTGCTCCGTCTTCGGGTAGGGGAGGCTATCCCTGACCTGCCCACGGACACCAGTCCCTGGATCTGGCAGGAATGGATCTCCGGACGCTCGCTTTCTACGTACTCTTTATGTATGGCTGGAGAGGTGCGCGCCCATGCCGCCTACCGCACACCCTATACGCTCGATGGTGGGGCAGGTGTTTACTACGAATCCGCTGACAGTCCTGACTCACTCCATATCGCCCGGCAATTAGCGGAAGCGACGGACTATACCGGGCAGCTTTCTCTGGACTTTATTGAGGATGCGGCAGGCACGCTCTTGCTTATCGAGTGCAACCCGAGAGCGACGATGGGGCTGGCTCTTCTGAGACAGGAGCCACGATTCGCGGAGCAGTGGCGACGGGTGATCGATAACGAGCAGATTAACGCGGGAAATCCAATCCTGGTCGCACGGACGGGCATCGCCGCACAGCTCCGGCTTGCAAATCTGCTCTGGGGAGGTCATCATCGCGCCCCGGGCCGGTCGCTAGGGAGGTGGCGGAAAGACCTCTTTTCCGCGCCGGATATTCTTGCCGGGGACGGCCTCCGGGTGGTGCTGGGTCAGGTGCGCGTTCTTGCGAGTTGTCGGCGTCAGGCCCGCGCTCTTGACTGTTCGCTGACGGGAGTGACCACACGCGACATCGAATGGAATGGGCAGGATGACGCCACGCAGGCGCAGACGACGCGCTCACGACCACCGCTTCTGGAAGCATTTCCGGAACTCATCGAACGCTTCCCCTGGACTCCGCTCTTGAAGGGTAAGGCTTCTCCGGTTAAGATCTCGCCGATACTTTCAAGACGCGGTGGGGCCGACGTCTGGATCAAACGCGATGATCTGGTCTGCCCAGAGTACGGTGGCAACAAAGCGCGGAAATTCGAGTGGATTCTGGGTGACCTTCGGGCAAAAGGACATGACACCTTATGGACGGTCGGAGGGTTGTGCAGTAACCATTGCCTGGCTGCCGCGGTGTACGGAAAAATGTCCGGAGTTTCCGTTCGCAGTTTTTTTGTGCCGACGCCGCTGGACGCGACGGAACGGGATCTTCTTCGGGTGCAGCTGGCTCTGGGTGCCTCGCTCTCCATGCTGCCGCCACGGGCTAGGGATGTGTTACGACTGCTCGACCCCACTGCCCGCAGGCCGTATCTGGTGCCACCGGGTGGTTCCAGCGTTGCTGGGGTTCTCGGTTATGTCGATGCGGGGCTGGAGTTTTGCGGTCAGGTCAAACGCGGCGACTGTCCGCGTCCGGATATTATCTACATCGCCGCCGCCTCACAGGGGACCGTTCTCGGACTTGCTATGGGCTTACGTCTTGGTGGTATGGACCCGCTGCCGCGGATCATCGCGGTGGAAACGAGCACGCCAGGCTGGCAGCAGGCACGGGCGCTCCTGCCGACACCAGGGATTGCACTGCGACGTTTGCGGGCCGCCTCGGCAAGGCTGCGCCACCTGCTTCCTCCAAATATCGGTGAGGTTCGTATTGAGGCGGATAACCGTTTTGAGTCAGTCCCTCTGGGCCAGATAAGCGCGGAGATAGCCGAGGCAATCGCCTCGGCTCCGGAAGAGGCGAATCTGCGGCTGGAGGCGCATTACAGCGGACGAGCCTATGCGGCGCTTCGCCTGGAACTTGCGTCACGACGGTTAACAGGTAAAACTGTGCTCTTCTGGCAGACGCATGGCGGCATACCGGAAGAGATCGCGGGCGAACTTGCCGCCACGGCTCCGCCGCTTCCCCCTGATGTTGCCCGCGCCGCCGCACGCTGCCTGCGAGAAACAGGCGAGGTAACACCATGACCGACCATGTGGCAACCCCACGGGGTGTGCTGCTTCGGCATTATGTGGGCGCATGGTGGCGATTCACGCATCTTCGTGGCGATGCCCTGCAGCATTACCAGGACCGTCTGGCGCGGCGGACCGTTCGTGCTGCGATAGCTCATTCGCCGTTTTACCGCTCCCTATTTAAAGCTTATGATGTTCGAGATTGGAGAACGCTGCCCACAACGAAGAAACAAGTGATGATGGACAATTTCACGGACCTGAATACGCGGCGGGTTCCGCTGAATCTGGCTATGGAAACAGCGCTGCGGGCCGAGCGCGAACGCGACTTTAGTCCCCTCGTGCCGCGGACGGATCTCACCGTAGGTTTGTCTTCGGGCACTTCGGGGCATCGTGGTCTCTTTATGGTCAGTCCCTCCGAGCGGGCTGCCTGGGCCGGGGCGCTGCTTGCGCGGACTCTGCCGGGACCACTGCTAAGGCGCGGTGGGTGGCGTGTGGCATTCCTGCACCGATCCGGAAGCAATCTGTACCAGAGCCTTTCCAGCAGTGCGATCTCGTTCAATTTTCTTGACCTGATGACGCCGCTGGACAAGGTTGTCGCCCATCTGAACACCTTTCTGCCGCATCTGCTGGTCGCGCCGCCAACCATGCTGGGCCTGCTCGCGGGGGAACAGCAGGCGGGCCGACTGAAGATTTACCCGGAGAAGGTGATATCGGTCGCCGAGGTGCTGGAACCGCAGGATGGCTTGGTTATCTCAAATGCGTTCGATGTTTCGTGTGTCCATCAGATCTATCAGTGTACGGAGGGCCTGCTCGCCGTCACCTGTTCGAAGGGGCACCTGCATCTTCAGGAGGACATTGTGGCGGTCCAGACAAGTCCCCTGACCGATAAAAAAGAGGGCAGCCACGCCGACGGATTTCGCGTGACGCCCATAGTCACTGATTTATGGCGTCGCGTTCAGCCGATAATCCGGTATCGCTTAGGAGATGTTCTTGTACTCGCGCCGGAAGACGAGGCTCCCTGCCCATGCGGTTCCCAGTTCCGGCGTGTCCTGAGGGTCGAGGGGCGCTGCGACGATTCGCTCCTTTTTCCCTTTCTCCACAAATTGACTGACTACAGAATATTTTTTCCGGATACGCTTCGCCGCGCGGTACTACTTGCAGACCCCGGTATTGCCGATTATCGAGTAATACAGGAGTCTCCCGGCTCGCTTCGAATTCATCTTGCATTTTGACAAAATCCGAGAAGCGGTGCGCGAGAGCGTTCTGCGAACCGTCCATTCGTATGGATGTGGTGTGTCCCATCTGTCGGTGGAAGAGGGACTGCCTGACGAACCGATAAACCGAAAGCGGCGGCGCGTTCAGAGCGTCCTGCAGACTGGGACCGGACCGCTTAATAAATAGGTCGAACGGCTCACCCATAATTATTGGGCCGGGATTACACTGTCTGTGGAAGGGAACCCGTCTGATATGCCTATGCTGCCATCGTTTCCCGTGAAGATTGCCGGACTGGGCCATTATCTCCCGGAACGCCGGGTACCGAACTGTGAGATCGAAGAAAATCTGGGACTGAAGCCTGGTTGGATTGCGCGTGCGACAGGTGTTCTGGAGCGGCGCAGGGCGTCGGCAGACGATACGAACTCACGGATGGCGGCCGCGGCGGCGCGGCGTGCGCTGGCTGCCTCCGGTCTGGAAATCGACGATGTGGATCTGATCGTGGGCGCGTCGGCAAGCCCCGAGCAGATGATTCCCTGCACTGCCGCCCTCGTCCAGCGAGAACTTGGCGCTCCGGAAGGCCACAGCGCCTGCTTTGATGTGAACGCGACCTGCCTATCGTTCGCCGTCGCGCTTCAGCTGGTTGCGCCGCTGATTGCTTCCGGCGTCTATCGAACCGCTCTTGTCTTCAGCAGCGAAGTCATCGCCGAATCTTTGAACCCGAATGAGCCAGAAAGTGCGGCCCTGATGGGGGATGCCGCCGCCGCCGCGGTTCTGACACGCGCGGGCGCGAATGACACTGGGCAGATTCACCTTTCGCGCTTTGCCACGTTCAGCGGTTCGGCCCATCTTACTCAGGTTCTTGGTGGCGGCACGCGCTGCCATCCCAACAATCCGCGTAACACGCCCGAGACCAACCAGTTTACGATGCGGGGACCGTCGGTCTTTCGTGCCGCGTCGCGCGTGCTGCCACAATTTATGGACGAGTTTTTCGAAGCTGTTGGGTGGGAGGCAGGCAGCGTCGATCTGGTCGTGCCGCATCAGGCGAGTGGTCACGCCGTCGCGCACCTAGCCTCCCGCCTTGGCTTTTCACCGGAACAGGTTTTCGTCAATCTAGCCTGCCGGGGCAATTGTGTCGCGGCTTCCCTCCCGCTTGCTCTGGCGGAGGCGCAGGAGCAGGGCCGACTTCATCGGGGAGACCGTGTTTTGCTGCTCGGAACCGGGGCAGGACTCACGCTTGGCGCGGTTGCCCTGACCTATTAACTGCCGGGCACATTGACAATGCGCCCCATTTTCGCTTATACTGAAGCCTCCGACAAGACCTTTCCCTTCGATAGGAAATCCTTTTTCCATGCGAGCCGTTATCCTTGCCGGGGAGCGTGGCGCCCCCCTTTATCCCTTGACCGCGCGTCAGCCGCGGGCGATGCTGCCGCTTGCGGGCAAGCCTCTGATCCAGTACCAGCTTGAACTGCTGAAACGTCACGGAATCTCCGACGTAATCCTGTGCCTGCAGTCCATGCCGGAAGCGTTCGAATCCCGGTTTGGGGACGGCAAAGAGCTGGGGATGAGCGTCTTCTCCCACCGGGAGCCGTTTCCCCTGGGGACAGCTGGGGCCGTCCGCAGTGTCGCGGATCGTCTGGTGGAAGACTCGGTCATGGTTCTGAACGGTCACGTACTCACCGACGCCGACCTGTCGGAGCTTATCGCCTTTCATGAAACAAAAGACGCCGCTGTGACGATGCTTCTCGCGGTATCGGAAAATCCCAGTCAGTACGGGGTCGTGGTCACCGATGACGAAGGGCGAATTACCTCTTTCGCGGAGAAGCCCGCTGTTGATGAGGCCGCATCGGATGTCGTCAGCGCCGGGGTTTATATCATTCGCCGCGATATTCTCCACAAGATGCCGCCGGATACGGAGTACAGCTTTGAGCGGCAGCTTCTTCCTCAGCTTCTCGCGCAGGATCTGCCCATTTACGGCTGTATAGCAGACGGCAAATACTGGCGCACAATTTCGACGCTCACGGATTATCAGCGGGCCCAGGCGGATATTCTGGAGCGGCGCGTCGAGGCGAAGATCAACGGCGACCAGGTACGGGACGGTGTCTGGGTGGGCGCGGAGTGTCAGATTCACCCGACCGCCGAGCTGAGCGGGCGGGCCTTTATCAACCACCACACGGAGATCGGGAA
>JAZKEA010000693.1:2120-3564 GCA_040387315.1 Armatimonadota bacterium | reverse complement strand
ATTACAGAATAGAAGATTATGTTCCCGGATACCTGACGTAATGACTGCCATACTTCCAGCCGGACAGCCTCTCAAGTAGGGGTAGGACCTCACTCTCAAGGTTCGCGGATGCCGCCTTCCCTATATCTTCCCGCAGTACGAGAGACGCCGTTTTGTTCGCCCAGACCAGGTCCGCGATCTCCTGATGCAGTTCGCTGTAGGACACCGCAGCGCCCGCGAAACGCCCGTACTCGTCGAGAAAGTGCCGAAACAGCGAGGTGATACGGCTGTCATCGGGTCCGCCTTCCAGAAGAAACGCACGCATTTCCTCGCCCCAATCAGAAAGGTAAAGATAGGGGGCGACATCGGCAAACCGGGGGCCGAGGGCGTTCTTGTGGACATCGAAGACCACCATCTCGGACCGCTCGCCGCGCCACCCGAAGTTGTTCGGCAGGAAGTCTTGATGGAGCAGGCCCCGGGGATGGGCAGCCACCCGGTTGAAGAGCGCCCGTGCCGCCGCGACATAGCCGGACATTCGCTCCTCCGTGACCCCGCAGGTTTTCAACGCCGTCGCCATGTCGGCATCGGTGGGGGAGGGGAGGCCCAGAATCCAGCCGTTCTCACCGAGCCGGACGACCGGTTCATAGCGTCGGAGATGTGGGAGGTATTGGGCGTCTACGGAGCACGCGGTGAACTGTGCCATCAGGGTCAGCAAGGCACGCCACTCGCGGTCGCTTTTCCTGTTAAAGCCGGTCGCGGTTACGGGTTCGAGAAAGATCACCTCTATTCCCGCGGTATCGCGGACAGCGCCATACAGCCGTGGCATGGGAACACCGTGGGACGTGAGGTGCCGGTAGTGGATGGATTCGGGCCGACCTTCCCAGACACACCGTTTGACGAATAGGGGAACGTCAACGGGATTGCCCGATTGGGTGATGCAGGGAAAAGTTACCAGTCCTTTGTCCTCGCTGTCCGGCAGGGAGGCGTCGCCGACCGCCGACAGGGGCGTGCCTGCCGCGGCCTCGACGATGGGAAAGACCTGAGCCGCGCTCAAGCCGAATACGCCCATCAGACGCCTGCCCCTGACTTTTCCGCCTGCGCCACCGGCTTTCTGGTCATCTGGAGGAACTGCGGCAGTGTCCCCGCTAACACGGCGGCGACTGCAAGACCCTCTAATCGGGACAGCGCGAAAGGGGAGTGAGGAAAGGCATGCTGAGCTATGAGCAGGGACCACCCGATCTGGACGGACCAATGCGTCCAGTGGAAAACCCGCCATCCCCTGCGTCCCAGGACATAGACCGTGAAGGCCCAGGAGGCATTCAGCAGCACCAACGCGCCCGTGCTGCTCAGCTTCGGCGGCGATCCCAGGACCACGGTGGTGCAGCCAAGAAGACCAATGATAATGGCTGCCGAAACCCATAGATCCTGGGTGCGAATAGACTGTAGAAACTCCTCGCGAACTTTG
>JAZKEA010000693.1:0-2110 GCA_040387315.1 Armatimonadota bacterium | reverse complement strand
TTTGATCAACATTGGGTCTCCTCGCTATTACAGACTGACCGCCTGACTGCTCTGTTACTTAAGAGTATACGATACCTCCTGCCCATGGGAGAAGTGACTTTACCGGAAGACGAGCGACTGGTGGGCGAAGACACCCGCCATCACGCCGTCGGCGGACGCGAAGGTGATGCTGTGGAGGGGACGGGCGGCATCTCCCGCGGCGAAGACACCGGGGACGGTCGTCTCCTTGAAGGCGTCGGTCTTGATTACAGGGCCGGATGCGCCGTCTTCGATCTCGCAGCCCAGCTCCTGCGCAAGCGGGCTTGTCAGCGAGCAGCGTGGGGCGATAAAAAGCCCGGCTAACGGCAGCGTGCGCCCGTCTTTCAATTCGACCCCGGCAAGCTCCCGGCCCCTTGGTATCAGACGGGCGAGCGGCGCTTCCACGATTTTAACGTTTCTTTGTTTCAGCCGCTCTCGATCCTCGTCGGTCAGCGTGTCGGTCCCGTTTGTCAGCAGGGTAACGTCGCTGCTCCAGTCCCGGACGAGAAGCGCCTGATGGGCCGACTTTTCACTGGTGCCGAGAACCGCCAGCCCGCGATCCGCGACCTCATAGCCGTGGCAGTAAGGGCAGTGCATCACGCCCCTCCCCCACAGCTCTTTCATTCCCGGAATCTCCGGCAGATGATCGGTCACCCCGGTTGCGAGAATCAGCCTCCGGGTCCACAGCTGGCGACCGTTCCCCAGAGTCACCTGGAAGCGCTCTCCTATGCGGCGTGCGTGTTTGGCCTCACCCTCCGTGATCCGGACTGTCGGATACGCGAGTACCTGCCTGCGTGCGGTATCCAGTATCTCGGCGGGGGTGCGCCCATCCTGGCCCATAAAGCCATGCGCGGCCTTCGCGAAGCGGTTCCGCGGTTTTCCGGCATCGATCACCAGGACCTTCCGCCGCGCCCGTGCCACCTGCAGGGCCGCGGAGAGACCCGAGAAACTGCCGCCCACCACGATTACCTCATAGTCGTCCGGCTCTGTCTGCCTGATAGTTGCCATTCGTTTGTCTCCTGTCAAAACATAATACGCCGTATATTGCACTTTGATTGTTGCTAATGACGGTTAGACTGATACCATTACAGTATGAATGATCTCGAACTGCGGCAGCTGCACTGCCTGGTGGTGCTTGCAGAGGAGCTTAACTTCGGGCGGGCGGCGGCGCGTCTGCACCTGTCGCAGCCCCCTCTGACGCGGCTGCTTCTGGAGGTCGAGCGGAGTGTCGGGGCACGGCTGTTCGAGCGCACGACGCGGCAGGTGCGCCTGACCCCGGTAGGCGAGATCTTTATCCGCGAGGCGCAGGCCGTGATCGCGCGCGCGGATCAGGCGAGGGAGACGGTTCTCGCCGCGGTCCGGCGGCAGTCCGGTCAGCTTCGGCTGGCTTATACGCCGCTTGCGCTGCAGACAGTTTTGCCCAGGGTCATTGCCGCTCTCCGGGAGCGTGACCATGAGGTCCGGATCGATCTTGTGGAGCTGCCGGGCGGGGCGCAGACGGAGCCGCTTCGCGCCGGTCATGTGGATGCGGGATTCGCGGACGGTCCGCTGGAGATCGACGGATTCGTCAGCCGACTTCTGCACCAGGAAGCGCTGGAGGTGCTGCTGCCCGCTGACCATCGCCTGTCCCTGCGAGAATCCCTTGCACTCGAAGACCTCGCCGAGGAGACGCTGATCCTGCACCCACGCCACGAGTATCCCGGACACTACGACGCGGTTGTGACTGCCTGCGGGGATGCCGGCTTTGTCCCCCGTGTCTACCACCGGGAAGCGCGGCAAAACTGCCTTGCTCTGGTGACTGCGGGACAGGGTCTACTTCTGACATCACGCAGTCACTCGCAGACGCCCCCGGCAGGACTGCGCTCCGTTTCGCTCGCCGCCCCCGAATCGCTTCGCTCCGAGGTGTGGGCGGTCCTGCCGGTGGCACACGGCGCGCCGTCCGTGGAGGCATTGAGACACGCGCTGTCGTCTTCCGCCTGAGCTTAGCGGGGATGTTCCATCCTCCGGTGGAAGCCTTCGGCTTGGGTTCCCTTCGGGAACGAGAGGGCCGGGTAGAACACGGTATGCCTGAGGGAAAGACGGGGGCCATTCC
>JAZKEA010000692.1:0-3993 GCA_040387315.1 Armatimonadota bacterium | reverse complement strand
TCCCGACTCCAGTGCCATTCGCAGCGTTTCACGCCGCAGACGACGCAGTGACTCCCGGGTTAACACCATGGGTTCCGCAAGCGCAGGGAGGCGTTTGGGTAGATCTGCCGCTGAGTCACAAAGACGAAGTTTCCCTTCGGTGACGCTGGAAAGCACATCCCGCAAAAAAACGCGCTGCTGATTCAGCATCGCGACACGCTCCGCAGCTGCCTGTTCCCGCTCCAAAAGGTATTCTCGAATCTCATATTGCCGTCGCCGCGCACGCAACGCGACATTTACTGCCCGCACGAGAGTAGCGATTCGCAGTGGGCGCTCGAGGAAAGTGGCATTGCTCAGGCGGTCAAAAGATGACAGCAGCATCTCGCTAGCCTCGGTTGCAGTCCCGCTGCCGGTTAGCACAATTAACGGCAGATCGGACCACGGCGGCTGACGGGATAGTGTGCGCGAAAGGCTGTCCAGAGCGGGCGGGGTAAGCGCCTCCTGAGCAACGATCAGCGCCCCTGCCCCGGCAATGAGTGCGCGGGTAAGGTCATCGATATTGGACTTTACCGTTATCTCCAAACCCTCTGCCCGCAGCACATCGGCGGCAAGAGCCGCATCCCGGCCCGTCGGCGCCAGCAGCAGGATACGTTCATCCCTTGCTGCAGCCGCGACAGGTTCAGAGGAAGAAGGTCCTTTTCCCATGGTTAAAGCAGCCATATCGAAGCGATTTTACCCCGCGACACTACCTTTCAGCATTCTTTCATCTCCTGTGTACTGAGGGACCCCTGTCATGATGCCACGAAACCCGCGGAGAGGTTCTCCGACGATGAGGCCCTGTTCCGAGATCTGGAGCTGTCGCAGTGTTCGCTCGTGCAGACCGGACCGTTTTTTCAGAACGCTGATAGCCTGAAGTATCTCCCCCTCCGCCTCGAAATAGCGAAGAAGAAGGACGGTATCTGCCAGGTAACTCACATCGAAACTTTGAATATCCGGGCCGAGAAAGCCGTGCTGGGCAACCACAATAATGGTAACGACGTTTTTCTGATTCAGGTAGGTGAACAGCTCATGAAGATTCGTTTGGAGGAATTTCTCCTCGGGCATTGCGCTGATGTAACCATTCAGGCTGTCAATCACAACTAGGCCAACCCCACGTTCCTCGACCGCTGTCCTGACAAGGTTCGTAAAAGCGCCCGGCGAAATGTCCGCGGGATTGACCTGTACGGCGTCCAGCAAACCGGAGGCGGCATAATCACGGATATTCTCGAAGCACAGCTTCTCCGTTCTCTCGAACAGGGTTTCCAGTACCTCATCAAAACTAAAAACTGCGACCGGCACATCACGCTCCAGGGCGGAGACGACATACTGCATCGAGACCGTCGACTTGCCAACCCCAGCCGGCCCCAAAATCATTGTGGTGGTTCCGGTTGCCAGACCGCCTCCCATCATCAGGTCGAGACCCGGAACATTGCTGTGAAAAATCTCCCGTTTCTGCGGCTGTGGAGGCTCCAGCACCAGACGGGGGTAGACGATAACCCCAGTTCCTTCGATGATTTCGTAGTCGTGATATCCGCTGCGGAAGTTCGCGCCGCGCACTTTACTGACGCTCAGTCGCCGACGGGCGCCGCCATACCCTGGCAGGCTTTTCTCCAGAAGAATACTGCCGCCAACCAGAGTCTCCGGAGGTGATTCGTCCCTACGAGTCGTACGGTCATCCAGCAGCAGAACGGTAATCTGCTGTGTCTCGAAGTAGTTCTTGAGGGCAAGCACCTGACGCCGGAAGGTAAAGGAGTCCCCTGCCAGCATGCGCAGTTCACTGAGGCCATCGAAGACAATAACGCTCGGCTTGACACGCTCAATCTCGGCGAGAATCGTGCGCGTCGTCCGTCCGAGTTCTACTTCGGCAGGGTGGAACAGTGTGTTCTGACCGTTGGGGTCCGCAGCCGAGTACTCTTCCTTACTGAGATCCAGTAATTGGATACCCTCGAGACTCCAGCCGTGAGAGCGTACCGCCCGCTCCATATCATCACGTGATTCGGAGAGCGAGATGTAAAGTGTCTTCTCTCCCTGCAGAACGCATTCTCGGGCGAACTGCAGGGCCACTGTGGTTTTCCCGGAACCCGGGTCTCCCTGAAGAAGATAAAAACCCTGCGGGATGAATCCGCCTTCCAGTACGGTATCCAGCCCTGGAACCCCGGTCTTCACCCGTTTTTCGGGCCCGCCACTTTTACGGTCATCACCATTTGCCACGTTGATTTAGCTCCGGAGTCAGATATACCCCAGGCAGGTCAAATTCTATCGCTGCCAGCCAGCTTTGTGTACTATATTACACCAGATCAAAATCAACCTCGAACGTACGCCGCCATGGGAACCGGACCGATCCGGGAGCAAGCCGCATCCCCAACCCAATGCCGCGCTCCTGCAGCAGAGCGAGAGCCCGCGAGAGTCCCATTTCCGCTGCCGCAGCAACCGCCGCGACCTGAGACGTATCGGTGGGATTCGGGTCACGGGTCCCGAACTTCGCCTGGGAGACGGCGCGGGCATCGCGTCGGACCACGGTCTGGTAACCCCAATCCTCCAGAAAACGGTGGGCGAGAAAGACAGCCTGCGCCCTGGCGCGAATCGGGTCCTCTTCGATAAAGAGGGAGCAGACGGCTTGAGCCACTACCACACCGAGCGTGTTGCCCGCCGTGTTCCACGCCCCGAAAGCGGCAAGAGCGGCGGGGTCCAGCGGCGAGGCGGGATCAAGAAGCATTTCAATAGCGAGCGGGTCGGCCCCATTGGGATACGCGACATCGCCGATAGCGACGGCGCGTCCCGCTCTTTGGTGGTCGGCAAGCGTCTGAAAAAGGGTCTTGTAATAGCCCTCGCGCTCCGCACGCTCACTTGCGGCGAAATCTTCACGGAACTCGGTACGGCGCGGTGATGGGGTCAGGACGCCAAGAACGATATCGGCCTCCTCGACATTAAAGGTAAGTTCGCCGCCACAGGCCCGAATCTGTCCCTCGACCGTCAGGCGAACCGCGCGATCCTCGTAAGGAGCGGTGATCTCTTCGCCTCCGGGAACAGCGTAAAGAGGAACGATTTTGGGACGAACACCGCGCTGCTCACAGATAAACCGCGCGACAAGCGCCGATCCGACCTCATCCGCACCGGGGTGGATCATGGTCCGCGCCTGCGCATCGGGGCCGAGAATCTGCAGCCAGCTTTCCAGCCAGACCTTTTCCCGCGACGGCATACCCCACGGCGATGTGTCATCCGAGGTGATAAGCAGGAACGACAGCTTGTTTCTCGCCAGCAGGTCCAGCAGAGCAAGGTTCAGCGTATGGTTGCGCAGTCGTCGCTGCAGCCAATCAGCGACCATGTCCGCAGGCAGCTCCGCTTCCAGGCTGGTTAGTGACGCGCTCTCGTCCTCCGTCAATTCCCCGGCGTCACGCTTGTGCAGCAGCTGCGAGTACTTGTAGAAGCGGGTCCCGTAGGTAGACCAGTAGAGCGGCTCCTCGACCGAATCGTCAGCATTGGAGACCCGCGTGATCAGGCTAAAGGCGTACACCGGCAATTCGGCCCCGACCTCCTCCAGCACTTTGATTCCCAGCAGAGCCTCAGAAGCGCTCTTCCCGCCGATGCGGGCATTGATAAGGTTCCCGTTCGCGAGATAGTCCGTTGAGGCGATGACCCCTTTGGCTTTACCGGAGACAACGGTTTCACGCAGCCACTGCGTGACAGCCTCCGTATCGGAAGGAACGCGCTGGAGACCTTGGATCTCAGCGGGGGGAAGCAGAACCTCAGCCCCGGCAATCGCGCCAAGCACCTGGGGATACCGAGTATTTACAGGCCGCTCATCCAGCGGCACCAGAGCGATAGTAAGATTGGTGGAATTGGTCAAGTCAGTAGAGTGGGTTGATTTGGTATTAAGCAACGGTGTCTTCCATCAGAATTTGCAACAGACGCCAATGACGACATGGATTAAAATCCACGTCTGTAGGCGCGGACGCCGAACGTCCTTCGGACGTG
>JAZKEA010000691.1:0-6150 GCA_040387315.1 Armatimonadota bacterium | reverse complement strand
CAACCGCGCTGGATATTCGGCAGTGGGTTAGGACCGCAAAAGAGACCGGCTTTCGGTATGTGATTCTGACCGCCAAGCACCACGACGGCTTTTGTCTCTGGCCGTCGCGGTTTACGGACCACTCGGTGAAAAACAGCCCGTGGCGCGGCGGAAAAGGCGATGTGGTTCGAGAGTTCGCGAATGCCTGCCGGGCCGAAGGTCTGAAAATGGGTCTTTATCTCTCGCCATGGGATCGTAATTCCCGGTTCTACGGCACGCCCGCGTACAACGACTACTATGTCAGCCAGCTGACGGAACTTCTGACCGGCTATGGCGAGGTCGCCGAGGTATGGCTGGATGGGGCGAATGGCGAGGGTCCGAACGGGAAGCGTCAGGTGTACGACTACGATGCCTTTTACCGAACCGTCCGGCGGTTGCAGCCGAAGGCACTGATCGCGGTGAATGGTCCGGATATCCGCTGGGTCGGTAACGAGAACGGGCTGGCGGCGGAGACCGAGTGGAGCGTCCGAAAGCCCGACCCGAACCGGCATCGCGGTATCTCAGGCGATGTCTGGTGGCCCGCCGAGTGCGACACCTCGATTCGTCCCGGCTGGTTCTGGCATCCGAAAGAGGACAGCAAAGTAAAGACGCTCGCCCAGCTGACAGAAACGTACTTCTCCTCTGTCGGAAGAAACAGTGTCCTCCTGCTCAATGTCCCGCCAAACACCCAGGGGCTGTTGCCGGAACCGGATGTGCGCCGCCTTCGGGAGTTTCACGCCGTTCGGCAGCAGCTGTTCACAAAGGAGGTGACCGGAGAGGCGCGGGTCACTGCCAGCAGCTGCGCGGCGCAGACGGGATGCTCCCCGGCCGCCGTCGTCGATCCCGCCTCCGACACCTTCTGGCAGCCGAGCGCCGAGGATACCGCCCCGACTCTGACTCTCGCTTTTACCGCCCCGCGCACCGTGACTATCGCCTGCCTGCAGGAGCGGATCGCGGACGGTCAGCATATCGCGGCCTACCGGCTTGAAGCGCTCACCGAATCCGGCTGGGTCGACGCGTCTCGCGGAACGACTATCGGACACAAGAAACTGGATCGCTTCGCGCCGGTTACCGCCACACGGTTTCGCCTCTCGGTTCTTGAATCCCGCGGGGTCCCGCGCCTGCGCCGGGTCGCGCTGTACCATGCCCCGGCGTCAAACGCCTGACTCCTCCGTGGGACGGACCGGAATCATCCCCGCCTCATCGGCGTATTTTGCGTTTCGGACCGCGATAAACTCCCCGGCGACAATGCCCGTGGGAATGCCTCCGAGCAGTCCCATCGAGATCAGCATGGTGGATGCCGCGATGAGCTTCCCCGCCGGAGTCAGCGGATAGAGATCGCCGTAACCCGTGGTCGTGAACGTTACCAGCATATAGTAAACACACTGGAAGAGATTACTGAACTTATCCGGCTGCGCCTTGCTCTCAAAGGCATACATAAAACCCGCCCCTGCCATGACGACGACGGCCCAGAGCACAAGCACGGTCCCAATCTGGGGCAGGTTGCGCCGGATGATCGTCCAGATGACATCGTCGGCTTTAGTGAAACGAAAGATACGCAGAAGACGGAGCGTAAATCCCGCGGAGATAAATTCGGGCTGGGATGTCAGGAGACCGTAGGAACAGAGAACGATGCAGATCGGGTCCAGGACATTGACCGAAGCGAAGGCGAAGGCCAGCCGCTCGACCCGCGCGGTTTTCCGCTCACAGGGATTATAGCCGCTGGCCCATACCCGCACACTATACTCGATCACGATAATACCAACGATCACCCAGATGGCGAACGTCAGCCGGTCCGCGGTGCTCTCCCGGATAGTCGAAACTGACGTCAGGGCGGCCATCAGCCAGCCGAGAATCACGACCCCGATGGAAAACCGGTCGAACCACCGTTCCACGGCGCGGTCGCGGGGATGAGCCTCCAGAAGCTCATAGAGTCGAGGACCGAGGTTCTTATCCATAGAGTATCCTGTGAAAAAGTAGATGCGTTCTGTTTTTGCTTCGGGCTCAGCATATCATCTACCGGGCATACTTAGAATTCGAACCTGCGAGCGTGGTTTCCTTTTCAGGGTTTGGCTGCGGACCCCACCACCTCAACGGGATGGGTGAAAAGGTACCGCCAGACATCCTCGTGGATAAAGCTGCCGGAGGCGTCCTTCACCGCGCTGCCGCCGGGGACGACAGAATTATGCGCCCGGTTCGGGTCATTCTTCACATCCGCGGCGGTGATAAGTCGGCGCGTATTGCTGAACGGAGGTTTTGCCGCATCGACATCCACCTGCGGGCCGAGTTTGTTAAGGCCGAGCATTTCCCACGAGCGCGGGTAGTGGTCCCCGGTCCAGCCCCCATCGAGGACATGGCTGAAGCCGAAGAAGCGGTTTGCCGGAGTGGCGGACGGCAGGGCCTGCCAGGTCTCCGTCTGGTCGCGCGGACCACAGAACATGACCACCCGATCCACCCGCTGATACTTCGCGAACCGGGTAGCCGTGGTAGAGCCATGCGATGCTCCCGCCATAATCACACGGTCCCACCGAAGCCCCTTCCTGTCGTCGGTCAGGAAATACTCCCACTTCCCCTGGGGGTTTTCCTTCGACATCCAGAGCACCAGCTGAAACGCACGCTCCATCATGCCGTCCGGTTGCGGAATGGAGACCACATCGCTGAAGTCTTTCCCGGTCGCAGCCTCAAGCCTTATCTTGCCCAGGAATTTGTCGTCGTTCGCGGGGGCTTTCGAGCCGAACTGCCCGAACCAGCCGTTGGCGTAATGGACCTGTATGGCGTGAAGACCGTAGCTCGTCAGCCGGTCGAAAAGCGTCGAATTGTATCCCATCAGCCAGATGACCAGCCGCCCCCGCGACGGTACCCGCGTGTCAACCGCGGCATGTTCGACATCCGCGGGCTTTCCGCCTTTTTCGAAGACAAAGCCAATTTCCGGATGCGGACGGGTACGCGGATCAATCACGCTCGCGCGGGCGGATAGATCATAGCGCCTGGGTGCGGCGTCCTCGAAGCGCAGGGGTGGCGTCTGTGCATTCGCATCCTCTGCCGTGGCCCCCACGACGGAAACAAGCAGCAGCGCGGCAAGTAAACAGGAAAGAAAACCGGTCACGTGTGGTACCTCTCCGATCCCCATAGATCGTGAGCCTTTTCAGAGCGGATTGCCGGGCAATCGTAAAAAACTCTTCTCCATGCCCGCCTGATTTTCCTTTGTCACCCCTCCCCCCCGCCACTGAGGCGGGGGGAGGGGTGAAACCTCAGCGAGAACGAGGGGCCAGAGATACCGTCGTCGCTGTTTTGAAAACGTCCTCGTTGCTCGATGCGATGATGTACGCGTAGGCGGCCTGTCCGCCGCGGATCATCTCTTTACGGGCGTCGGCATCCGTGATCTCGTTCACCTTCGGCAGGTACTCCGTGTAGCCGTCGCTCTGGAGATAATACGTCGGCGTAAACTTCACCTGGTCCGCGATCATCTGACCGATGGTGCGCCCGCCATTTGTGATTCCTCCATAGTAGACGTGCTGCACCCCCAGCGCGAAGTATGGGCCCTGCTTCGCGCTTTCCCGGATAGTTTCCAGAAACGCTTTTGTGAGCGGGCGGGCGTCAGCGTCGGCGGGCCAGCCCACTCCCAGCTGAACCAGATCGCTGCGCAGTAGTGTCAGAACGTTCTTCTGGGCATCGCCGTAGGGGACCGCTTTGGAGACGCCCGGTGCAGTGAGGATGCGATCCACGGCAGCGTGTACCAGCGCCCGCTGCTGCAGGTGGACGATCAGCTGTGGCTTCGTCAGCTTTTCGGCGAACAGGGTCTTGTTGAACTCGGAGCTGCTGACGACCTCATGCTTCCCCGCATAGGATGCCCGAAGGAGCTGCGTGAAGGGCTTTTCCACAGGCGGCGGCGCACCGCCGCCGACCGGAAATGTCAGCGTTGCCCAGCGGTGAATGGACGCGTACGGCTTTCCGTCCGCCTTTCCCGGCTTGCGCTCCGTCACCATGGTGCGAATGCCGACAAAGCCACCGGGCAACCCGGACGCCGCGGGCCATGGGACATTCACATAGCCGAGCGCGTTGGTCTTCACGGTTTTTGCTTCGGTCTCGCCGGGCCACTGCACCCAGACCTCGCCGGCGGGAACCGGTTTCCCGAACTGCCGGACCGAAATCTTCAGCTGGTCGCCGGTCCGCGCCGCAAGGATCTCCGCGGGAGATTTGGTCATCTGACTCGAATCCACGAGAAGAGTCGATCCCTTGGCGTGGTACACCAGCAGATAGGTCTCGCCGCCTCGCTCCTTCACCCCGACAATGCTTTCCGCGGAGACAGTGCCGAAGGGAGCACTGAGACCCGTTCCCGGCGACCCGAGCGGGATATAACGCGCTCCGTCCTTCAGTGTGCCCCCCGCCAGCGTCTTGCCGCCGAAGCGTGGCGACAGAGCCGTCGCCGTCACGTACTTCACAAAGTCCGGGTTGGGCTTCTCCGCGATATTTTCGAGCAGGGCGAATCGTGCCTGCCCGTTTTCGACCGTCGCCCAGATAAAGTGCGCTCGGGAGGCGGTCTGCCCGCCCGCGACAGCGGCCAGAACTGCCGCCGTTGTCATAACAAATCGGATAAATCTCACGTTATTTCCTGTTTTCCTGAGGTGTTGTTCGCCTGAAAAAGGCGAAGACGGATTACGGAGCGATCTTTTTCGCGCGCCACAGATTCGGGTCGCGCAGCGAGCTTATCGGCAGCGCATTGACATGACTATCGGCGAACAGCACACTGACCGTTCCCCCATGGCGCGGCACGACGCGTCCATAGCTCTCGCGGTCGAGCGGGACCGGTGCGGTCTGCGCCCAGAGCTGCGGCGGGCGCACGATGAAATATCCCCAGGTCAGAACATTTGGCGAACCCGTCGGCGACGAGACGCTGTCGGTCATGGTGACCGTCCGCGATGGCTCGTCGATTCCGGAAACGGGAAGACCGCTGACCGGGTTTGAGGCAGTCCCCGCTATACTGTACCCCGCGGGGTACGAAGATACGTGCGTGGTGCCCGTACTCGGCGTCACCGCGCAGCCGGGATTGGCGGTGTCGAAGGCATCGGGGCAGAGTTGGGACGGCGACAGGTAGGCGTGGTTGTAGCCGTAGCTCGGATACAGACCGTAATAATAGTCATTGAATCCGCCCACACCCACCGGGTCCTCTACCACGTTCTGGTAGGTCAGGCTCCCGGTCAGAGGACGGTCATAATCCGCACTCGGACAGTACACAAAGGATCGCATTTTCGTGTACGGAGCGAGAAGCTGAGGCCATCTCTGCTCGCCCGACTGCGCCACCATCATGGTTTCATCGCTGTCCTGCGCGTACATCGTCAGCGCGTTACCCAGCTGTTTGAGATTGCTGATACAGGATGCCTGACGCGCCTTCTCGCGTGCCTGAGCAAAGACAGGAAACAAGATCGCGGCAAGGATTGCTATAATGGCAATCACAACGAGCAGTTCGATCAGGGTAAACGCGACCGGACGGGTGCGGCGCGTGTGCGCGCCGCAGGTGGAGACGGAGTGCCCCCATACGATAGAATTCTTCAAGCATTTCACCTTTCCGGCGTGTCATTTCGCCGTGCCGTGTCGGAATGGCTGGGATGCGTGGCTCGGGGGGAGTACCAGTCCCCCCGGGTCACAGTAGTTAGTATAGAAAAACAGAAGTCGGAGTGTGGAACTTGCCTATCTCCGACCAAATCTGTCGCCTATAGCGTAGCATGGCTTTCCGCGGTCTGTCAAGCGTTCTCGGCACACCCTTTTCGGAAAGTTTTTCGTGGATAAGTGGCTGCCTGCCAATTTGCCCCCACTGAGGGTTTCAGCGTACCTGCCTCGCGATGCAGGCGGGCTTATATATACGCGTGGCTGGTGCAAATGACCAGGATTTGCAGGTCTGACCGCATCTGTTTTAGCAGTTTTAGTTGCGCCTCCGAGCAGACCGGGTTACGCCATACGAACCGTGTCACGGCAGAAAAAGCCGCGGAGGTGAACAGGAGCGCGTAATCCTCGTAGGAGGTGCAGTTCGCCTCCCAATTTTCGAGATAGGTCTCGTTGTATTCGCCCCATTCCAGACTGCGCAGACGCGGGAAAGCGTCGGACTCGCTCAGGCGGGCTATGAAATCCTGGGGG
>JAZKEA010000690.1:23378-25791 GCA_040387315.1 Armatimonadota bacterium | reverse complement strand
CGAAAGAGGGGGAGCCAGTAATAACGAGCGTCGCAGGGGAACTGCGACGCTCCTCGATCAGGAAGTCGCCAGGGGCGGAAAACCCCTGGCGTTTATCAGCGGTGGTGTATGCTGCCAATTTGTACAATTCGCCTAAACCTCTTGACAGCAGCCCCCCATTTTAGAGCCTGCATATCAAGTCTCAGCAGGCATACCTCAGCGGCTGTCAAAGCAGGATTGACGCTGATCGCTTTTTCGTAAGCAAGCGCCGCGCCTGGTTTATCGCCGAGATATTCCTCGACAACACCCAGCGTATATAAATTTGAATATGAGTGAGGTTCTGTATCCAGTGCGGAGAGAACCGCAGTACGCGCTTCCTTGTATCTTTTCAAGCCGATTAGCGTCTGGGCAAGAGCGCAACTCAATCCAGAATCCGACGGTATTTTCCTGTGAGCAATTTCAAGCCACTGGAGACTGCTGCGCCAATCCTTTGCGTAGAAAGCTTTGTACCCTTCGATTACCGTGAGTTCCAGTTCTCCAGAGTTGTTCACACTCGCCGTGTCCAGTGCAGCCAGCGCAGAGGCAGTATCCCCCTCCTGGTTGTAGAGCCATGCTTCCAGTATGTATGCGGAAGCATTTGTTGGAGAAATGGATTTCACTCGTTCCGTCAGAGACCAAGCCTCTTCGAATTTTCCCTGGAACGCGCAGGCATGAGCACCCATAAGCAGAAGATCAGGGCTGTCTGGATTTGATGCGATAGCGCTCTTGAAACGTTCCTGTACGCCAGCGTCATTTCCCGACTTGCGATACTGTTCGATGGCATCCTGAGCCGCTTGTGCATCCCGTGACATAGGCGAATCGCTTGTCTCGTAAGACATAGGAAGATTTCTCAGTTTCTCGATTACTGGTACTTCTGCACCCGCATTATCTTCATACCGTTCTTTGATACGGTGTAGCGTAAATCTCGCCCATACTTATTTCGCCCTCCAATTTCAAGTAGGATGCTGCCATCTTTTCTTTTTTCATAACTTGAATGGGGCGTAAAGTGGATGTAGTAGTTATCACGATCTTCATTAAAGGTAACGTAGAAGTTGCGCAGGTCCAATTCTAGCTGATTTGGTGCTTTCTTGATTTTCGACATCGCCCTCCAGGAGATGTCGAAAGCAAGAAGCCGACCGCCTTCAATGGCAACGGGATCTTTAACTGGTTGTAGATGGGGGTCCTCATCAATGGTATTCAAGGTTTCCCGTAAACCACCTTGGTTCTGCTGCGCATGGCTACTATGTACATACGCCGTAACTGCCAAGGTCACGCAGAGCAATATCACTGTTCTTGAGAGCCGCGTCGCGTTACCTGTCATGAAGCTAATGTAACCTCTCTTTGAATAGCCGTGCTTGCATCCCTTACGATTGACCCAATCCGACAATATTGACGATGTGAAAGCGGTGTTTCAGGTCTTTTGTCTGGTGGATACGGTCCGCTGAAATCCCTTGAACCAAGTACCCTGGAAACGGATAACACCGTTATCGCCCTCTGCCATCATCCCATACTCCTGTCCCGATACCGGTAATTCGAGACGGAAGCCTTTTTCGTTTTCGAAAGTGATGAAGTACCTGGTTGTGCTGGCCGTGTGAACCGAAATCGCCGCATTGTACCCACCGCCTGCAACCGCAGTTCGCTTAGCAACAACCGTAGCGCGGAATTTTTCAATCGGCATTCGACTGTTCGCGACGGCTTCCGCAATCAAGCGAATCACCAGATAAAGTACCAATCCACCAAGCAGAATCGCGATTCCCGGAATTACATAGTCCATTCTGACCTCCGTGCCTTACCTAGTTTGACACGGCTGCTGCTCAATGGTGACGCATCCCCTCAAAGATAGAAGCAAGAATACCGGAAAGTGAATCAGTCCGCTCTTCTCACGGTCATGACCCCGTTCCTTCTTCTGATTTTCCGGGTCTGTTCCACGACCATCCCATGCGTGCGGTAGGCCCCAGCGCATAGGGAGCCTGGGCGGGATGAACCACGTCCTTCCAGCCCCCTCCGATAACGTTATCGAACGCGGAGCGCATTTGCCGCGCCGCGATGCCAAAATCCATGCCGCCGACTCCGGTGCAAAGACCGGGTACGGCGAGACTTCGGATTGGGGTCGGGTATTCACGGTTGTGCTGAAGCACCGCGACCAGAACTGCCCGTAGGGAAAGATACGCATTGATTGTTTGTCCGACGCTGGCGGGTACGCGCATTGTCGGAGCGGCGACAAGAAAGGGGAATCGCGGACCGGTAAGCGGAATAATCAGGGCCATCCCTACCGGTAATTCGCCAAGGAAACGGTCGCGGATCGCCGCCATGACGGCTTCCTGCGCACGTCCTTCGTAAAAATCGTCAATCGCTTTATCAATGCCGCCACTCATGTCACCAAAACTGTTTGCGG
>JAZKEA010000690.1:6826-23368 GCA_040387315.1 Armatimonadota bacterium | reverse complement strand
ATCAGCGCGATGCTGGAAAAGGCCGGGGTCAAATCGGCCTTCGTCGATGGGCTGCGGGTCACCGATCCGGATACGATGCAGGTCGCCGAAATGGTCCTGTCCGGCGCGGTCAACAAGGAGATCGCCCACTGGATCACCGTCGCGGGCCGCGAGGCTGACGTGCGCGGCGTCGGGCTGTCGGGCAAGGATGCAGGGCTGCTGACCGTCGAGAAGACGACCCGCACCAAACGCGACCCCGACAGCCTGATCGAGCACGAGGTCGATCTGGGCTTCGTCGGCTAGCCGACCAAGGTCGATCCGAAACTGTTCGCGGGACTGATCAGCGCGTCACAATCCAAATGAAGGAGGTTTCCTTGCACGACTTCAACACAATCCACGTCACGGAATACTTCGGACCACAGATCCGTCATATCCGGGTTCAGGTCACACAGGCTGAGGCGCAGGGTGCCCTGAGCTATCCCTTTGCCGAATGGCTTCACGGTTCTCATCTGTCTTCGCCTCAGGTAGTGTTGAATGCTGCGCACCATCGCTGACATTCTACCGGCGCGGACATGCCATGGCGAAAAGGGAGATGAAGCCGACTACTACTGTTTCCAGTTGTCGGCTCCGGAGAGGAAGCGGTTTGTTTCGAATTCGGCTTTTTCGGCGGCACTCAGGGTACGTGCCCAGGGAACGCGCTCGCCTCTGTTCGCGCCGGGGCCGGTGCAGTCCGCTTCGGCGTAGAAGGCAGTCTTTTCTCGGGAGGGGTCGCGCCAGTTGTCCCAGCCTTTTGGGTTTATGTGTGGCCCCATGCGGCTGCTGAGGAAGACGACACGGGCGTAAGGACGCCAGGGACGTCCCAGGGTGACGGAACCGGGAGGGACGCTGGGGTCCGCGGTCAGGTCGCAGTTCCGGAAAACGTAGCCGCCCGGCTGGTCCGGGTCCGTTCGCGCATGAGCGGTGATCGCCCCCGGCGCGCGGCTGCGGATGGTGCAGCGTTCGAAGACGGCGCGGGCGGAGCCGAAGATATAATCGACATCGCCAGTGATGAAGCAGTCCTGATAATACTGTCGGCACATCCGATTCGCGCCGGGCATGGACCCGTTCGGCGCACCACCGGACGCCGGTGGGTTTGTAGGTCGAGGAGCAGTTGTTGCTGGCGGGGCAGCAGGGGCGTCAGAGGCAGGCCGCATGGTAGAGGCGCTGGCGTAGAGGGTGTCCTGCCAGCCGATGAACCGGCAGCGGCGAAAGAGGCAACGATCCCCCGTGACTTTTACCGCGACCGCCTGCCCGGCCACTTTTCCCGGTCCGGCGCTGTTCTCGAAGGTCAAATCGACTGCAGTGAAGTCGTCCGCCTGCAGTTCGACGGAGGCGGAACCGCTGGTGCCGACCGGCTTTCCGTCTGGACCTAGGCTGCGGGCGGACAGATCGTAAGTCAGGATAGTGTTTTTCGCGGCTCCGGGTCCATCGCCCGCGAGGGTGACGTGGGGATGAAGAGGGCCGAGGCGGATGCGTTCTTTATACCGCCCCGGTCTGATCCGGATAACGGCGGGTTGGGGACTATTCGGTGGCAGCGAGTCGATTGCGGCCTGGACGGTCCTAAAATCACCGGAGCCGTCCGCGGCAACGGTGATTTGGGACGGAGCAGGGGACAGAGTTTCCGCGCCGCTGCGGCAGAGCAGACCGCCTGCCGCAATGACAACGCAGAATAGAGCCGGGTTTACTCTAACGGTCACGCATTCGCTAATCCTCAATGGCGTGGAACCAGGCGCTGCAGTTCGCGTATTTAGCGTTCTGCTTGGGAGACCGGTAGCACAGCCCCCGCAGGCTCTCGGCGCGGAAGTTGTCGGGCGCTTTGAACCACTTGGCGTGACCATCAGCGAAGGCGTAGTTGGCGCCGCCCTGGTGGCGCGAGCGGACATTCATATAGGCCGCATCATTCGCGGCGCCCGCCGCCGCCGTATCGTAGCGGTCGTCTCGACCGGTAACATCAGGGAGGTTGCCCAGGTTCGGAGACAGCATCACCACGGCGGAGGGCGAACCCACCTCGGTCAGTGCGATTGCCCGAGCGCCGGTCATTCCGCCAACCCGCAAGGGGTTCATCAGGAACCGATTCGTTCCATAGCTGCGCAGCGGGTTCTGACCGACGGTCGCGGCAAAAGGGGCGGTGGTATCGGGTATCGACGCGTTCAGGTCCGGGCAGACGAAGACACCTTTTACCTGTGTGGCGCTCGATCCAGACACACCGGCTTTGACATAGGGCTCGACCAGGTTCTGCCAGACCACACGTCCAGACGTATCATCATAGTCCGTGGGCGGGTACATCTCGTCATAGTCCTGGCCGTACTGCATGATCGACAGGCCGATCTGCTTCAGGTTCGAGAGACAGGCGGCGGAGCGGGCCTTGGAGCGGGCCTGGGCGAAGACAGGAAATAAGATCGCGGCGAGGATGGCTATTATCGCGATAACGACGAGCAGTTCGATCAATGTAAAGGCAAGTCGCAGGGACGGGCGACGTAATCTGTTTGTGGACAATAAGGACGGCATCGTACTCATCTATCGGCTCCTTTGTATGACACACCGGCACCACTGCCGGAGGATTCATGGCGGTATTATAGCACGGAACGTAAATTCTGGAAACCGGTTTCCGGAAATTTCAACCTGGGATGGGCGGACTGACACTGAGGCGCTGAACCAGTTCGCTGCTGATGGTTATTCGCTGCGGCACGGTGTCTGCCCCCCCTCCGCGAATCCGGTCCATTAGTAACTCCACGACGGTGTTCGCGATACGCTCTGTTGGCTGTGTCATGCTGGTTAACGGGACCGGGCAGTAGGCGGCGATGGGCTGATTGTCGTGCCCGATTACGCTCAGATCCTGGGGAATTCGCACTCCCGCCCGGATCACCTCCGCCATGAAAGCGAGGGCCACATGGTCATTGATGATGCAGATGCCTGTGGGCCGCTCAGCGGGAGCGAGGGACAGGAACTGCCGCGCCATCTCCTCGCCGCCGCGCTCGTAGGAGCCATGCCGGAACTGCCACTCAGGAAGCGGCAAAATACCAAACTCCTCCAAAGCTCGGAAAAAGCCGCGCAGTCGCTGCTGCTGTGTGTCCCCTTCGGAATAGGTAGGCTGCCAGATCAGTCGGGACAGTCCAATCGCGATCCGCCGATGCCCCTGAAGAAGGAGATGGCGCGCCGCCTGATAGGTATTGTCCTCGCGGTCGAAGATGACCTGATCACAATCCAGCGGTGAGGGGGTGTCATAGCTGATCACTAGGCCACCGTCCCTTTGATAGGCTTCCAGCTCCGTGTAGACACTGATATCCACCAGCTGAGAAGCGCAGAGAATGGCACGGGGCTGCTGGCGACGCAGCTGTCGTATCTGCGCCATCTGGGTGCGTCCGGGTTCGCGGCTGAGTTTGCCGCAGGCATAGATGGGCGCTTCCAGCTCCCACTCGGCGAGCGCCTGCTGGATCAGCAGCACTTTGTCGGTGGTAATACCGGTATCGAGAACGCCGCTGAAGAGACAGATAGTCTCGTTTCTATGGCCTGTCGCCAGGCGCTGCGCGAGCGGGTTCGGCTCATAGCCAAGCTCACGCGCAACCGCCGTGATTCGCGCCCGCGTTTTGGCGGACACATTCCCCTTGCCCGAAAGCGCGTTAGAAACGGTAGACTTATCCATCCCCAGCGCGCCCGCGACATCCCGCAGGGTCACCCGATTGTTGATTCTGGCTGTCATTGATTTTTACTTCGCCGAAAACTTCCTTTTTGGAAATCGGTTTCCGGGCTTACTTCTCATTATAGCAGAAGGTATGCTAGGCTTATCCGTACGTGAAATGTTCCGGCTGAAAGCGAACATGTCCGCGGAATCTGCGTCCAAGGAAATGCCATGAAGATACGATCTTTCTCGTCCCGCCGATACCGCGTTTTTCCGGCGTTTCTCTTTTGTGCGCTGGGAGCGGCAACGATAGCGGCTCCCAGTGCCGGTGCCTGGGCCGAAATGACCGCGCCCGCCGCTGTCGGAGCCCCGTCCGCAGCGCCGGTGCCTTCTAAATATGTCGCTTTTTCCGACAAAGTTGCCGGGCGACGTCTGCTTTTCGCTGCTCGGGATGCCTACCGGAACTCCCCTTCCCTTCGTGTGACGGCGCAGTGGACTGTGACCGAGCCGGAGAACAACGTCACGTCGGGGACCGAGACAATCCTTGCCAGCTTCAGCCAGGGTAAGCTGGCACTGACTACCGAGACCGCGGGAACGACAAAAACCGTGCGCCGGGCTATCGCCGACGGTGTCGCGTCGGGAGGGTCGCTTCTGGTCACCCAGTACCAGGCAACGACACCAAATCCGACGCGGCGATTTTCTCGTTATCCCCTGGATGCGACGACGCCCATCGCGCGTTCCCTCCAGATGGCGCGGTTCAGCCCGGTAACCAAGGCAGGCGAGATTCTGCTCACCCCGGACTGGCGGCTTCAGACAGCGGCGCTGGTATACGTTTCGCGTCCGGATTCTTCCTCAAGCAGCACCGCGGTGATTCAGACGGATCTTCCCGTGGGAGGGGATCGCGCCCGCACGAAGGTGACGCGGCGGTATCTTGTGGACGCGAGAACGAAGCGGCTGCGACGCTATGAGGAGTGGCGGATGACCCAGGGTCAGCCGCGTCCGGCAACGAAAAAACGGCCCGCAGACGACGGGCTGCGCGTGACCTACCGCCGCGAGGAGTACACGGAAGCCACGGCTCCAGTCACAGCGGCGGCTTTCTCCCAGGCGCTTCCCGCGGGCTATACAGAGGAGACGCCCCCGGCGGTGGCTCTGCCCCCGGTACCAAGGGAGCTATCGACGGACCCGAAGGCCCTCGTGCTCATCCGAAAGTGGCAGACCGCCCAGGAGCGGTTCCTGACTTTGAACGTCGTGGCGGAGATTCGGAGCGATGTCCAGCAGCGCGCGGAAAACGCCCGTCCGAATCGCTTTGGGCGTGGGCGTGGTGGCCCCGTGCTCTGCACGATCTGGCGCATGCGTCCCGGACAGGCGCGCATTGTCGTGAACGCTATCGACCCGAAGACACAGCTGCCAAACACCAAGGCGGATTATGTGGCAGTAGCGGATGGTCAGCGGGTTCGGATCAACGATTATGACAACGGGCGCACCAATACGGATATCCAGCGTGATCCAGCGGTGGTTCCGTTCAATCGGATGCGGCAGGTAGTGCGACAGGCTTGGGACAGCGGCATAGAGTGGGTCCTTGACGGGCCACCCTCCGCCGAGGAATTCGGCGAGATTACGCTGGACAGCAGCAGCGCGGCGCCTGCCCTTATTTTCAGCCGCACCTATAACGACACAACCAATCGGGGCCAGAAGTCAGAGACACGGGTCTCGTGGCGTATCACTCTGGGACCGGACAATCTGCCGCGCGAGATACTATCGCGGCGGGATACCAATGTCTCGGGAGCCTTTGAACGGGATCAGCCGCCGACATTTACCACCACAGTTCGTGTGCAGCGAGTCTCCGTGGACACAGAGCCTTTGCCTGAAACCTTTACCCTGCCTCAAGAAATTACCAGGAGATAGATCCGAGTTTATGCGTTTTCCTTCCCTTCTTTCGCCGCTTGCCGCGAGTTTGTTCCTGATTGGTGCTGTTCCTTTTTCGGCAAGTGCGCAGCCCGCTCCAACCCCGGCAAACAGCGTAAAGCCCCTTGCCAAAGGGGTTCGTCTTCTTCAGACCGTGATCCCGGAGGGGGCGGTGGGTGGTCCCCTGATGATCACCACGGTCGAGGTGAACCCGAAGGCGGCAAAAGGCGTTCGCGTCGGGGCGGCGCTCGGCGGCGATATTGTCTGGGGAACGGACCCGACCCTGGGAAGAGAGAACGTTTCAGCCCTGACGGCACGAACGGGGGCGGTGGCGGGCATCAATGCCAGCTTCTTCCCTTTTGCCGGTAATCCGCTGGGTTTTCATGTTCAGCAGGGAGAAATGGTCATCGAACCGGCAGGTGACAATGCAGTCTTCTATATCGAGAAGAACGGTACACCACGCTTCGATGCGCTAACCTATCGGGGAATTGTTTCTCGGGAAGGGGCGGGAACGGATACGTATGCGATCGGTGGTCTGAACCGCGCGCCTGCCGCCGCCAGCGCCAACAAGAGCGAGATCGTGCTCTATACCCCTATCTTCTTCAATGCGACCCTTCCTTCTAAGGGACGGTTCGAGGTGGCGCTGCGCGTTTCGCCGGGTCTGCCGCTCCAGGCAGGAAAGCCGATTACCGGAATGGTGCTGCGTACGGGTGAGGACGGCAGGCTTCCTATCGAAAAGGGTACGGTTGTCCTTTCGGGAAGCGGAGACGGGGCGGATTATCTGCGGCGGGTGGCGGGAACCGCCGGGGCGAAGGTAACGGTTCGGCTCGATCTGGAGACGGTCGGCGGCAAGCCGTTTGACCTTTCCCGAGTACGCGAAGCGGTCGCGGGCAGACATCGTCTGATTAAAAACGGCAAAGTGGTCGCGGATACCGCTGCCGAGGGCGCGGGAGGGTCTTTCTCGACAACGCTGCACCCCCGTTCCGCGGTCGGTGTGACCGCGGACGGGAAGATACTGCTGGTTCTCGTGGACGGGCGTCAGAAGGGTATCAGCCGGGGTATCGGGCTGGTCGAGCTGGCACAGCGGATGCAGAGTATGGGCTGCGTGGACGCCCTGAACCTGGATGGTGGCGGTTCGTCCGCGCTGTCGGTGGGCGGCCTGATTGTCAACTCGCCGTCGGGAAATGTCGAGCGGCCGGTTGCGAGCATGCTCCTGGTGTACGCTCCGCCACTGGACAGCAAGTCCCGGCCAGCACAGGTGTCGCTTGCCGCGCCGGCCACGCGGACAGTGCAGGTCGGGGAAACGCTGCCGGTGGTGGCATCGCCCCTGGCCCCGAAGATGGTGCTGGGGTCGCGCGACGGCATTGGGTATGTGACCCAGGCGGACGGTCAGTTCCATGCGACCCGGCCCGGCAAGGGGATAGTCGGAATTGTAATGCCGGGAGCGAAACAGCCGGTTCAGACGATGGCGATCACGGTAGTAGGCAAGGATGCGGGGAATAAAGAGGGCTTTACGCCGAAGCTGACCCTGACGCCGGAGGCGGGGAACGAAAACCGGGCCACCCTGACCATCAAGATCGCAAACTACGAGGGCGACGCCCTCGGCAGTGCGGCAGTGACAGTTTCGGTTGTCGGTGGCAGGGCAGACGCAGCGACAGTAACGACGGACGGCAAGGGGACAGCACAGGTAGGTATCACCTGGGATGCGGGCAGTGCGCCGGGAAGCCGCTCGGTAACGGTCAGCTCAGCAGGTGGACGCTTTGGGACGGTGACGGTGAAGTAGAGCCCTCGCCCCCTACCCCTCTCCCGCAAACGGGAGAGGGGCGAGGCAAAAAGCCTCCCTGACCATGCGGTCAGGGAGGCTTTTTGTTTTTTACTGGAGACGCTTACAGCTTAACGGCGTCGCCGGTTTTCGCGGATTCGTAGATCGCTTCCAGGATCAGGGAGACGATGTACGCCTGCTGCGGAAGAACGACGGGGTCCTTGTCATTGACAATGGCGTCGATCCACAGGCGGGCTTCCAGAGTGGAATCGTTCTCGGCCTTGCCGGAGTAGAAGGCTACCCCACCGGCATTGAGATCGACGTTGTGCTGGTACAGGCGGCTCATGTCCTCGCCGTTGATGCGAAGGCCACCCTTCATGTCCGCGCCACCCTTGGTGCCGCAGAGGGTTGTCTTGGCCTCGTCTACTTCAAGGGTGTTCAGTGCCCAGGAAGATTCCAGGAAGATAGTCGCGCCGTTCTCCATGGTGATGAAGCCGAAGGCGGAATCTTCGACCGTGAACTCTTTGGGGTCCCAGGGGCCGAAGGCGTTGGCGGCATTTTCGGTGTCCGCGAGTTTGCGGTACTTGGTGCCGACAACCGTCTTAGGCTTGTAGTTGTCCATCATCCAGAGGGTCAGGTCCAGGGCATGAGTGCCGATGTCGATCAGCGGACCGCCGCCCTGCTTCTCCTCGTCCAGGAACACGCCCCAGGTCGGGACGGCGCGGCGGCGAACCGCATGGGCCTTGGCGAAGTAAATCTCGCCCAGGTCACCACGAACGCACAGACGCTTCAGGTACTGGCTGTCGGAACGGTAGCGGTTGTTGTAACCAACCGTCAGTTTCTTGCCCGACTTCTGCGCGGCCTCGATCATCGCCTTGGCTTCAGAGGATGTCTTGGCGATGGGCTTCTCGGACATAACATGGTTGCCCGCCTCAAGCGCGGCAATCGTAATGGGGGCGTGCGCATCGTTCGGGGTCAGAACATGAACGACATCGGTACCGCCATCACTGAGCATCTGCTGATAATCGGTGTATACCTTTGCGCCGGGTACGCCGAACTTCTCCGCACCGGTCTGGGCGCGCTCGCCGACGATGTCACAGAACGAAACTATCTCAACATTGTCCAGCTTGGAGAGGCTGGGAAAGTGCTTGCCATTGGCGATGCCGCCACAGCCAACAATACCGATCTTAACTTTGGATGACACGAAAGCGTCCTCTTTTCTTAGTGGGTGGGCACGGCGGCACGGGCGTCCGTTGCGAATACACCCGGCGTACTCTGCCGGAATGGTTTTTCGCCGTGCTGCGCGCTCTTCCGTTCGTTCCGTTCGCCGTGCGCGCGAAAAACCCTCCTTTTGCCAGCAAAAATTCCATTAGGAACTGTTTTTGGCCCTGCTCACACCCAGGGTTCGGGAAAAAGGGACTCGTACTTGACGCTTTGACGGGGTTCCGCCATGAGGTCTTTAGACTCTTCCCGGAAGGCGAGGAAATGGGGAGTCAGCTGGTGCGCGGCGAAATCCTCTTTGCTGCGGTACACCTCGTACAAAAAGAAGAGTTCTGGCTCGCCCGGCGCAGCGGGTACTTCCGAACGCAGCACATCGAATCTCAGATTTCCGGGCTCCTTACGTGTCCCCTCGTGATCACGCCATGCCACCTGAGCGAATTCGTCGCCTCGCCCCGGCTTCACTTTCACCGTCACACAAACAACGTACATACCTCGGTCCTTCCGCCTGCCACTCTTTTGGTTTATGCCGCGGCGACCGCTGCGCTTCTGTGCCAGCGTATCTGAGCCAGCATGAAGGCGAAGCCCCAGGTGAAAGCCTGCAGACCACAGAGCAGCATTGAGACAAACACCGGTCCCCTGGACTCACTGGCATTCACAAACGGATACAGAAGCCACAGCATTGCGGCAGGCTCATTATGCCACAAATAGCCCCTTGAGGTGAGGGAAAGCACCAGAATCGGCAGCGCACAGAGCAGGACGAAGCTGCCGAAGGCAAGGGAGCGAGCCTGGGTGACGCCCGGCATAACCCCGGCGGCGAAGCGTGAGATGGCCCAGAAGCAGAAACCCAGACCACTGATGTGGAATGTGGCGCTCAGAATAAGTCCGACCGGGGAAGCCGGTACGCCAGGGGACGCGGCGAACGGCAAAACACCGTTGACTACCCGGAAAGCGATCAAGGCGGCGGCGGTGAGAACCAGTGTCAGCAGATGAAAGTAGGGCAATGCGCCCGCATGCTCCGGCCTGAACGCTCGACCAAGCCGATAAAGCGCCCCATCACCGGCGGCGTTCTGCTCAGAGGCGCCGGGAGGGGCATCCTCGGCGGAAACAGGCACGAAGAGTCCCGGCAAAAAGGGAGTGGCTGCGAGGAACGCTGCCAGCAGACCGAAAGCAGTGACCTCCGCGTTGATGCTGATACCAATCAAGCGGGAAGAGTTATCCGGTACGGCTGTCAGGATGCTGTAGACAGTGAAAAACATCCCCAGGCCAGACAGCAGGAGCGCCTGACGCCGCAGGGACGGGCCGCTTTCGCCGCCGTGCGCCCCGAGCCTGTAGGTGGCGGCAGTGACCAGTAGGCGCAGAAGAAGAGCTGCAACCACAGCGGTGCCTACCCAGACGGGTACCGAGACCATGCCCATAGTCCATGACATCTGTGCGGGAGGCAGAACGGCGACAAAGGGGTTGAGGGCTGTAATAGATACCAGCGGCGAGACCGCGCTGACCTGGATGACTTCGCCTCCATTGAAACCGATATAGAGCATCCCTGTGCCGTAGATGACCGCGACTACCGTCAGGTAGGTCCATACGAGCGCGAGGAGGCTGGTGCGGGAGGCGCAGGAAAAGAACAGACCGATCGCCGCAAGCACGATGCCGTCTACCGCCAGCAGGACGTAGATACGGAAGACATCACTGATGGTCGCGCCGCCGAGCAGGACGCAGAGCGCGGAGGCGGGCAGGGAGAGACAGAGCAGCAGCCCGAGGAAGGCAATGGACGAGAGCATTTTGCCGATCAGAAGTTCGCCCGCAGTCAGTGGCGTGGTGATCAGAAGGTCCAGCGACTGCCGCTGCCGCTCCCCGATGACCGATCCCGCGGTCAGAGCGGGCGCAATCAGAGCAATGAGGGCCGCAAGTGTCAGAAAGATAAAGTAGTAGAAACCCTCCAGCTTCCCCTGGGCCTCTACGATACTGACCGGGCCGGCGGTTCCATAACCTCTGTGCAGGTCCGCCAGACTTTGCCCGGTCGCCTGGGCATAGCCCGAGATGGCGAGAATACCGAGCAGCAGGAGATAGGCTCCCTGAAACCAGTAGGATTTGGTGCCGCGCATCTGGGCGCGAAGGTCCCGCACCACGACCGGGTTCGCCCAGAGCATCCGCAGCGGGGCGAGACAGCTGTCTAAGATTTTGCGTTTCATCATCATTGCTTTCCTGTCAGTGCACCCGTCCCGTGGTGACGCGCATGAAGACGTCTTCGAGGTCCATCGCGGCCTCGGTGAATGAGGAGATCTGGTGACCGTCCTCGATCAGAGCTCGCAGCAGAAGCGCCTGCTCGGTGTTCCCACCCGTAAAGGCCACCCGGAGGGTGCCGTCGTCGCCGTTTTCGATGGTTGCCCGCTCGACATCCTCCCTCAGTTCCAGGGCGGCGCGAATGGCCCCTGCCGCGCTGACGCCGCCAAGAGGCGTGATGAGAAGCTGGCGCGTCGGCTGAAGCTGACGAATGATCGTTTCGACATCGCCCTCGATCAGGAGTTTACTGCGCTCCATGATGCCGATGCGGTTACAGAAGTCGGACAGCTCCGGAAGAATATGCGAGCTGACGATGATTGTCTTGCCCATACCTCCCAGCCGCGCGATAAGTTCCTTGATCGCGATGCGGGCCCGTGGGTCCAGACCCGACGCGGGTTCGTCGAGAAGCAGGACCTTGGGATCGTGGACCAGACATTTGGCGAGACAGAGCCGCTGCTGCATACCGCGCGAGAGCCCCTGGACAAAGGTGTCCCGCTTCTCGGTCAGGTCGGTCAGCTCCAGTACGCGGTCCACGGTTTCGGTTCGCTCGGTCCGGCTTTGCCGATAGGCGGCGGCGAAGAAGTCCAGGTATTCCCATACCTTGATGTCATCGTAGACGCCGAAGGCATCCGGCATATAGCCGATCAGGGAGCGGACCTCGCGGGGGTACCGGACGACATCGATACCGTCGATGGTCGCGGTCCCGCTGGTGGGCCGAAGGAGGGTAGAGATCATCTTGATCGTTGATGTCTTCCCCGCCCCGTTCGGGCCGATGAAGCCGAAGATGTCGCCTGGACCGAGCTGAAGGCTGATGCCCTCAACCGCGACAAGCGCGCCGTAGGTTTTGCGCAGATTATTGACTTCCAGCATGAGTGTCCCCTTTTCTCCCTACGACCGCACCCGCGGCTCTTCCAACCCTCGCAGCGTCTTCCACGCGCCGACGATACAGGCAATCGCCCCGCCAAGGTAAATCCAGGGAATCAACCTCACCATGTCGTTCTTCACCCACTGGTCACCGCCATACCCAACGCTGGCAGCACCTTCTTTGCTGAGGTACCAGATACTGTCGTACGGATGAAGGTGCAGCAGCAGGGCTCCCAGTTGTCTTAACGGCGGGTCATAGGCACTCCAGTAACTTCGACCGCCAAAAAGACCGACAAGCATGGGTACGAGAAACAGAAAACTCAGCAGGGTTATCGTAATAATGGCAAGCGTTGTGACGGCTCGCCGGGTCTTCGTGGAGACCCACAGGCTGAATCCGGCCAGAAGCAGACCCCAGGAAACCACGATTCCCTGCGCCAAAAAAAGCTCGCTGAGCGTGTACTCATGACGGGCACTGGCACCGTCGGGGCTGTTTAGTACGCCGACGGCAAACTGACAGAGCAGGAGCGGCGGAGTAAAGAGCGCGGCGATGCCGAGGATAAGAACGACGCGCCACAGCAATTTACCGACCACGATCTGACCGGGCGAGAGCGAGGTCATTATCAGCCCGTCCCAGGTCAGCCGCTCTCGCTCCCCGGAGACTGCGGCGTACATCGAGCCGGGAACTACCAGGGTCAGCAGAGCCGCTTCCAGCAGGAGAAGAAGTGTGCTCATATCCTCGTGAAAGCGGAGGATGGCGAAAAGGCACCACGTGTACATCACGGCGACAAAGACCATCGCGGTGACGTTGACCCCTTTGCCGGTATCGCCGCCGGAGCGGATGAAACGCCTCCAGACCCGTGTCGCCTCCAGAGTCATGGGGTTATCCAGGATAAGATGCCGGAAAAGCGAGGGGGAGGGCGGCAGGCTCGTCGTGCTCATTTCGTACCTCCGTTTACAATCGTCGTTGCCTTTGGAGCCGTGCGAAGCGGGGGCAATGTCACGGCAACCGTCACCGCATAGGGACTGCCGACATATCGTCCGATAGTCGGCCCCAGCGTTTCACCTGATGTCTGCGCGATAAGAACCGGGACAGGCACCCTTTCAAGATAAAAACCCGCACTTTGCGGACTCGCTATCCCCGGAGGAGCCCCAAAGCCCGGATACGATTCTCTCACAGACATTCTGTTTCTGTAGTCCGTGTAACGGCTGAATTTTGTGATTCCCGGTGCGATACGGTCGACCTTTACAACCCGGTTATAGGTCCTGGTATAAGAACGGTAAATCAGGTCATGTTTGTGCGCAGTCGCCGTATTGTAGACATACTGGCGATCCGTCTTTTTGACGAGACCGGGCAGGAGGATATACGCGTTCTCCAGCGTTCGTCCCGTTTCGTTGCGGATGGTTCCGACTGCTTTACCATCATCGGTCAATCGGAGGTCCGCGGTGATGCCATCCCCCCAGGGCACTGTCTGGGAGTGTCTCAGTCTCCGGAACGCAAGGTTCGGAACGCTCAGGCGGGGCACAGAAACAGCCATTCCATTATCGACGGTTTCCAGTGACCGGAGATTGATTCCGTTGCCCCGATCACCATAGGTTGCGGGACCGTCCCCTCCGAGCTCGGTTGTTTCCGCATAGGGTATGGAAACATCGTAGCTGCCCGCAGTTGGGAAGAAGATCTCGGACAGACCCACGAAACGCGCCGTTTTTTCTCCCGCAGTGGAGATCAGCAGGCCACCCGTGCGGCGGCTGAGCTTTGACTTATGCAGGTCGGCGGTAAACCCATAGACCGCGCCCCCGAACAGGAAGGCAAGCGTGGGACCAGTCGCCCAGGCCCAGTTCATTCGCCGGGTCCGTTTCAGGATGACAAAGGTGACTGGTATCGCCAGCAGGAAGTAGCCGGTGAACAGGTAGACCACAGTGGTAAGCGGCGGCAGTCCGAGGCGAAACGGATCGTTGGCGTAGAACCCGTATCGCGATGGCGTTTGCCATGCGCTGGGGAGGTGGGCAATATCATTGGCCATCGGTCGCGCACGGGTCCGGAGGTCATCCCAGGTATAAGCAAGCTCCCACCGGTCACGGAATCGGTCCTGGGTCAGGTCGATAGGCACGGTCAGTACAGCCCCCATGCCGAGTGTGTACCGCCGCAGCGGGGTTCCAGAAGGGATCAGAGGAGAGGCAGGCGCAGCAGACGTCATTTCCGTGAACGGTGTATCAGCGGCGAGACCGAGCAGATCAAGATCGGCTTCCGGCAGCAATATGACGGAACCGCCGCCGATCACCCACTGTCGCAGCGCGGAACGCTGAGCCGGATTGAGACGCTCTGCCCCTTCGCTCAGTACCAGCGTCGTGATGCCATCGTACCCGATAACGCGATCCGGCGCGGTTTCGGGTCGCGCGAAGCTGCCTGAGTATTGCAGGTATTGCCTTTTGACGAACCCTGCCACACGGTCCTGCTCCTGCTTTACTTTTCGGTAGTCTTCGATGACCTGCTTTTTAGGGAGCAGCCGACCGTAGCCCGCATCGCCGATCAGCGCCATCCGGATCATGCCGTCACTGTAGGAGTAGCTGCGCGTCTCTTCCTGGGAAGGAAAGGGACCGCGCAGCGTCACTATCAACTGCTGCCGCGCGGAGTAACTGCCGCTTACGGAGGGATACAGAAGGACGGCTTGTGGTTCGGAACCCGCATCAAGCTGAATCTCCCGCTCATAGCGGCGCGACGACAGCGCGCCCGCATCCACGATGGATATCCGACCCGTGACCGCCTTACCGGTGTTATTGGTTACGTAAGCGACAAGAGGACAGGTATGGAGAGATCCCGCCCTCCCGGTGACAGCGAATCCCTGAGAGGAACCGAACATGCTGCCGACTTCCATCTCGACCGGCGCTTTTGGCTTCGCGGACGGTGTATAGGATGCTTCTTCGGAGACGATTGCGCCGCCGCGGTCGTTCTGCACCTGCAGTTCTTTATTATGCAGGCCAAGGGCGAGCGGGATACTCGCCGCGAAGAGCGTCGTACAGAGACCGAAGCCAAGGGCAGACAGGGCAAAAGCGGGATGAGAACGCATCGCTCTGAGCCTGGAGACGCCTGCAGCAGCCGTTGTTTTCCGAGGATCGGCTTGCTCAAGCCGGGTATGGACGCTCTGCCAGTCGGGAGCGCGGGGCGGGATACCGGTCTCCGGGGCGGCGGCGTAGAGCGCGAGCGCGGCAGAGGCGCGTCGGAACTCTTCAAGCCGCACCCGGCATTTAGAACAGCGCACAAGGTGCGCCTCGATACGGGCAGCGTCGGCAGCGGAAGCCTGCAGTGTCCCTGCGGCGTACTCCCATAGACGCGGCCCGACCGAACTGCACTTCTCAAATTTTTCAGCCCATGGCATAGCAGTTAGTTACTCCCCTTCTTCCCGCAGGAGCGCCAGGAATAGGTCCTTGAACTGACGGCGCGCCCGAAACAGCCGGACAGGCACGCTGATTTTTGTACAGCCAACGATCTGCGCGATCTCCTCTATCTCCAGCCCCTCGACATGACGCAGGAGCAGAATTTCACGCGGTGCGACGGGCAGGCGGTGGAGAGCGCGCCAGACCCGTTCTGCCTGATCCGCCTGTTCCAATTGCGACAGCGGGTCCGTGCATTCCCGTGCCAGAGTCTGACTGGTGACCGCAAACTCTGAGGGAGCAAGCCCGTACGAGGAAACGGGACGGCGCTGACGCTGGCGCATACGGTCACGGCAGAGGTTGCTACAGATGGTCAGAAGATAGGTACGGAACCCCGCCTCGCCGCGAAACCGGGCAAGCGACTGGTAAGCCCGCACGAACGTCTCCTGACGGATATCATCGGCCTCATCGGCATCTTCCAGCAAGCGGTAGGCACAGCGGTAAATGCCGGTCGCGTACAGCACGTAAAGCTGCTCGAAGGCGGCGCGGTCCCCCTCGCAGCTTCGGGCGATCAGATCCCGTTCGGTAAGCAGCGCCCCGTTTTCCGCGCCAGCGGCGAGGGGAACACCGGAAACATCTTTGGATTGCCAGACAGCCAGTGAAGCGGACATTGCTCAAAGTTCCTTCGCCTGATTAGACGTACGCTGCGCCCAGCCATTACACGGCTGATTGCATTATGCGAAAGAAACGGAGCAGATCGCGCTTTGGTTACGCAGGGTCAGAGGTCAGAGGTCCGGATCGGCGGCGGCTCCGTAGACGGCAGTACCCGTGCCAGCTACGTTGGCCCAGCGCTGGTTGCCATAGTCGAAGTGCCACCATTCGCCCCGGTAGTTGGTAAATCCCACCCCGGTCATGGCATGGAAGAGGAGACGGCGATTGGTGGTAAACGGCTCCTCAGGGTGCTCTTCGAACCAGCGCGTGGCCGAGGCGGGGGCGATCTCGTCGGCGTCTGTCCCCATCGGAAGGATATCCCCGGTGGCAGTTTCTATCAGATAGACATCGACCGCGCCACCGGTCCGATGCGGCGGAGGGGCAAGCGGGTCGGCCTGAGGAAAAGCCACAAACTGACGTACCGCCGCGCCGACCTCCTCGTCGGTGAAGTGGGGATTGCTCCTGCGGATCTGCGCGGAAAAATCGTCCCAGAGCCACTGCTGCACGGCAAGAGGCCGGAATCCATCGAACACCACGAGCGAGATACCGTCCGGCAGCGAGTGCGCCGCCGCAATCAATCGGTCACGGATACCGGCACGTACGGAAACATACGGCGGGGCGTCCGGTATCTTCAGTTCCGCGTAGAGGGAGTGCGTTCGCAGTTGCGGGGAGTCCGCGAGGGGAACCAGCGGCTCGCCATTCTCGACGATGGAAAGGCGTGCCCAGTTCGGCGGCTCGGAAAGAGGGGGTATGGGTGGTGGGCTGTGCATGTGTTGGTTTCACCCCTCCCTCG
>JAZKEA010000690.1:5803-6816 GCA_040387315.1 Armatimonadota bacterium | reverse complement strand
AGGGAGGGGTATTTACCTCTACGCCAGCTCTTCGGAGCGTGCGGCCCAGAGGAGGCCGCGGGTGCAGAGGGTCAGCACTTCGGGCTGGGCGACGATGTCCGCCTGGTGTCCGAGCGCGGTGTAGAAGACGCGGCCTTCACCGTAGTACTTAGTCCAGACTGTTGGCATATCCACCGGGCCGTTTTTCAGGTGCGGACCATCAGCGACCGGGAACCGGGTGGTTGCCAGAACACGCACGGCAGGGTCTACGTGCAGGTAATACTGCTCTGATTTGACCGGGAAGACCATCGGAACGTTCTGAGTGATGTAGTGGTCCGGGTCCGTGATCTCGACAGTGTACTCGACACCGTCGTTGCCGGGATGCGCGACCCACTGACCGCCAGTCATAAACTGGTACTCGGTCGATTCGCGAAAGGAGTCGCACATGCCGCCGTGGCAGCCCGCGATCCCGACGCCGGATTTCACCGCCGCGAGAAGCGGTTTTAGCTGCTCGTTGCTGATCTTGCTCATTGTCCAGACCGGGACGATCAGGTCCAGGGACATCAGCTTGGGCTCGTCCGCATAGGCATCCAGCGTGTCGGCGACTTCCACGGAGAAGCCCTTTTCCGTCAGCACTCGTTCAAATATCTCGGCGACCTGTTTGGGCTGATGTCCATCCCATCCCCCCCAAACGATCAATGCCTTTTTATCCGCCATGGTTTTTGTCCTTCACTTCTTAGGGCGAGGGCCGTACGCCCTGTCGCCTCTCTCTTTTTCGACAGGAGGCGGTCGGGTTCCTTTTGCGGATAACAGCCACGGTACGATAGAGGGTAATACAAAGCCCATATAGGGCATAATTAGAATAACCATGCAAAATACGGTACAGGAACTGACCCTGCGGACCGCGCGCCGCAGTCAGCTAGTCGAGATTACGCGCGAAGTCACGGACGCCGTCGCCCGGAGCGGTGTCCGGAGCGGTTTATGCGTCGTCTATGTGCCGCATACGACTGCCGGCGTCTGCATCAACGAGAATG
>JAZKEA010000690.1:2191-5793 GCA_040387315.1 Armatimonadota bacterium | reverse complement strand
GAGGCGTTTGTCGATAAGCTCATTCCGGAGGGTGGCAAACCGCTTCTGGAGAAGTTCGAGCATAACGAGGGAAACTCAGACTCGCATATCAAGAGTATTTTCACGGGTCCTTCGGTGACGCTGCTGATCGAAAACGGTCGTCTCCTGCTGGGGCGCTGGCAGGGAATCTATTTCGCCGAGTACGACGGCCCGCGCACACGCAACGCCTGGGTAAAGATACTTGCCGATGCGGGAGCATAAAAAGGACGACAGCATGGGAAGCGAAAAAAGCCAGGGTTCGGAACCGAACGCCGCCGCTCTCCGCGAGGCAGTGAAAGAGGTCCGTTACTGCCGTGAGAACCAGCTGCCGGTCAATCTCGTCAAGATCGCGGGAGAGTTCGGGGTTGCGTTCCCGGATCTTGTCGAGGCGGTCAAAGCCCTTCCCCCCATGCTCCCCGTACGCCGACGCGGGGTTTAATCGTACTTTTGTCCAGCCCAGGAAAGCCTTCTTTGCCGAACCGCAATCATTCACGAGCCTGTTACGGTCCGATTTTCACGTCGTTTTTTTGTACCAGCGCCGCTCTACTGAGTCTCCTTCCTTCCGTTTCCTTCGCGGCACCGCCACTGTCGTCCGACCCGCCCAAGCTTGGTGCGCCGGTACTGGATGTTGAGAAACGGCGTGTCGCGGAATCACGCTACTTCCCCACAGATGCCGGGCCTACCTGCGACGTTCTGGTTGTTGGTGGCGGCGTGGGCGGGGTCGCGGCGGCGATGGCGGCGGCACGGCACAGTCTTTCCGTGATCATCGTGGAGCCGACACGGACTCTCGGCGGGCAGTTCACGAGCCAAATGGTCCCGGTTCCGGACGAGAACCGATTTATCGAGCAGAAGAACGGGCCGTCAACGAAGGCGTACCGGTCGCTGCGCGAACGAGTTCGGGCGGGCATCGCTACGCTTCCCGATATTAAACCGGGACAGGAGAAGAATGTCGGGCAGTGCTGGGTCAGCCGCGTCTCGGGGACACCGGAGATGTGGGCACAGGCCATCGATGCCCAGCTTCGGTCCGTGCCTACCACTCTTGGGATCAAGCGCGTTCTGCTGCGGCATCAGATCCGGAGCATCACGCGTCTCGCCAACGGGCGCGTGAACTACGCCGATCTGGTGGACCTGGATACAGGAAAGGTGACCCGCATCGGGGCGCGGTACCTGCTGGATGCCACCGAAGACGGTGGCGCGCTGGCACTCGCGGACCTGCCGACGACTATCGGTCAGGAGGCACGCGGCGAGTACGACGAACCCCACGCCCCGGAGATGGCCCACCCGGAATGGGTACAAAGCTTTTCATACTGTTTTCCGGTGCGCTGGCAGAGTGATGCCACGGCGGTCCGCCAGATCGTCGAAAAACCCGAGGAGTACGGGTACTTCAAGTCTCTTGGCGAATACACCCTCGACTATGTGTACTCCGAGCGGGGAACGGTGACCTATAAAATGCTGACGAAGGCGGAGGGTGCGGGTGGGCCATTCTGGACCTATCGACGTCTCCTCGCAGCAAACAGCTTTGCGGGTGGTAAGTCACCGCAGGGCGACATTTCCCTGATCAACTGGCGCGGAAACGATTTTCACGAGGAAAACCCGCTCGGCAAGTCTCTGGAAGAGCAGGCGCGTATTCTCCAGCGGGGGAAGGCGTTCGCTCAGGGTTTCCTTTACTGGCTGCAGACCGAATGCCCGCGTGATGACGGATCGGGCGTCGGCTATCCGGAGATTCAGCTGGTGACACCGGATGCGCCCGAAACTCCCGTTTCCTGTCCGGCGGCGGAGGGCAAAACAGCACGAAGCGATGACGGCTTTGCGCTGGTACCGTATGTGCGCGAATCGCGCCGCCTGCAGGCGAAGTATATGCTTCAGGAGAAGGACCTGATCGCGCCTCCGGGCACACCAGACGCGAAGTGGGCGACGGCGTTTCCCGACTCTATCGGCTGTGCGCTTTATGCGATAGATATTCATCCTACCAAAGGTGAGCCGCCGCTTCTGGTGCCTGCCCTCCCCTACCATATTCCCCTGGGGTCGCTTCTGACGAAAAGCGGGGCGACAAACGTTCTGCCAGCCGCTAAGAATTTTGGGGCGACGCGCCTTGCTCTGGCGTCAGCGCGTATGCACCCCACGGAATGGCTCGTGGGCGAGGCGGCAGGGACGCTGGCGGCATTTTGCATCCGGCGCGACATCGATGATCCGTCCGTTGTCCGCGAGACGCCGGACCTGCTGACCGCGTTCCAGCAGCAGCTAAGACAGGACGGCGTCACGCTTTACTGGTCTGAGATTATCGATGCGAAGTGAGTATGAAAGCGGCTCCCACACTGTTCTGGCACACGGCGCCGCTCCACTATATTCCCCATCTTCTGCTGTCGGAATGCCTGTATTCCCAAGACGAGTTGAAAGTGCAAAAGCTTCCGATTCGACCACGGTCAACGGCGGAGCGCCGGGACCGTAAGCTGCGCCTTTCTCGTTTTGTCCATCTGTCGTTCGCCTCGAAGACGCCCCTGCTCGCACACAAGCTTGCCAAAAGCTATCCACACGCGCTTCTGGCATTCGATGCGGCGCTTGTGGATTCTACCAACGTGGCGCTGGTCAAATATAACGCGAAAGTATGTGTAACAGTTAACGGCGATGTCACCATCAGCGCCGAAACCGACAACGCTCCTGCTGTCTCCCCTGCCACTAGGCAGAAAGAACGGCAGGAGGTTGCCGAACATGTCGCTTAATCCAACCACAACAACAACTGAATCAAATAACGCATCCGTCCCTGCCGGCAATCGCCTAACAGCGTTCGATGCCATTACCCCACTTAAAACCGACCCCAACGAGGTTAGGCGAGCGCTTTCCGTGCTTGTGCCGAACCGGCCTATCGAAGTGCGTATCTTCGGTGCCTGCCGCTACCCTAAGGCTGTCCTGAGCGGCTACTACGACGACCACGAGAAGCTTGTAGCCGACGTCGCCGCACGGAATGTCTCCACGCAGGCGAAGGCGGTCTACTTTACGCTGAATGAGTTTGACCCCAATCTCCTGGCTCGCAGATACAACCGACTGGCAGAGGTCGCCGAGGGGGAAACCACGAGCGATAGTCATATCGTCCGCAGGCGGAGTTTGCTGATCGACTGCGATCCCGTTCGTCCTGCCTACATCTCTTCCACGGACAAGCAGCATACCGCCGCAATCACCCGCTCGGATCAGGTTGCCGACTATCTTATCAAGGGGCTCGGGTGGCCTGAGAGTGCCATTGCTCGGTGCGACAGCGGAAATGGCGGGCATCTGATCATCGGTGTTGACCTGCCCAATGATGATGCCTCCAAGCAGATCGTTGACGGCGTACTAAAGGCACTGGCGGCCAGGTTCGATGACGCTGCTGTCAAGATCGATACCACCGTTAGTAACGCTGCTCGAATCTGCAAACTTCCGGGAACGCCTGTCCGGAAGGGTGACAGTATCCCGACTCATCCGCACCGCGTATCGTTTATGCGGTCGGCACTCGAAGCTCTGGACATAGTGCCGACCGCAGATCTGTCCGCTCTAGCGGCTATGGGAACGGCAGCTATACCGAAGCCTGCAGCAGGGGCACCACGCCCCAA
>JAZKEA010000690.1:0-2181 GCA_040387315.1 Armatimonadota bacterium | reverse complement strand
GGTAGGTCTGACAACGGGTGGACCAAAGCCGTACAAGGGCGGCATGAAGTGGCAAATCACCTGCCCCTTCAACCCCGACCATGCTTCGCCGGATGCAATACTCTCCCTTACCGGTGATGGCAGACCAGGGTTTTCGTGCTCTCACAACTCCTGCGAAGGGAAAAACTTCACGGCGCTACGGGATCTTCTCGACTCCGGATGGCGCGGCGTAAGGAACAAAAAGCTGGAGGAACAGACCAGAAAGGACAAAAACGAGGGTTTTGCCGGTTTTGTCAGTACCTCTACCCATACAAATCCAACTTTTGATAAGCCTTTAGCCGCATTGGAGACGGACCTGCTTCCCGTCCCTGTTCTGTCGGAGGACATGATACCGGAGCCGATCCGATCCTGGGTGATGGACATTGCGCAGCGCGGCTGTTTCCCCCTGGAGTTCGTCATCGCTCCTGTCATTGTAGCGGTCTCTGCAGTTGTCGGGCGGCAAATGGCGATACGCCCTAAACGGCATGATGATTGGACAGTCGTTCCTAACCTGTGGGGAGCGGTCATTGGTCCCCCCGGCATCCAGAAGACGCCCGCTGTCTCAGAGGCGCTGCGGCCCCTTAACCGTCTTGAGTTCGATGCACGAAAAGAGCATGAGACGGCGCTCAAGAACCACGAGATCACGCAGGCAGTGGCTAAGGCAAAAGCGGAAGGCGCTAAAGATCGCCTGAAGTCCGAGGCGAAGAAGCCGGGCGTAAACGATGAGACGCTGCGCCAGATCGCAATGGATGCTCTAAAGGGTGATGACATCGAAGCGCCTGTGTGTCGCCGCTACACGGTCAATGATACGACCGTCGAGAAACTGGGCGAACTGCTCAAAGAGAATCCCGATGGGCTCCTGCTGTTTCGAGACGAGCTGACCGGGTTCCTCAAGACGCTGGAGCGGCAGGGGCACGAAGCGGACAGAGCGTTCTACCTGGAAGCGTGGAACGGGACCGGCTCATATATCTATGATCGAATCGGACGCGGAACCACCGTCATCGATGCCGCCTGCATGTCCTTGTTCGGGACCATACAGCCGGGACCACTTGCCCGATACCTGAGAACCGCGGCATCTGGCGAGGAAGCGGACGGGTTCGCGCCTCGACTGCAAATACTGGTGTACCCGGACCCGCCACGAACCTTCAGGAACATCGACCGCTACCCCAATGGGGAAGCAAAGGACAGAGCCTTCAGCACGTTCCAAAGGCTCGCCGAACTTGCCCCCGTCAATTATGGGGCCACCATGCCGGGCGAGAACGATAAAGGGCTCCCCTACCTGAACTTCGAGCCTGAGGCGCAGGAGTTCTTCGATGGCTGGAGGACCGTATTGGAAAAGCGTCTGCGAGAAGGCAGGGACAGCAGCCTGATGCAGACGCACCTCGCCAAATATCGGTCCCTCATGCCCTCGCTGGCGCTCCTGTTTCACCTTCTCGATAATGTCCAAAGTCCGGTATCTCTGCAGGCAGTTCTGCTCGCGGAGAAGTGGTGCCTGTTTCTTGAGGCTCATGCCCGCCGCGTGTATCAGTCTGCGATGGATGGTGATCCGGAGGCGGCGCAGCGCCTAGCCGAGCGGATTAAGCAGTCGTTGAGCAATCCTTTTACCCCCCGCGATGTAATGCGGAAAGGATGGTCAGGTCTCGGTACGGTGGAGGAGGTTGAGCGGGCTATCGGTCTGCTGGAGGAAAAGGGATGGGTTCAGACCGTAGAGGTTCCCACAGGCTCAAAGGGTGGGCGTCCTTCAACGCAAGTATGGATCAACCCGGAATTGCTTCCCGACCCTCAACTAAAAAATCCCACACATATGGTTCCAGGTACTGACAAAACTGACAAAACCCCGAAAACAGACCAAAAGAGTTCAACATCTATACTGACAAAACGCCAGAACTTGAGTCGGACCCCGATGAGGTGACAGAGGTAGAAATCTAATGGATACCCCTGCTGTCAAGCACATCCTGGCGGGTCTGAAAAAACGCGACTTGTCTCTTGCTCTGAATAGAGGCGGTGATGGCCTGAAGTTGAAGGGGCGACAGTCTGCGATAACCGAGAGAGTAAAGCTTGTCCTGAAGGAAGCAAAGCCTGCACTGGTCGCTTACCTTTGTGAGCAAGATCAACAGCGGCAGGGTGAACAGGCAGAGACTCAAGCCAAGAGACGCGCGGCGC
>JAZKEA010000689.1:0-4828 GCA_040387315.1 Armatimonadota bacterium | reverse complement strand
AACCCAGACCTATACCGGCGGCACGCGCAGCCCCTTCACGGAGCGCGGACCGCAGCGTGATGACAGCACTGCAATCACCGTAATGCTGCGTCACAGCATGGTTCTGCTGCCGGATAAGCCGATGATAGGGCGTCTGGCCGACTCACGCGTCGGTTTCTTCGAGACAGGCTTCTTCCAGTTTGGTGGGCCGGAAAACCGTGTCGAAGAAGTCGCTTTCGCCAACCGCTGGCGTCTCGAGAAGAAGGACCCATCGGCGGCGCTTTCCGAGCCGGTCAAACCCATCACCTACTACATCTCTCCCGAACTGCCGGAAAAGTGGCACCCCTACATCAAGCAGGGGGTCGAGGACTGGAACATCGCCTTCGAAAAGGCCGGGTTCAAGAACGGGATCGTCTGTAAGGAAGTCCCGACCGAAGCAGAGGACCCGGAGTTCGATGAGGACGATGTTCGCTATAGCGTTATCCGCTGGCTGCCGTCCACGACCGAGAACGCTTATGGCCCCTCCATCGTTGACCCACGCTCCGGCGAAATCCTGAATGCCAACCCCAAGTTCTTCCACAATATTCTCAAGCTGGTGGAGAACTGGTACTTTGTTCAGGCGTCGCCCAACGATAAAGCCGCCCGGAAACTTCCCCTGCCGGAGAGTCATATCGGCGCTCTGCTGCGCTATGTCGTCGCACACGAAATCGGACATACCCTGGGACTGCAGCATAATATGCGCGCCAGCTCCGCCATCAGCATCGCGCAGCTTCGAAACCCGAAGTGGACCAGCCAGTGGGGTACGGAAGCGTCGATCATGGACTACGGTCGCATGAACTATGTTGCACAGCCCGGCGACGGTGTCACGCGGCTGATCCCGAAAATCGCCCCGTACGATCTTTTTGCCATCGAGTGGGGATACGGGATTGTTCCTGGCGCGGCGACCTCGGAGGCGGAGAAACCGGCACTTGACCGTATCGCATCCCGCCAGATAAAGGAGCCAATGCTCCGCTTCGGCGATGCAGATCCGCTGGAGGACCCGCATCGCCAGACGGAAGACCTGGGATCCGATCCTATTGCCGCCACCGCCCTTGGACTGAAAAACCTGAACCGTGTTCTCTCGTATATCGTTCCGGCGACCTCGAAGCCGGGCGAAGACTACGAGCGTCTGCAGGAGGTCTATAACACTGTCCTTGGTCAGCGGCAGACAGAACTGAACCATGTGGTCGCGATGGTCGGTGGCGTGGTGCAAACCAACTACCACTACCAGCGTGGCGGCAGTGCCGTGTACGAACCCGTACCCGCCGCGAAGCAGAAGGAGGCCGTTCAGTTCCTCCTGCAGAATGGTTTTGCTACGCCGACCATGCTGCTCAAGCCCGAGATCACGAGCCGTCTGGAAGCGGGCGGTGTCACGAACCGGGTCCTGAACAGCCAGGTTTCCCTTCTCGCACGGCTTCTGGTCGATTCACGCCTTGTCCGAATGACGGATCAGCAGGTTCTTGCCAAGGGGCAGTCAAAGCCTATGTACACGATGGCGGCGATGATGGAAGACGTTCGGCACGGTATCTTCAGTGAGCTTGGCGCACCGAAGGTTACCGTTGACCCCATCCGGCGTAACCTTCAGCGCACGTACATCAGTCTGCTCGCCCCCCGGCTTGCAGTTCCCAACTCGGACGTTCGTCCCATCGCGCGTAAGTGCCTGATGGACACCCAGGCGTCTCTGAAAGCGGCTCTTCCTAAGGCTGTGGACCCGGCGACCCGTGCGCATCTGATCGACTGCAACGAGGTGTTGCAGCAGATTCTGTATCCAACAAAGAGCTAGACCCTGGTTATTTGTCGATAAAAACACCCGGCGCTTCCAGGAAGCGCCGGGTGTTTTTTGTTACACGGTAACCTGGCATCCACAGTCAAGCTGCAGCGTGACAGGAGTCGAAAACCGAGCTTCCGAATAGCCGGGCCGAAAGTGACGAACATTACCGGTGTCCGGATCGAAAACGATGATATCCTTGATGCCCGAGCGCAGGTAGAAGGGAACACCGATACTGAGATCTTTAGCCTCATAACCCGGACTGATGATCTCAATAACCGCTTCCGGGAGCAAAGTGACCGCTTCGGCCTGCTCATCGGGCTCTCTACAGAAGACGGCTATATCCGGGCGCTTCAAAGAACCATCGGGAAAACGAACATAGATATCGGAAACATGAACGCACCCGCAGTTTTTCCCTGACGAAGGAATAGGACGGATCGAGCTTTGAATCCGAAAAACGTGGTTCTGGTGTCGGTACGACGGAAGAGCCTCCCACACAGGAATCCCTCCGACAACCTCCAGCCTGACGCCCGATTCCTCACCGAGCCGAATCGCCGCGTCATATTGGCTCATAGAATTAATGCCCGCTAAATTCCTTCATCTTCGTCTCCCTCGAAGCGGTACCGCTGCTCCTTCCAGGGATCACCGAGCATATGGTAGCCGCCGCGCTCCCAGAAACCCGGCGTATCATCGGCGCGGAATTCGATTCCGGACACCCATTTGGCGGATTTCCAGGCATAGAGCTTCGGGATTACCAGGCGCAAGGGGCCGCCGTGTTCCAGGCTGATGGGGGCGCCGTCATGGGTGTCCGCGAGGAGGCAGTCCTCATCGAGGAAATATTCGACCGGCATATTGGTCGTCCAGGGAGTCGCCCCGCCACGAAACGAAAAGCCCTTATCGTAAGCGGAGACCAGGACGAACTTAGCCTCTGGTTTCAGAGTCACGTGCTTCAGGATCTCGCGCGTGGTGACTCCCTCCCAGACATTTCCCAGGCGGGACCAGCGCGTCACGCAGTGCATATCTGCGAAAATTCGTGACCTCGGCAGTTTCTGGAACTCTTCCCAGGTCCACTCGACCGGCTCCTCAACCAACCCCGTGAGCGAAAAGCGCCACTGCTTCAGATCGAGATTTCCCGGAGGACCGCCCGCATCCAGTACCGGCCACTTTTTGGTTCGGGATTGGTTGCTTGGTATCCGGTTCTCCCGAAGCGTGTCCGCCGAGACAACAGCATCGGGAGGGGCATCCTGAGGAGTGGGGGGCGTATCGCCCTGCAGTTTAGGGTCTTTGATTCCGAACAGCATAGAAAATACCTCTGACACTAGGATACCCCGTTCGATTACGCCACGCGACGAACCGCGCTTCTTATGGACTCTGCGGTTTCACTGCTGATCCTTGCATAGAGCAAATGTTTTTCCTCACCGTGAGTCATGCGGTTGACGATCAGCATGTCGGAGGCGCAGTTCGCGCAGTGTAATAGGTGCGCGGTAGAAAAATCCTTTCCGCTGATCTTGCCTCCAAGTCGCATGTCATCCGCTTCAGCCCACCGCTGACCGCGGACATAATCCGCCAGCTCGTCTGCCTGGTGCCCCTGCTTCCGGAACAGCCAGTGGCGCTTCGCCCATTTGCCGCAGGTATTGCAGTAGCCGGAGTGAATTGTCGGATCTGTCGCTATCATGCAGACGCCGACAATGACTGCCGCCTGGAACAGCAGCAGAAGCCAGAAGCCATATCCCCGAAAGGGAATGCCGCTGATCCGAGTCCCGCCGCTCATCAGGTACGTCACCCCCAGGTCTCGGCTGACGTAGGTGCCGCGATTGGCAATCGCCACTATATAAATCAACGATGACTCTAGTGGTGTCATCTGTTGTTCTAACTGGGAATGAACGACAGCAGGCGGAAGGTGCTCGCTTTCGGAGAAGCTCTCAGACAGAGAACGAATCACCATCGGGCGAGCCGCAATACTGTCCTCAACATAGCGGGTGGCAAGAAGAAGCACAGCGGCAATCGCGCTCAGCCAGAGGATGGTTACCGACCGCCGCCAGCATGTTTTGGAGATGGCCTTTTCCATGGCGAACGCCAGAAAAAATCCGGCAAACAAAGGCGTAAGAAAAATCAGATCGAAAAAGCGACCGCCGAGATGCCAGATCGTACCCAGTGCGACCGCTGCAAAAAGGGACACCACTACGAGAAGCTTGAGGCCGTTCTTCGTGGTTAACGGTCTTGGCAACGGGGGAATCGATTCATACCAGCTGATATCCGATTCCGCTGCCTCGGAGTCCGGCGTATCCTCTAACTTGTGCTGCTCCTGCGACGTTTCAGCGGCACTTTGCTCGCTACACTCCACGTTAGACCCTTCCCTGTGCCTGTTCGAAATTGCTTCCATTATTCCACAGGATAGCAACCAAGGAAAAGGAGCGGACGCGCGATTACTCCGATTTTTTGTAGGCGTGTACGCCCTCTCCGCGTGACCTTGCCCAATCGGTCATGCGCCGGGGATCGCCCGTCCACAGGCGCTGACGAAAGGCGGGGAGGGCGCGTGGTGGCCCATCGAGTTCGAGCTTTACCACCGGATACAGCCTCGTCGGCTTCTCCTTCGGAAGTCCGCGCAGGGTGACCGCCAGTTCGTCCTGTGAAAATGCCAGGTCCTGCCCATTCGAGAGCAGCGTCACGCGCAAAACGCGATTCTCGAGACCCGCGAGGCGAAGCTCCTCCTGTCCGTCATAGAAACGCAATATTAGATACAGCGCAGTGCCTTTGATGGTCTGATAACCACGGGTGACAAACTCAACCACATCTCCTTTTTCGCAGCCGTAGATCGCCTCGCCGTGCGTCCGCAGCCAATCGCCTAGAAGACGCGAGCGGTCAGCGAATTCACCGGGGATAGCTCCATCCCCATCCGGGCCGACATTCAGCAGGAGATTACCGCCTTTGCTGGCGCTTTCGCACAGGAAATCCAGCAGTTGTTCCGGGGTGCGCCAGTGTTCGCCACGGGTATAGCCCCAGAGACGCGAGACGGATGTCTGGCAGCTCTCCCATAAGCGT
>JAZKEA010000688.1:0-5484 GCA_040387315.1 Armatimonadota bacterium | reverse complement strand
GGCCGAAGGCCGACTAGACCGGGCATTCACGCCCGGAACAAAAGCCCTAATGCCCTATCGCCTAACCGCGGACATTCACGACTTGTACCGACTTATTGCTCGGACACAACATCGCACCCATTATCCGTCCTGTAGTGCTGATCCTCAATCGGCGGCACCGCTGCCGTTCGCGACGCGTTTGGGCAGTGCAAAGGAGATAGTGCCGGTATCCTGGCCGGTAAGCGGGTTCGTCAGGCGAAACGTTCCGGTCAGCAGTCCCGTCTCCGGATCGTAGCGAAAAAATCCCACGGAGGATTCATTATTGACCACAAGATCAATTTTCCCATCGCGGTCGATGTTTCCGCCCAGGAGGCGCAGGTCGTTGCCGTCATCGAACGATGGTATCAACGCTCCCTGGACAAAACCTGGTTCTATAGCCGGGTAGAAATCGGTGGCGGGCCGCCTATCTTCCAGACCGTTGATTCGAATCTGAGCGATACCCGTTTCTCCCGAGGACCTCGTGTACGGTCCCTCGTAGTAACCCGCAAGAGGTACCGGGTTCTCCTCGGTGACCGCTCCCATACCGCCGCTCCCCGCGCCGCCGCATCCCGCAAGGCCCAGACACAGCGTGGCGAAGAGAGCGAACCCTGAATTGACTGCCGATCTTCGACTGATCATGCGCTTCTGTGACTCCATTCCCGTGATTCCGTTCGACAGCCTGCCATAATTCAAAGCGAGCAGGCACGGGAAGTATGCCTGATTGCCGTCGGTCCGTCAACCAACCGTCGCGCCGCATCCACTTTTTCCGGTGTATTGCGGTAGACTTAACTATATTTAATTTTCCTGAGCAGAAAGGTAATGTGCTATGAAAAACGGACTCTTTTGGACGACTGCCGGAGTTGCGGCCCTTGTGATGGCGGCCCCCAGCCGCGAAGCATTCGCGGCGGAACTGAATATCGGCGACCCCGCGCCCGCGATTACCGTGGCGAAATTTGTCAAGGGAACCCCGGTCACAAAACTGGGCAATGGAAAAGTAAGCGTCGTCGAGTTCTGGGCGACCTGGTGCGGTCCCTGCATCCAGTCCATTCCGCATGTTTCGGAGCTCGCGAAGAAGTATCCCGCCGCGCAGTTTGTCGGGGTAAGCGTTTGGGAGACGGATCAGAATCTGGTGGTTCCGTTTGTCACCAAAATGGGCGACCAGATGGGCTATAACGTCGCGATGGACCGTGTTCCCACGGGCGCTAAGGGCAACGACGGTGCGATGGCGAAATCGTGGATGACCGCGGCGGGGCAGAACGGTATCCCGACCGCGTTTATCGTCGGCAAGGATGGGAAGATCGCCTGGATCGGTCACCCGATGTCCATGGACGAACCGCTGGCGAAGATTACGGCGGGCACCTGGGACACCGCGGCTGCCGCTGCGAAGTTCAAGGCAGATCAGGCCGCCTCCGAAAAGCTGCAGGCCCTCAGCCGCGAGCTGGGGCAGGCAAAGGAACCCAAACAGGTGGTGGCGATCCTGGACCGAGAGATAGCCGCTTCTCCCGCCATGGAAACTCGCCTGGGCACGGTCAAGTTCAATGCCATGATGCGTGCCGGGGACGAAGCCCAGACCCTCGCCTACGGCAATCGCCTGGTCGATGGCGTCTACAGAGATGCTCCGCAGGCGCTTAACGCAATGGCTTGGGGAATCGTCGATCCGAGCGCGAAGACCAAGGCGACTCCGGAAATGGCGAAGCTGGCCCTGAAGGCCGCGAAACAGGCGGATATGGCGAGCAAGGAAAAGGATGCGGCGGTTGCGGACACCCTGGCCGCGGCGTATTTCGCGACCGGCGACACGGCAAACGCCGTCAAGACCCAGGAGCGCGCCGTCACCCTCGCCAAAGGCACACCGATGGAGAAGGACCCGAGTCTCGCCGCGACCCTGGAGCGCTATCGGAGCGCCGCCGGAAAATAAGGGTTTTTGCCCTCACCCCCGCCCCTCTCCCTAGTAGCGCTCGTTCCTCGCTGGGAGAGGGGAGTCTGGTAAACTATCCGGCATCTGTAAAGCGCAAAGGCTGGATTACTACCAAGGCTGGCTTAGCACTAATGCCGGAGCAAAGCCGCAGACGCTATGCCCTCAGACTCCCCTCGCCCATACTTGGGAGAGGGGCCGGGGGTGAGGGCAAAAACTACTACTTGGTCGCCGCCACAGCGGGCGCGACGTCGGCGGCAGCTTTGCTGTAGAACTTTGCGAGGGGATCGGGGCGCAGCGCCTTGAGGCCGGAGACCACGGCGGCGGCGGTGTACTTCGCGCCTTCCGTGTTGTAGTGGGTCCGCTTATCCCCGAAAAAACCCTCCACCGCCGGTTCCCCGAGCTTTTCATAACCCCTGGCGACGATCTCGTTCAGGTCGATATAACGGGCTCCGCTCGTGCGGGCGGCATCGGCGGTCCACTTGACGAAGCTTTCGCGCTCCCCCCGTTTGATCTTTCCGTCCTGCCAGTCCTTGTGGGGAACCATGGAGAGGATAATTGGGGTCGCGCCTTTCGACTTTGTATCCGCACCGTACTTTCGCATATACCAGCCGAACGTGTGAACGACCTCGTTTGTGCCGTCCGCGCGGGTCACGATGGCGGTTCCCGGGCCGTCGCCATGGAGCGAAGGACGCCCCTTGGCGGCGGGATCATCGTAGCGTCCGACATCGTTGTGCCCGAACTGGATCAGGACGAAATCGCCCGGCTTCAGGTCCTTGACGACGGCATCCCAGCGGCCTTCGTTCTGGAACGTGCGGCTGCTGCGCCCGCCAATCGCCCGGTTGACCACATTGATCTTCGCGGGATCGAAATAGGTCCCGATTTCCTGTCCCCAGCCACGGAGCGGGGCATTGCTTTTCAGGGTGGAGTCGCCGACAATATACAGCGTCGGCAGGTCCGCGCGCGCCGCCGATTCAGGCGCGGTCTTCGCATCACTGACCACGGGCCGGGGATCGTCCTGTGCCCCGGCGGACAGTGGGGATAGCGTCAGGAGAAGGCCGGATACGAGAAGAGTCCGACGGCTCACAGTTTCCAGAAAGTTTCTTGGTTTCATAAAATTACTGCCGCGCCACGGGCGGCTTGAAGGCGAAGTCCGACGTTTTCATCGGGACATTCACGCGAACGTTACGCAGGCGCACGACCTGGACACCGGGCCGTCCGCCGGACCGGAACTCCAAAACGTACTGATAAATGAGGTTGTCCGGGCCGATATAAATCCGCTGTTCGAAGTCGCTGTCCTCGCCCCCCGCGATGTTGCCGTTCGCATAAAAATGACTCAGAACCTGGTATGTCACCCCGTTCAGATTCTGCTTTCCCTCGTACCGGAGGAGGTTCGGGTCCGAGGTGAAAAGCGTGTTCCGGATCGCCGCCATGGGATCGAAGAAAGCCTGTACAGGTGTGGCGTCCCAGAGCCGAAGATTGCTTTTGTCCGAGGCGATAGGCGCGCTGGTAATCGTCCCGCCCTGGGCAGCGAGTCCCGATGCCTGCCTGGCACCGAGCGCGGCATTGTACGGTGTGTCTCGGAAGCGGCGCGTGGCGCTGTCGAAGTTTTTTGGCGTGAAGGTAAAGACCCGCTTCCCATCAGACGCGACGAGGTTCGGATAGGCCGGTTCGCGCAGGCTGGAGAAGGTGACGCGGGCAAGGTTCGGGCGCATCAGGCGGATTGTTCCCTCCGCGACCTGCTGCCGCTTCACCGACGTCACACTGTAGGTAAAATCCGCGCTCATCGTGCGGGTCCGGCTATAGGCCGCCCGCACCCGCTTGAGAAGCTCGACCGTACGCGGATCGGGGGAGGCGTCCCGGCTCGGCCTGAGCACGTCCGTTTTAGCTCGGTCCGCTTCTTCCATTACCGCTTTTGCTGACGGAAACGGCAGGAGGCTTGCCGCCGCCGCTGCGGACGCGAAAACCGTGATGGTTGCTGCGGAAAGTGCTCGGTTCATAGTGTGCTCCGTAGGATCGAGTGGTCGCCAGGCGGTGCTGTGGTCGTCGATAGGCTGAAGATATGGTACTCCGTTATTGGCGTGAAAAGCAACCATTTACCGGAATCGGACTGTGGCATTTGAGAAGTGTATTTTATGGCGAAAATCAACATCGCGACATTTAACATTCGGAACGATAATCTACTGGACGGCTGGAATGCCTGGATGTTTCGGCGGGCCTGGGTCCGGGAGATCATCGACCGGAACAAGCTCGATATCGTCGGAATCCAGGAGGCGAAGGCAAACCAGGTCGATTATCTTGCTGCCGGGCGGCTGGACTTCGTCGGAGTGGGCCGCGACGACGGCAAGCGGGGCGGGGAGTTCGCCCCGATCTTCTATGACCGCAGGCGGTTCCAGCATCTTCGCTCCGGCACGTTCTGGCTCTCGGAGACGCCGGATGTCGTCTCGCGCGGCTGGGATGCCGGACACAACCGGGTCTGCACCTGGGTCAGCCTCAAAGATCGGTCATCGGGCGGGCCGCCGTTTTTCGTGTTCAATACCCACTTAGACAACAAAGGCGCTGTCGCCCGCGAACGCTCGGTCGCCCTGATTCTCCAGCGGATTCGGAGCATCGCGGGAGCCACGCCGTTCTTCCTCATTGGCGATTTCAACCTGCGTCCGCAGACGCCGCCGATACGGCTCCTGTCGTCCACGCTGCGCAATTCACGTCTGGTGACGGAGACAAAGCCAGCAGGACCGGACGGAACGGCGAACGGCTTCGATGTCAATCGCCCGCTCACCACGCGGATCGACTATATCTTCGCCAGCCCGACGGTTCGTGTCCTCTCCTATGCCGTTCTCAAGGAGATCCGAAACGGGCGCTACGCCTCCGACCATTTGCCGGTTGTGGTCAGCGCGTTCATTGAAAAGAAACCGGTACTGGCCCCCGGAAAAAGTTCGAAGACATTACCTCGGAGGTAATGGAACCCGATCGATCCGCACGCGATGATGATTCTGACAGACAGCGCGAACCGCGCGGGAAAGGTCGGAATCACTATGGGGTATATCGAAACAGGCGACGGCGTACAGCTTTTCTACAAGGACTGGGGGACCGGCAGACCGGTCGTTCTGGTGCATGGCTGGTGTATAAACGGCGATTCGTGGGAGTCGTAAAGACTGCTAAGTAAAACCGGCATCATTCGGGCATCATTTCGGTATCATAATGCCGATTTACACCGAGTCCATTTCCACTACTCGTTCCGCTGTGATGCCGGGCGGCAGCGTCGTCACTGCCACCGACCCGCCCCCGATCAGGAACGCGAGGAACGCCCCAACCCCGCCCCGCCAGGCCGCATCCGACTCCGGCGTCCGTTCATCCCACCATGCCCCATATCCGTTGAAGTAGTCTCCCCAGGCGCAGTCAAAGTCCTCGCCGCACAGGGGGAGCTGATCTTTGTTCACGGACTCACCCAGCCGAACGATGGCGCTGATCTTTCCCTGGCAGTTCCTGAGCACGCAGTAATTCTCATGACCTGAAGCTGTCTCGGCTGTATCGATCTTTTCCGCTTCTGCCTT
>JAZKEA010000687.1:0-7647 GCA_040387315.1 Armatimonadota bacterium | reverse complement strand
GTAGGCGACGGTGGCATCGCGTCCAACGGGAAGATACGCCACAGGGCGTGAGTGCGGATTGACTTCCTTGATTGATAGCCCCGCCAGGGCCGCGGCATTGAAGAGTGTTCCGGTGATCTGAGAGACGCCACCCCCGACACCCGGAACCTTTTCCGCATTCACAAAAACGGTCGCGGTGCGATAGCCACGGGCCTGTGTTCGTTTCCCGACAACCTCGTTCAGCGAAAATACTTCGCCGGGGGATAGCAGCGTCCCATCGATGCTCTCAGCCGCGATTTTGATGTTGTTGTTGCGCTTCACGTTCGCCGAGGTGAAGGTCTGCAGGGTGCCCAGTACTCCGGTGATCCCCGCTAAACGGTTTGCGGTCAGGACAGGGGGCTTCTTGTCCAGCGACACCATGAATTTCTTGAGACCGGGATTTGAGGCAAGGGCTTTCGAGAATCGTGCCGCCGTTGTGGGTACGTCCAGTGCGCGCGCATACGTGCCCGGATCGATCTTAACGGCTCCTCTGTAAACAAACGGCTTTGCGTTTGTCGCCTCCTGCTTGAAGGAGGGAGCGATTCGTGTTAGAGCCCGCTTGAGCGTTCCCAGGTCGGCGGTGAGCGCCCTCCCCTGCCCAGCAGAGATGCCGAGTTCGCGCCGAGTCCGTATGACGCTAGACTTCCCATCGGTCAGTGTAATCGGATAATTGAGCGAGGGAGCAGCCGTGGCTTTTTTCGCAGCGGCAGCCGGTTTCTGAGCCTGCGCTCCCGCCACGGACGGCACAGACAAAGACAGAACGAGGCACACCGAAAGCGGTGTGCCCCAGACAAAGAAGTGTTTCAAAAAAAGCGTCTCCAACAAAATTGCGGCAGTTACCTATAAACAGCTTATACCAGCGGGATGCTGCCCCTCAAACAGCCAGATAGAGGGCGTCATTATTGTGCCGGAACCGGGTTGGTCAGACACTGTAGTTTTAAGTAGATGATGATGAGAGAAGAGGGGAGTATCACAGTGCATTTGGTTGAAAATACAGGCGAAGATTGCAGGCGCTTTCCTTTCGCAAAAATCTCGGTTCTCCTGTTAATCCTAGGGACGGTTTTATGGCTCTGCACTGGTCTGGAAGGGTTCCTTTTCGCTGCAGTGCCCGCGGCGATTTTTATCATAGTCGCCGCACTTGCGGGTGTCTTACTTTTGCTGGATCACCCACGCTTCAACAGCGAATAACGAGTTGGAAAAACGTGCGAAAAATTTTATCTCCGCCGTTTAACGAAAATACGAAGTGGGAAAACATTGGATGAGCGGTGAAGAAATCGCTCCGTTCTAAGCACGCGGTCACTTCGCCGTATCTTTCTCGCTTTCGAGAGATCTGAGGAGAGATTCAGATGCGCAGCAATCACAACAACGCCAGCAATGTTTCGCTCGCCCGCCGTCAAAACGCGGACTCGCGGGATCTTCTGTCCCCGTTCGGTTCCGCTGATGCTGGGCTCTTCGACGACCTTTCTTCCTTTATGTCCGCTTCGCCGTTCCAGCTTCTGGGCCGGATGCAGCAGGACATGGATCGCTTGTTCTCTCAGGTGATGGGTGTCCCTCCCGTGAGCGCACAGCGACAGGGCGGCAGTCTGCTGCCCACGACCACGCTCTTCTCGCCCACGGTAGACGTGAGCGAGACGGAGCGGGAGTATCGTATCGAGGTCGATCTTCCGGGGTTTCCCGAGGACGCCGTCGATGTGCGCGTCATCGAAGGTACTCTGATTGTCCGCGCGGAAACGCAGCAGGACTGGAAGAATGACTCTGGCAGCCTGGACAGCTCGGTGGAAAATGGTCAGAACCGACCACAGAGCGCTTCGCGCCAGCCGCGGCAGTACCACCATCGCGAACGACGTTGGGGGCGATTCGAGCGTGTGTTCACATTACCTCCGAACGCGGATGACGATAACATTCACGCGGACTTCCAGTCCGGCGTCCTCACCCTTACCATTCCCAAAAAGACGCTTCAGCCTGCGGGGGCAAACGGTCGCCGCATTACCATAGGGGCATCGAGCGACGCGGCGCAGATCGAGGATAAGCAGGCGGACGATTCGGCGAAATCCGAAGGTATGGAATCTCATGCCAGTGCCACGTCCTAAGTAGAAGGAATAGAAAATTAGATGAGGCGTGGTTCGTGAGGGACCACGCCTCTTTTTTGCGACGCTCTCTTTCCCACCCTGATTCTGGCACCTCAGGCCGAACGTCGTATCATAAGAAAATGCTTCAAGCCGAACAGACGAAGACGATACCGCAGCCGGAACTCTATACAATCGGCTATGAGGGGGCTTCCCAGGAAGCTCTGCTTCATACCCTGATTTACTACGATATCGTCACCCTGCTGGATATTCGCGAACTGCCGCAAAGCCGCAAGCCAGGACTCTCCAAAACAGCGCTTGGGCTCGCTGCGGCCCAGTACGGCATCCGGTACCAGCACATCCGCGCTCTCGGCACGCCGCGTGATATCCGCTACCGGCGCAAAATAGATCATGACGCCGATGCGTTCCGTGATGGTTATCTGGCGCATTTAGCGCTGCAGGATGAAGCGATGGAAACCCTGGCAGCGCAGGCGCTAACAGAAAAGTGCTGCCTGCTATGCTATGAGGCGGACGCCCAAGAGTGTCACCGCTGGTTTGTCGCGGAGCGTGCCGTCGAGATAGCGGAGCAGCGAGGCACCAGCCTCTCTATCATCCATCTGAGAATCATGGAGATCAGTGAGATGCAAAAACTGCAGGAAAAGGATATGCCTTGATGGATTTGACAGCGACCAACACCACCCTGGAGACGGCGTCCGCCGAGGAGCGGGTGGCATTCATTCTTGAGCGAAGCAAGCCCCAGGTAGTTCTCAGCTCCAGCTTTGGGGCGCAGGCGGCGGTCTGTCTGCATCTGGTGACCCAGCAAATGCCGGATATCCCTGTTGTGCTCCTGGACACGCAGTACCTCTTCCCCGAAACTTACCGTTTTGTGGACGAAATGACCGAGCGTCTTCATCTCAACCTGCACGTCTACAAGAGCCCGCTGAGCGCCGCCTGGCAGGAAGCACGTTACGGCAAGTTATGGGAGCAGGGCTTGGAGGGTGTGCTACGCTACAACCAGATGAACAAGGTAGAGCCGATGCAGCGAGCGCTTGAGGACTTGAACGTTCAGGCATGGATCACGGGACTACGACGACAGCAGTCGAGCACACGCAAAAATCTACCGGTTCTCGTTGAACAGGACGGTATCCTGAAGGTGCATCCCATCATCGATTGGACGGACCACGATGTCTACCTCTACCTTCAAAAGCATGATCTGCCCTATCATCCGCTCTGGGAGCAGGGATATGTCTCCATCGGTGATACCCACACGACACGACCTTTGAGTGAGGGAATGACAGCCGAGGAAACGCGCTTCTTTGGCATGGGTCGCGAGTGCGGTCTCCATCAATCCCCCACCAGCAGTCAGAAGCCATAAAAAAGGAGGCAGACCGCATGCGCTCGGTCTGCCTCAGGAGTAAGTGGCTACTATAGATGCTTACAAAGTATTCTCACAAAAAGTGGGAAAATTCGACAGGGGGAATATAACGTAATGCCTGCCAGGATTTACCCACCGTTTAAATCGACGTCAGGAAAGATTCGCGTCAGTCAGCCAGAGGGTCGGCTCACGAAGCGGGAGGTTTCTCAGCACCTCTTCGTTCGTGGGGTCCGGTTCCAGTGTCTGCCACAAATCCAGCCAGCGCTTCTCCCGGTAGGCTAATCCTCCAAAAAGTAAGGCGGGAGACCGAACCGGCCAGTATTCCCAGAACATAACATCTTTTGGATAAGGCCACGCACCCTTATCTTTGATGAACGGATAGAGAAATTCGATTCCCCTTCGCATACTTCGTCCATCAGGGGTCGTGTATTTCCAGAGATTATCGGAGTCACGCGACAGCAGGTGGCACACGGCAGCCATCGCGTCCAGATTAAAGAGGGAGTAGCCGTAGGGCTTAGTACGCTTCAGTTCTCTGGGAAAACTTCCGTCTGCCGCCATCTGCCCTGGCAGCAGCATGTTTTTGAAGAGGGAACGGCACTCTTCCTCTTTTTTTGTGTCGCCTGTCAGAGACGCAAAGGCGGCTACCTGCATGACCCAGCAGGTGCTGTGGTTGTTACCATTGTTCTTTTCATCCTGCCCATAGGGATGTGTCGTCAGCCAGAGCAGGTAGACCCGAAACCATTCTTTGATGGCATCGGCAACTTTCGGGGCAAAGATACCGGCCCTGTCCAGAAGATGGACGCTGCGCGCCACTTCGACCAGATGGATCGTGTCGATGATACCAATGCCACGACCGGTAAAGCGGCCCTGAATCGCCTGAGCGTAGAGCAGATGCGGGGTCATCCGGCTATCCGGCGCAACAAACCAGGCGACGAGGTGCTCGGCGGCCTTTACGCCATACCGCTTCTCGCCGGTGATAGTGAAAGCGGATGTGAGAGCGGCGACGATCCGGCTGAAGCGGATCATCGCCTGACGGTGCTGCACGAAGTTTTGAGGATTAGTCATCCCGTCGCGCTGGATATAGGGGCCGGAAGGATTATTCGGGTCGGGCCACCAATAGTCGCCCTCGGAGAAAAAGTCATGCGACCCGCCTGCACTGCGCGGGGAGCGTGATGCCGTGATTGTGACCGGCCTCGCGCTAAGATACTTGTCAGCGCGGGGAATAACGCGCTCTTTATCCAGGTTTTTCTTTAGCATTATCGTTACACTCAGTATAAACCAAATGCTGGAGCGAGGAGGAAGTATCTCGTGTTTTCAGGGCGCGGTTTGCCGCTGAAGCCGCTCCCGGCGATTAAAGCGGGGCGTCAGAGGCTCTTCGCTCTCTGTTTTCGGTGCTGCGGCTCTCTTGGCAAGCCACTCAACGAACCTCAAAGCGGCGGCAGTCGCAGCAATTGCAGCGAAAATAAGAGACGGAACGGCAGCGAAGAGAAACTCGGAAATACCCGTATACAAAAACAGAAGCCCGCCGATAAAGAGAAATACGGCAGAACGCCAGGCAAAGGAGGAGCGTCCTCGGGTGCGTTCCCTCATGTGATTAGTTCGAACAGCCATTTCCTGGTTTCTTCAGACTCGTGACTTGCCAAGCCGCTTTGGAGCAAGAGACAATGCAGTCACTTAGTGTATGCCCGTTTCCTGGTTCATTGAAACAAAAAGCCGAAGGGCCCTGTCGCGCTCTGCGTCAGGGCCCTTCGCTCTAAGTCACTATTTGGCACTCTGGTTAGTGCTGGGCGGCGGCCTTTGGGTTTATGACGGACTCCGCGATCCCGCTGAGCAGTTTGTCCGTCTCTTCTTCCTCACGCAGGGTCTCTTCCAATAACGCGGCGACATCGGCTTTGCCTGCCTGATTCGCGTATGTCCGTGCGGTACCATAACCGGCGATCTCGTAGTGCTCGATCTTCTGCGCCCCTTCGATCAGGGCGGCATCAAGAAGCGGACCCTTCGCGGTCTCCTTTATGTGTTCGTTACCCTCGGCGATAAGTCCCTTGGTGGCAACACACGATTTGCGCTCCGCCTTCTCGCCCAGCAGATCGAAGACCTTTTCCAGACGGGTTATCTGTTCTCGGGTTTGGTCAAGGTGCGTGTTGAACGCCTTCTTCAACTGCGGATTGGTAGCGGCTTCCATCATCTTGGGAAGCGCTTCCGTGATCTGATGCTCGGAGTCGTAGATGTCCTTCAGTCCTTCGAGGGACAGGTCGTCAAACGTGGTAATTTGTGCTTTTGCTGCCATGATCTGGATCTCATTTCTTTCCTGGTTGGACGTTATATCGGAGCCATCAGCGGCACCGCGTCGCCCATTCAGAGACAGTCATACCCCGGCGAAAACTAATCCTAAGCCGAACGGGCATGCTGATACAGCCGGTCGCCAAACAGGAACAATTGTCACTCACCCATCTTGCTGAGCATGAAGGAAGCCAAAAAGCCCGCGACCGTCAGCAGGCCCGCGAAACTGTGCGCCTCCTCGAAGGCTTCCGGAATCATGGTGTCCACCAGCATGGAGAGTATTGCCCCCGCAGCGACTGCCGTCGTTGCGGAAATGACCTCGGGTGAGAACCCGCGAAAGACGGAATAGCCGATCAGAGCTGCGATGCCCGATGAGGCAGCGATCCCGCCCCAGACGCCAAAAATGTATCCCGCGGACCGTCCCGCCTTCTTCATGCCTGCCGCGCTAGACAGGCCCTCCGGCAGGTTGGAGAGAAAGATAGCGACGACCGCCGCGATACTGACTCCCCTGCCTTGCAGCAGACTCAGACCGATCACGATGCTCTCCGGGATGCCGTCAAGCAGAGCGCCGACAGCGATAGCGAGACCACTGCCACCGCTGTCACTCTCGGACGGCTGTTTACCGGAGCGCTTACGATGCTTTGCCCCCTGCCGGGCAAGCAGGACATTGGCCCCGGTGTAAACAGCGGCTCCGCCCAGAAACCCGACTGCTGTGGAGCCGAAGCCGCCGCGCCTGTAGGCCTCGTCCATCAGCTCAAATGCCAGCGCTGAGATCAGGACGCCACTGCCGAAGGCCATTACGGCAGCTATCAGACGAACCGGAACCCGCACAAAGAAGGCGATCGCCGCGCCTACCAGAAGCGCTGCCCCCGCAACAAAGCCCCAGAATCCTGCCTGAAGCCACAAAGAAAATGTCATTAGGTAATTTTGCTTTTCTGCCCTCCTGCTTATATCAGCAGCGAGGCCCCGCCATCGACATAGATTTCGACACCCGAAACGTGACGCGATTGATCTGAGGCAAGGAAAAGACAGACATCCGCGATATCCTCGGGTTGGCCAACGCCCTGATGCAGGGCGGGATTCCCTTCGGGCATCTCGACGTGAAGGGGTATTTCCTCTGTGTTGCGGCTTTCCAAAGCGTCCGTGATTCGCGTGGGGACCCCGCCGGGACAGACGGCATTGACCCGGATTCCATAACGAGCCAGTTCCAGCGCCGCCATCTTGGTCAGTGCCACCAACCCCGCTTTACTCGTACTGTAGGCGGCGGCGCCCGGCTGACCGAAGGTACGGTTTCCACTGACACTGCTGGTAACAATGATGCTGCCACCCGCTGACTTTAGATACGGGATGGCGAAATGCAGTGTCAGAAATGCCCCTTCCAGATTAGTTCTCAGGGTCTTTTCCCACTCGTCCGGCCGCATGTCCTCCAGCGGCGCCCAGACACCGGCGATTCCCGCGTTCGCAAAGACGATATCCAGTCGCCCCCAGCGCTCCACGGCCTGTTCCAATGCCTGACGCACAGAATCCGGAGTGCTGATATCACAGTGGACATAAAGCGCCTTAGCGCCTCCCTGCTTGATCTCCTCGCAGACGCGTCTGCCGAGGTCATCGGCGACATCCGCAATCACAACGCGAGCCCCCTCCTGGGCAAACCGACGCGCGGTCGCCTCTCCGATCCCGCTGGCGCCTCCGGTAATAAAGGCAGCTTTACCGTCTAGTTGGTGTGTCATCGTGTCTCCTTTTCGCTGAACTTAATCGCCTGTTACCCGAAAAATTGACAATAACTACGAGACAAAATTAAGACAATTATTCAAAGCGTTGCGCCGCTTACCTACCATAGGGATTGCTCTGAGAGTAAAGAACCCGTCGCCGCAAGCGGCGGGGCATTTTAGAAAAGATCGAGTTGAC
>JAZKEA010000686.1:0-6260 GCA_040387315.1 Armatimonadota bacterium | reverse complement strand
CATTGTTTTTCTGCGGGCAACCTACTGACCCAGCATAGCTCCGGGATTATTGTTCGGGACCCAGCGCAGGGTTTTTCCCGTGTGAACAAAAGCGCCTTCTTTTGTCACTGCTGGTGGCTGTGCTGAGGTGTTGATCGCGTCCGAATAGTCTCCGGAAAGATTTGCAAGAAGGTCACGATTGACTTCAGCGCCTCCAAGCAGCGCTACCCTTGAGTTAAGGCCGAAGGCTCTTCCGGAAGGAGAGGCACTCCTCAGTCGCTCTGCCAGCTCTTCGCTGGAAACCCAGGTAGTCACTTTGCCATTCTGGATAAACGCGCCTCGCGCAGTTGTCGCTCGAATACGGGGGGAGGCAGAACCTGTTTCCCGCACGACAACCGTGTTCGGTGCAGCGGCTTCCAGCGTCTCGTTGGGAACCCAGACAATCGCTTTTCCGCGATGGACGAAGGAGCCATTTTGCGAGATAGACGGAGTTTGTGCGCCGGCAAGCATGCCACCCCGCGTCTCCGTATCCTTATCTTGAATACCTGCCAAAGCAGGTGCAGTGCTCATCAGCACTGCGGTCAATGCGGCACTCGCCGCCATAATTGATGCAGACAGCTTCGTCATTCGACTAGCTCCTTAAAGTTTTTTTGAGCGTCCCGTAGATTCACCATCCTTGGTGAAAAGGGAGGGTATGGAGAAGGTTGTTGGCCTTGTTTTTCCATGCTCCAGGGATTTAATCCCCTCTCTCTTATACGTCCTAAACGGACCAGGCGTCACCAAAAAAAGAAGGCACCCCGGTTAAGAGCGCCTTCTTTTTTTGTTTCTGTTGCTAGAATTTGTCAGCGTCGCGAGACACGAATGCGTCGCTTAGGTTCCACCCCGACAGACTCTGACAGAAGCTTGGCTTGTTCTACAATCTGGTGCTGCAGGCGTCGGATAAACGAGTTCTGCGGCGTAAGCTCTATCGGTTCTCCCGTGGAAATGACGCTTTCAATCGCCTCTTCCGCCTCGGTAATCGCGGCGTCTTCCTCTGAAGGCGGCAGGCCACCCTCCAGGCCGAAGATCTCACGAATCACGTTTTCGATCTGGATATACGTGTTCGATTTGACGACATAAGCCGCAATAGATTTACTGCGTGCTTCCTGAAGACGCGCCGGTTCCCGCCGGAATGTCGCCTTGAGGGCGATTACCACGTCTGACTCATTCATGTCCTTCGATACATAGGCGGGCACACGCAGGTTGGCTATCGCTCGCTCCAGTCGAGAGCGCGAGACCCCGTACGGGAAAATGCGGACCGTTGCGGGCAGGTTTCGCTTCGCCGGTGGTTCGCCTCTATCCCGATCCCGACCGTCGTTTCGGTCCTCTCCCCGCATGCCCGAGGGCTGCGGATCGTACGCCATACCGTACGTGCCGCCGCTCCGCTCACCGGGTCGATCCGGGGGAAGCTCCGCCCGCTGGACTACTTCGACCTCACCCGTCGTATTTCGGACACGGATCTCAGGACGCGGCTGCTGTCCACGCAGGAGCTTATCCACCACCTTGGCGACATCATGGTGGATCGCAAGCTTATCGACTTCCAGAATCTCGATGATGACATCGAAGGTAGGCGGCGCTTTCCGCTCCAGAACCGTCTTCTGCGTTCCGCGCTTTCGCGCCTCTTCATCGCCGAGCGTAACAGACTGAATCCCACCGACAAGGTCTGAAAGTGTCGGGTTCAGCAGCAGGTTTTCCAGGCTGTTGCCATGGGCGGTACCGACGAGTTGGACACCGCGTTCGGCGATAGTACGGGCGGCAAACGCCTCCTGCTCGGTTCCAATCTCGTCGATGACAATGACCTGCGGCATGTGGTTTTCCACCGCCTCGATCATCACCGCGTGCTGGTTTTCCGGCGCCCGAACCTGCATGCGACGTGACCGACCGATAGCCGGATGCGGGATATCCCCATCTCCGGCGATTTCATTGGACGTATCCACGATCACGACGCGCTTTTTGAACTCGTCGGAAAGAATGCGAGCGACCTCGCGAAGTTTGGTCGTCTTTCCCACTCCGGGGCGACCGAGCATCAGAATAGACTTACCGCCCTCCACGATGTCCCGGATGATATCAATCGTTCCGTAGACCGCGCGCCCTATTCGCAGTGTCAGACCAACGACACGCTCACGTCGGTTACGAATTGCGGAGATACGGTGCAGGGTGCGTTCGATACCTGCGCGGTTGTCGAGTCCGAAGTCTCCGATACGCGAGGTGACATAATCAATATCCGCGTCGGTGACTTCATTTTTGGCATCACTCTCGGTAAGTGTCAGATCAGACGAAATGCCGGTTGCGATGTCATAGTTCGTCATCTCTCCCGGTCGGAGTTCGATGACACGTCCCGGAAAACGCGCCTCTGCAGGTCGCCCCAGGTCAAGGACGATCTCGATAAGATCGTCTACATGAGGCTCACGTTCCAGGCACGCGCGTAAGTGGTTGGGCAGCACATCAAGGAGCTGACCAAGGTTATCTGTAATTCTCTGCTGTTTCGATGACAACGGAGACCGATTATTTCCGTCTTTTCCTGCCGCACTGGCAGTAGAAACGGAAGACATCGATTCCGCGGAAGCAGCGACAGGAGACATATTTTCAAGGATCGACAAAGTGTGTTTCCAGCCCCATGCTAGCGGCGGGGCCAAGCCGCATGAAGATATATTATTATATCCGTGGCGTAGTCCAGTGACAACTACCGCCCCTTGCCTTATCGATTCACACGCTGATTTGGCAAGGAAAATCTGCCGATAATCTCGAAAGGTTTAAAGATTTTCTGCAGATGTCTGTGCCCCGTTTTACAACCTCGCTATACCCATATTTAGCCGCTATTAAGTTAACGCCTCAAAGTTCCTATGAACTCTATTTTACGTATTGATCTGCTCGGTGGATTGAGGGTCTATCCCAAAGGCCGACCGGATCTTGCTATCACGCGGTTTTCCACAGTGAAAACCGCCTCGCTGCTGGCCTATCTGGCGTCGTATCCGCGTCAAATCCATCCACGTGAAGAGCTTGCAGATCGTTTTTGGCCCGGTGTTGAACTGGAGGCAGGCCGCTCAAGCCTTCGGGCCGCTCTTTCGTCGCTCAGGCGGCATCTGGAGCCGCCCGGAACGCCTGCGGGAACTCTGCTCATTTCGGACCGACTGAGCGTTCGTCTGAATCCACTCGCTTTTGAGACCGACGTAACAGCATTCGAGACAGCTTTACGGCACGGGGACACGAGCGCGGCGCTTGATCTGTACCGAGGTGAGTTGCTGCCCGGTCTCTACGACGAATGGGTCCTGCAGGAACGCGAACGTCTTGTCGCGCTCTATGAAGAAGTCGAACATAATGACACGAGACCAGGCCGTTCGACGGTAACGGAGCCCCTGCCTCCGGGTAGTCGGGTTTCCGTCTCCAACATCCCTCTTGTATTCACCCGCTGCTTCGGACGTCAGAGCGATATCGCCGAAATCGTTCGTCTCATAGAAGGAGAAGACGGCCCACGTCGAAGGCTGGTGACGCTTAGCGGAGCAGGTGGGATTGGCAAGACCCGTCTTGCAATCGAAATCGCCCGCACCCTCTCGGACAGCCGTGCTGTTTATTTCGTGGCGCTTGCCGATCTGCGGGATGCCTCCGCGATTGCGGATCGCGTGGCGCAGTTCCTTGGCCCCCTCAGTTCTTCCGATTCTTTCCAGCCAGCCGATCCCCTCGAAAAGGTCGTAGCACACCTTTCCAGCCTTGCCTGCCCGCTGCTGGTTCTGGATAACCTGGAGCATCTCGTAGAGAAGGGCGGCGCAGCCTTTGTGTTGACCCTGTTATCCCGTGTCCCGATGCTGTCTGTTCTGGCAACCTCCCGGCGGCGTCTTCTGCTGGCAGATGAGCGCGAATGGCTTGTCACTCCCCTTTCCCTGCCGCCGGAGCCACTGGCGGAGAGATGGAAGACAACGTCGGATCTCGCCCCGGATATCGTAATGGGAAGTGCATCGGCACAGCTGTTCCTTGATCGCGCCCAGGCAGCACGCCCCGATTTTCAGGTGACCGTACGAAACGCGGCGGCTGTCGCGACACTCTGTCGACGACTCGATGGCCTTCCCCTTGCCCTGGAACTGGTTGCCGCTCGCTCCCAATCGCTGACTCCATCTCAGATGCTCCAGGGGTTGGATCAGAAAATAGACGGGAATATCAGCCTGGTCGCGACGCACCGACGGGAACGGGAGGAGCGCCACCGGTCCCTTCAGGCGGCCATTGCCTGGAGTGTCGACCTGCTTCCACCGCCCCTGGCGCAGTTCTGGCGGGCGCTCTCCGTTTTTCGTGGAGGCTTCACGCTCATCGCCGCCAGTGTCGTCATGGAAGAGCCCTATTCGCTGGAGTACCTGACTCAGCTTCGAGAGCGTTCGCTGCTTCAGTCCGAAGATGCCGGAAATGAGCTGCGCTTCCGGATGCTGGAGACCCTGCGTGAGTTCGCCGGGGAGCGACTTTTGCCGGAAGAGCGGGATCATCTCAGCGGAAACGCCGCCCGGCACTTCACGGGGTGGATAGAGGAGGCAGTGGCCGATACGAAGCGTGTCCAGACCACCTCCTGGCTTGGTGAAGTTGATAGAGACCTGGAAAATCTGCGCGCGGCCCTTTCCTGGTGCGCGGCGAAGCGACAGATCGCATTGGGAGCGCAGCTGAGCGGTGCGCTCTGGAACTACTGGCAGCCGCGCGGCTTGCTCAGAGAGGGGCGTGAGTGGCTGGCGCAATTCCTCTGCCTCTTTGAAAGCGTTTCCCCGAGCGACGAAACCCCGGATGTCTCTGAGCTTCATCTTGGCCGCACACTGCGGGCGGCAGGAACACTTGCCCTTCGCCAGTCTGATTTTGCGGCAGCGGAGACCTATTTTAAGCGAGCCTTGACGCTCTGGCGTCAAGCGGGAAACGAAAAACGTATCGCGGATTCCCTCAACAATCTCGGTGGCCTCGCCAGCCGAAAAGGAGACTATGTCACGGCACATTCTTTTCTAAGCCAGGGCCTGGCTGTGCTGCGGGCACAAGGGGACACAAAAGGCATCGCCTCGGCACTGAACAACCTGGGTACGGTCACACACTTTCTCGGGCGCTCGGAGGAAGCGCTCGTGCTGTATCGGGAGTGTGCCATCCTCAAGCGTGAGATGGGTGAGTATAGCAGCCTCATTACGGCACTCAATAACGCGGCTCAGGTAGCGCTCCATCTTGGCAACGACGTGTCGGCAAAGCAGCTGACCAAAGAGGCGTTATCTCTTGTCCAGGAGATACATGACCTTCCCGTGATCGCGGATCTGCTGGAAACGCTTGTCCAGATCACTGTCCACACCCAGGAATGGGAAATGGCCGCCTGCCTTATCGGATCAGCCTCGCATCTGCGTGAACAGCTCGGCGCGCCACTTACTGCCGCGGATCAAATGACATTCGACCAGCAGATCGCTGCCGTGCAAAAAGCTCTGCCTGGCAGGGACTACGAGGCTGCGGTTAACAGAGGCCAGAGGATGCCGCTGGAAGCAATATTGTCATTGGTTGCCGCCTCTGAGGGATGACACAACTTCTCGTGCATGGCGGTTTGCCGCCATTCTGTCGTGCGGGTTATAATCAAGCCGTGACGATAGAACTGTCGCACGTCGGGGTGACGTACAAAAGCGGCCAGGCCAATTCCGTTCGTGCGCTTGGCGACATAAGCCTCTGCATTCCGCAGGGTGATTTTGTGTTTCTCGTAGGCCCGACGGGTGCTGGAAAATCTACCCTTCTTAAACTTCTTTACCACGATGTACGCCCAACGGAGGGCAAAATCAAAGTAGGTGAGCTTGATCTCGCTCGCCTGCGCCCGCGTGACGTTCCCAAACTCCGGCGGCAGATGGGTATTGTGCTGCAGGACTACGGCCTTCTGCCGCAGCGCACCGTCTGGGAAAACATCGCCTTCGCCTGCCAGGTGCTGGGACAGAGCCGACGCTCTATCCGCGCAAGAATCCCCGATGTTCTCAATCTAGTGGGCATGACCCACCGCTGTGATGCCTTTCCCACGGAGCTGTCGGGGGGCGAACAGCAGCGTGTCGCCATCGCACGGGCTCTGGTAAACCATCCTCCCCTGCTTATCGCCGATGAACCTACCGGCAACCTGGACCCGGAGACCGGCGCGGGTATTATGCAGGTGCTCCTGGAGGCGAACCGGCGCGGCGCCACGGTGATCTGCGCGACTCACGATAAAACCGCGGTGGATCGTCTTCGCCGCCGCGTCATCGCTATTGAAAAAGGCACGGTCGCTC
>JAZKEA010000685.1:9320-12493 GCA_040387315.1 Armatimonadota bacterium | reverse complement strand
GATATTGATGGTGACACACGCTGTCAGTGCAAAGGCGGCGGGCATCAACAGCCCCTTGCCGCTGTTCGGATCGATGGAACCCTTTACTTCTTCACGTCCAACACGGACATCAATATCTACCGATGGGATGACATCAGCCGTGTCATGGTTCCCGTAGCGAGCGCCGCGTTTAGGCCCGATACCGCCGCCGGCATTCTGCCTGGTATCCCCCCAATCCAGTGGGGCCAGGGTCTCGCTGTGCGAACCGACAGGACGGATAACCTGGCGGCAGATCGCTCTCAGGTGTTCGACGCGACAAAGCCGTTCGCACTCTGGAACGGCTACCAGATCAATATCCATGAGACGACCGGTGATGTCTACTTCCTGCCTGCTTTGACGGGCATCAAGGACGCACCGACCGGCGCGGTCTGGAAGACCTTCGACAACGTTCGCGGCGTCCTCTCTCCGGACAACATCACCGAGATCACTCTGCCGACGCACCTTCGGACGGGCGGAACCTGCGCGCAGCTCCGGATCGATTGGAAGACGGGCGATCTCTTTGCCATTGTCCAGCGGGAGAGCGTCTATCGCCTGGAGCGGTACGCAGGGGGGAATCAGGGCTGGCAGGCGAATCCTGATGTGAAACCGGTCTACTCGGTGGGCCCGGTGGCTCTTTCGGTTCGCCGCACGTTCGAGTGGTGGCTTCCCTATGACCGGGAGACCGGCGCACCGTATGACCCTGCTGCGGGCTTTATGGTCGCGTCTCATGGAACGATGGCTGTCTGCGGTGAATACGCTTTCCTGATCGAGGGGCAGTCCCAGGGCATCCGTGTCCACCGGCTCTCCGATGGCGCGTATGTCGGTCGCTACTTCGACCGGCTGCACCAGAACAGCTCCCAGGACGATCCGAACGGCGTTTTTGTTGTCGAGCGCAAGACCGAGTACTGGGTCTTCACGATGGACTTTCACGGCAAATCGACCCTGGTTCGGCGGATACCGAAAACCTACCTGAAAGCCGCCCTGAAAGCAAAATCCTAATGCCAAATACGATCACCGATGTAACCGATGCCGTCGCGATACTTGATGCCTCCGACATAACCGGCGTTGCGGACGATACCTCTGCCGGGAATTGGCCCATGCGTGTCGGAGGGACCGCCACGGCATCCGGGGGGCAGGCAGGCCAGCTGAACTACCGTTCGTCAGGTACGGGGATCAACAACAAGCCCTACGTCCAGCAGACCCTCGGAAATGTTAACGGCTATACGCTGCCGGTGACCAGTGATTCCACGACGCATCACTTTTTCGCCGTGCTTCGCAAAAAAGCAAGGGGCAACGACGCCGGCTCGTTCCTTTGGGACACCAGTACGGGACGCCTCGTTATTGTTGTTTCCCGGTTTGGGGAGACAAACGGCGCGACGCAGGACTCTCTCCAGTTTTACGACAGCGATTTCCGTTCGTTCAACGCCCTGGTCCCGAACAACAATTTCCACCTTTACGAGTGGGTGTTCGATGAGGACACAGAGACCGCGAAGGTCCTTATTGACGGTACTCAGGTCGGTGATACGGTCGCGTATGCCCCGACGACTATAGGCGGCACGGTACGCCTGATGAACGAATCCGGCGGCAGTTTTGGCGCTTCCTCCGATTCCGACATCGCGCAGTTCCGGCACTACTCCGCAGTCAAGAGCGGGAGCGCTCTGACGGCGATCCGGGAGGAGATCTATACCACCTTCTTCCCCTCACTTGCTGCCGCCGATACGACGAAACCGACCGTGACAGGCGCGGTCCTTGCCGCGAACGGGACGACCCTTACGATCACCTACAGCGAGGTGACAAAGGGTTCGACGGGCTTCACTCCCAAAGTCGGCGGAACTGCCGTGGCCTTTACCACGCCGTCCCGCATCACGGCGGCCCTGACGCAGGTCCTCACGCTGTCCGCCCCGGTCCTTTCGAGTGGTGTCGTCACCCTGGACTTCACCCCCGGCAATGTCACGGATAACGCGACCAGTGTGAACACGATGAATGCCTTCACGGCACTATCTGTCACGAACAACAGCACCGTGAGTGTTGCCGCTCCGACATCGGGCCAGTTCGACGCAACGCGGGCCATCGACCTTGACGCCCCGGACCTCATCTACTCGATGGCGCAGCCGAACGCCGTTATCCATGGCCTGAAAACCAACGATTACACAGCCGTTTCCGGGTACGTGGGGAACTTTGATCCCAAGTATCTGGCAGGTGACAGCAGCTCCGCCTTCCCCTTTATGAAGTCGGTTACGGGGGCGCCGTTCGGCGGGCTGGCCCTTCGAGCAAGAGACACCGGCACGTACACCTATACGGGTGATGCCACCGTTTACAACTATGCGGACTCTGAGATCAAGCCCGTTTTGGGGCTGTCACAGGCGGGAGCCGTTGGCTCGGCAGGCTGGACACGGTTTGTCCGCGTTAGGTTCACGTCCGCCGACATCACCTATCTGCTGTCGAACAACACCAACCTGTACCAGCTGACCGGTGTGCCCGGCTACATCCGGACCGAGGCATCCGGCGGGTCCGTTCGTCTCGCCTCCACCGGATCGGGCCGCTCTGTCCCGCTTGTCGCAAATACCTGGTACGCCTGCACCCACCGGCTGGCGAGCAACAGCTATGAGTTCTGGGTAGACAATACGCTGGTCGCAAGCGAAACACTGGACAATCCCGGCGCGGCATTGGAGTTTGAGAATTGGGACGGCACCTCGGGCATGATGATGGGCCGCGATACCGGTGTCCGCCACTACGAGTTCTGCGACCTGACGCTCTATTCGACCGCGCGAAGACCCTTCGACCCGCTGCCATCGACCATTGACAGCAGCACCATTACCGTCAATATGGCACAGGAGACGGGCGAAGTCCTCAACCCGCTTCTTCGTGGCTTTATCTCGCGCCAGAACACACCGACAGCCGCGATAGACGCGCAGGCGACGATATTCCGTATTTATGACATTACAACCCGTGTTCCCGTAAGCACCACCGCGCAGTCGGGATGGCAGACGCGAAATGGCCGGTGGTACAACACTGCCGCGCTGTTTGCCGACATGGACCGCAGGGCAGGTAAGTTCTATCTCAATTTCGGATTTAACTCAAATCTGACCGGCGGCGATTCCGTTTCCTACCCGACCGACCTGGCGCTTCACACGGCCATCAACCTGGATATCCTC
>JAZKEA010000685.1:6388-9310 GCA_040387315.1 Armatimonadota bacterium | reverse complement strand
AATTGGGCGAATCGCGGGTGTAAACCCCTGGAACGAGCCGGTACGGTATCCGCTGGCAACAAACGGCTTGACCGCGACGCAGGCAGCGAATGTCTACATCTCCGACATTACCGCCATGTCTGCTGCCTATCCTGCGCTCAAGTTTATTGCGGTCGAAGAAGGATACAGCGAAGCCTATCTGATGACTTACTTGTCCCTCATTCGTGAATCCGGCGTTCGTGTGGATGGCGTGTCGTTTCATAACTACGCCGGTTCCCGTGAAGGGTTCCGTGCGGGCGAGGGAACCGGCAGCACCTATCGCAACCTTGTTACCGGGGCAAGTGGCTTGGACCGGGACGAAGATAGCCTGCTCTGGATTGATACCGAATGGGCGCAGGATTTGACTCTCTATGAGCGATACTCCAGGGTTAAGGCCGAGGGCATCGTTCCCAAGTATGAGAGAGCCTGGATTGGACCGCTCACCATCGGTATCCGGGACGTGCAGAACCAGATGGGTCTGGACTTCGGTACCTATGCCGGCGAATTCTCGGTTGATGGCGATCCGCTGCCCTCCGGAGTCGCGGCGCAGATGGAGAGCCTGCTTCCCACGAAGCGCCTCACCGTTACAACGACGGGCCGCTCGGCGGCAGGGGCGATAGCCGCGAAATCAACGGACGGCACTACAATTGGACTGCTCCTTTACAATATGGGGGATAACTACCCGGTCGATAAGCTGTACCCGTGCGTCGTGCGGGTACAGAACGCGCCCACAGGCCTTGCCGCCTCCTCGTTCAAGCTGCTGGATAAGACGCACTCCACGTTCTATGATCCGGACGGCGACGACGGAACGCTCCAGAACCTGCCCGGCGCGCGGGGGTCCGCGGTGGAATTGGACGGTGATGACAAACGAATCACCCTCCAGATGAGTACGGCAACGGCGGTCCTGATGCTGCTGGTGGCACCAGAGAGCGAACCCGGCCCGGACACCACGCCACCGACCATCACGTATGGCAGTGTCACCACAAACGGCCTGGAGATTCCCTTCGTGCTCTCGGAGCCGGGAAACCAAAGTCTGCTTGGGCAGTCCGCAAGGGTAGCGGGAGCCACACGAGGAGCAGTCGCCTCATGGTCGTCTACGACAGCGGGCAAACTGACCCTCGCCTCTCCGGTCTACCAGAACCAGGCGGTGACGGTTTCAAATAGTGCTCCGACGAATGGGATCAAGGACACAGCGGGGAACCTGCTCACGGCCTTCACCAATCGGACAGTAACGAACAGTTCTACGGTTCCCGTTCCGGATAACTACGGAGGGGATCTCACCGCCATAGACGCGAAGCTGGACCTCCTTCTCGCCGGGATGGAGGCCATCGAAAAGAACCAGAAAGATAGTCTCGCGGTAGATCGCGGGCCCGCCGAGCGCCAGGTCGTGAACGGCGTTGTGACCGATATCTACAGCGATGACGCCGGCGATCCGCTGTTCAAAACGACGTTCCCGTCTCCCGGTGTCCGGACCTTTGCTCGTTTGGATGAGGAGGAATAAAAACCCATGCCCAATGCTGATAGTTTTTATGGGCCGTTTGGCGACCCCTCCACAATCATCGTCCCACCTGCGGACCAGAACAACCCCACCGTTCTGCAGGCAAGCATCGGAACCGATGGCGATAAGCTCACAATCGCCTTCAGTAAGCCGGTGACCGGCGTTGAAGCGGCGAGCTTCGTGCTCAGCGGAAATCATATCCTCTCCGGTGTGGCAGGAAGCGGTGCGACCCGGACGATGACGATCGATCCGCCGGTGATCGGCACGGAGACGCCCCTACTCTCCTATGTCGGGGCAGGAACCATCGCGGGGACGTTCCCGCTCCTTGCCTTTTCGGGCAAAGCGGTCACCAATACCAGTACCGTCGCGAGCCTGGGCACTCCGGCCTGGTCCGGCATCTACGAGCGCATTCGGAGCCGGGTCCAGGATACGGCAACGGGCGTCTCCAATGCCTACTTCGACAAGGATATCGAGCTGGAACTGTCGAAGCGGCTCGGCCCCTATGGCCTCACGTATAGCGACGTTCCCACAGATGACCTGCTCTTTGTCAATACCGCCGTGGGTTTCACCGTTGCGGTAAAAACGAGCGTCCCCCTCCAGACCGGCGGGCTCAATGCCCCGGTTGTCTACCGGAACATCACGACCGATAATTCCCGCATAACAATGCAGACCGCGCAGATCTCGGCAGGCAGCAACATCGATGAACGGACCATCTGGAGCCGGGACGCTGAGGCGGCCTGGGCGCAGGTCTCATTCGTGTATGAGGGCCGGAAGAAGACGCCTGCTCTCAGCCTGTTCGGCCTTGCCGGACCACGGCGGGGCGCAGATCGCCGCCGGGGCGGATACGGCATGCGAGGATTCTAGCCATGGCAAGCACGGCAATCGAGCGCATGGTCGCCAGTATGATCGGGGGGAACGCGGACCTCATGGCCTCGCTTGACCAGGTGGTGAGCGCGGCTGAGTCCGAATCCTCCGGTGCAAGATTCTTTGATCCGGTGACGGTGATCCGGGTCCGCACGGACGACCGAGGCGCTCCCTTGATGGTGGAAACGGAAGACGGGAGGTCTCCGGAAACCTTTGTGGTGTGGGAGGGACTGGGGAACCTGGTCAAGCCGGGCTCTACGCGCATCGTGCCGGTTGGCGGCGGGCGGGATGTCGTTACCAACTGGGAGGGTCACACGCCGCTCGATTACCTGCCGGAGACCGAGGACCAATTCATCATCAGTGGCTATGTCCACTATGTTCGAGACTCAAATCGCGGCGAAACCAACGCCTCCATGCGTGTTTCTTATCTGATCCGCAAGGGCGACGACAACGAAGGAATCTAGGATTACAGAGGATAACTGACAATGCTTAAAACGACCGATACCCCCAATACTCAAGACCCAAAAGAAGGGGCGTCTGCA
>JAZKEA010000685.1:5892-6378 GCA_040387315.1 Armatimonadota bacterium | reverse complement strand
GACACGGCCTTTGACTAAAGCGCAGCTCCGGGACTGGGCAAACCAGATTACTCCCGCAAAGATCGCCGATTATCCCGAGATGAGTATCGCCGAAGTTCAAGATTACCAGGCTATTCTTGGCGCAATATCCCGGCTTCGCGACGCTTACAAATAACCGATTTCTATTATCCCGTAAAGGACAAACTTCATGGCTCGTTCTGCATCTCCCCGAACCTCCGTCTCGCTCCACGGCATTACCTTTGGTGGCAGTGAACCTGCCGTTCCCTATGAAGGCGGCCCCAATTATGACGGCGTCGTGCCTGCTGGCGCGGTCAACTTCGAAATCACCTTTGTCTGCACGGTCGCCAATTCCGTCGTTCAGGCGATTGAGGCGAACGGTAACTGCACCGTCAAAACCAATGACATTACAACCCCCGGTCAAACCATTACTCTGGTCAAGAATAAGGGGCGTGTCTGGAAATCGGATGATCCTGCCGTCGCGAAGAT
>JAZKEA010000685.1:4773-5882 GCA_040387315.1 Armatimonadota bacterium | reverse complement strand
TTTCACGGCGAATGTTACGAAGCTGTATGTCACCAACCCTGGCGCGGATGACATCAACTTCAAAGCCGCCTGTGGCGACGATATCACCCCGTAGGAGTAATGTTTCATGGCAATCGTTCGGATTTTGAGGGATAACCGGGCGGCTGTTCGCGGGTTAGTCCAAGCCGCCATGAATGCTTCCCTCCAAGAGGCCGCTACCGTAATCAGTGACCAGGCACGGGCGCGGGTTCCTGTTGATACAGGGGCGCTTCTCGCATCTATCCGTGTTCAGCCAACCGGCGTACTTCGGTATGCCGTGGTCGCGGACAAAGAGTATGCGGGGATTATTGAGACGGGAAGCGCCTCCGGTAACAGGCCTCCTCAACCATACTTAATACCTTCTGCCCTCCTGGTATTTAGCCTTCTTCCTTCAATTGCGCGTCGCAATCTTGCTTCCCGTCTGCGTTAAATCATGGCACACGAACCCGCTATTGCTTTGCAAGTCCTCCAGTCACAATTGGGGAATGATTCCGTTCTTTCGGCGACGATCAAAGGCATTTATAGCAGCACCGTTCCTGGCAAGGCGCTGTTTCCCTATATTTTGATCGTGAGTAACGGCGGCTCGGATATGACTACCGCAGGAGGGAGAGCCTATTCAGAGCCCTCCTTTCTTGTGAAAGTCGTGTCTGTGAACGATCAGCAAGACAAAACGGCAAATGTAGCATTAGGGCGCATTGACGAATTGTTACAGGGCTACCAAGCTCCAGAAGGCAATGCGTTTGTTTCTATTCGCAGTTTCGGCATTCTTCCTGAGTTCGTTGAAAATACGAGTCCTTCCACTAACTTCTTCCGGCACGCAGGCCGCTATTGGCGCGTAACGGTTTCGCTTCCTTCCCTCACCTAGCATTTAGGAGAATATAACCATGAGCGGCGTCCTCCTCGACAACGCGGTATTGTCATTCGAAATTGGCGAATATTGGGATGGAACACCCCCATCATTCGCAGGTGCAGTCAACTTTATGGGGTCCGTTACAGACTTTGATATTAATGTCGAAGTTGACAAAACGGACACACGGGGCGCAGGCGAAGGCGTCCGCAACAGGTTCCACTCAAAATCAGGCACCCTCAAA
>JAZKEA010000685.1:3528-4763 GCA_040387315.1 Armatimonadota bacterium | reverse complement strand
TCAGACTGGCTATTCTTTCAAGCTGCCAGGTCAACTCAATCCCGTGAATCGATGGATCAGGGTTACGCACTCACCTTCCACCACCCTGCAAGTATTCGACCAGTGGGTTGGGGTTATCACGAACTGGCACCCGAGCGGCAAAAAAGGTGATGCGTTTACAGAAGATATCGAAGTAGACCTTACGCCTGATGGTATCGATCAGCAGATCTAACAATGGCAAAAGCAAAAGCAGACTCATTGCCGGTAGAGGCGGGAAGCGCACTGAGGGAGATCCGGCGTCTTACTGACATCGTTGATGCGATACCGGAAAGTAAGACGCCGGAACATGAAATAGATATCTCCAAGTTTTTCCCATCCGGCGCAAAGGTGACAATCACCTGGCGATCTCCTAACGTCAAGCAGATTTATTGCATTGAGAATGATGCGCGTGAACTGCGACAGCGTTTTATGCACTGGGAGCCTCAGATGGCGATTGACGTGGCAGCTATGGCGGCGTGTCACGTTGTGGAAGAGCGAGACATGGCCCCTGGCCTCTTTTACGCGGCACTCTGTGAAAAGTCGCGTGACCTCTGGATATTCCTTGTCTCTAAACTGAATGAGGTTTTTCCTGAACTAAAAGGTGTCAACAATCAGGATTTCTTCACGACCATCTTTGATCTTGCCGCCGAGTTTTATCATGTGCATCCGACACACCCAGATTGCGAGCGATTGGACGCGAAGGTTATCACAGAACTTATCGCCGCTAAGAATCGCAAGATAGCAAGTACGAACCTCGGTTAAAATCTATGACTAGCCTTGCCGCCATCAGTATTGACCTTTTCGGAAACGATGCCCCATTCAACACGACAATGGATCGCGCTATCGGTCGCGCTACCAATAACGGTACACGGGCAGGGGCGCAATTCGGATCGTCTTTTGGTGTTGGGTTCAGTTCTCCTCTCCTAAATGCTATTGGTGGCGTCAATGCGGCTCTAGGGGGGCTTCAAACACTCGCTGGGTTCGCCATAAACGTTTCCGGTATGAATGTCGCAGCTCAGTTCGGTGATTTCAGGAGACAGTTTGCAGGTATCACCGGAGACGTTCAGAAGGGTAATAAGATATTCGAAGAGTTCGTAGGGCTTGCGAACTCAACCAACTTTGATGTCCCTGATGTAGTGAAGTTTGGCCTATTCAAAGCAGGTCAGACAGGGGATGCAGGAGCGGCAGTTGGGCAGACGCAGAACGTCTTAGACACT
>JAZKEA010000685.1:2616-3518 GCA_040387315.1 Armatimonadota bacterium | reverse complement strand
GCCATCGGCGTAATTCCGCAAAACCTGGGACGCTTCACAAGAAACCTCGCTCAAATCGAGATACAAGGCAATCGTACCTCTGGGGTAGTTAACCGTGCTCAGTTGCTTGATGTAGGGCAGCAGACACCCTCCGCCATCGCAAGGGCACTCGGTATTTCTGTCCCTGAAGCAAGCCGAAGAATCAACAAATCGACTGGCAACGAGCTTGTCGCGATGCTGAAAGCAGTTGGCGACAAGAATAAAGGGCTCACGCAACTTCAGGCTTCACAAGATCCGTTTAAGGTTGCTAGGAACATCAAGGATAGTGCTGAGTCTGGTATTGAGCCAACCGGCAAATTACTCAACACGATATTAACCCCGATGGCGGCTCAGTTAAAGATCGTTACGGATCGTGTCGGTGCCTTCAATAAAGAAACAGGTGGTGCGGCGGGGCTTATTGGGATTATCGGTGGTGGCACTTTTGCCATCAGCGTGATGAACCGTACCGTAACAAATGCCACACTTGCAGTGACTAATCTTAACAATGCAATTCTCGGCATGGCTGCTGCTTCAGGAGTAGCGACCATCGCGGCAAAAGGCAAGGCGACGACAGACCTTGTTCTCGCGGGCACTGGTGGTGCGGCAGGACTTGGCGGGGCGGCGGGCAGTGTTGCTGGCCGCGGAATTATGGGATTGCTTGGAAAGGTTGGCGGGTTTTTGAAGTCACCTTTAGGTGGCGGACTAGTTACTATGGCTGTTGGGTTGGGAGCAACTTACGGCGGATCTCTTCTGGATAAGGAGGGCAACAGTAACGCCATGAGGACAACCGGCGTGGGGTTAAAAGGTTTCGGCACTGGCGTTGGTATGGGTGCCCTTGCCGGTGGCATTGTTGGAAGCGTAGTTCCTGTGATAGGTACGGCGGT
>JAZKEA010000685.1:0-2606 GCA_040387315.1 Armatimonadota bacterium | reverse complement strand
GCATTGGTTGGCGGCGTTACCGGCGCGGCGTATGAACTCGCTACCCGTGAGGGCGCAGGCAACCAAAAAAAGCCAGAAGCAGCACAATCTGAACTGACACAGGCGACAAAAGACTTGAATGCGACAATGAGGAATATGAATTCCAAGGTGTTCGGTGGGGGGGCAAGAACGAAGTCAGTAATTGGCAGTTTGGATGCTGAGTACGCTTTAGTTAGATCCGCCCAGACAGGATGGGCTTGACGTAAAGTGACAAATGGTGCCATTCTTTCTCCTATGTCGGAGAAACTCACACCTTGCCCATCTTGCCAGGCTCCAATCAATCCTAAAAGCGAGTGGTGCCCTAGCTGCGGACGGAAAACGCCCTTTTATGATTTCGTTCTCGTTAAAGAGAAACCAGAAGAAGTCGAAGACGAGGAAGCATCACCGGTTCGGTTACGCCCCACGCCTCAGCAAATACGCGATAAGATTCACAACTTCTCGCTGTGGGCATTCCTGTTTATAGGGATGGCTATTTTGCTTATCTACTGTTATTTTGCTCCTGATATCAAAAATTAGTCTTCTTCCCAGGTGAGTTCTCTCCAGTTCGGAGGAATGATGCCATCACGAAGTGCACTGCCAATCATGCCCTGGTGCCTGTGACAGGCTCTCAAAACGTGGCAGCGACGGCATAGTACGCGAAGATTCGAGAGCGCGTTGTTAGCAAGTTTGCCGCTCTTAATGTGATCGATATGACACTCTCGCAGAGATAAAGAAACGAGACAGCGGGCGCATTGCCCGCCGTCCCGATTCCAAACCTTTTGCCGGAGGTCGTCCCAAACTTCTCTAGGAGGTCTCTTTTTAGGCATCTGATTTTCCTTGTCTTGCCGTACCCCGCCCTACCATACCTAGCCCGGCGAAGCCATACCACTCCACGCCGCACGAAGCCAAGCCGTGAAAAGATGTCGTATTTCGGGGAATTGATTTTCCTTGTCTAGCCATGCCTTACTCCTACCGAACCCTGCCATGCCTAACCAATCCCCGGCCCGCCAAGAAATCGAAAATTACTCGCCGTTCTCGAAGCTGGTAACGACGAAGCGACCAAAGCCGATAGATCGACCGTCACCAACACCCACAAGGGTACCAGCATCGGTCAGAACAGCCTGCATCTCGGGACGGCTTACGATAGTGCGATCAAACAGGAGAGTAAAAGAGGTTTTCCATCCTGCTGAGGCCGCAACACGGTAGCGAACATTCCGGCCTTTGGTAGACGGGTTCCGAACGGAGCGCACGTCAAGGTAGACAGGCTCATCAGAATCACGGATGTTTTCGACGCCCTCGGGAAGGTAGCGATCAATCAGTACCCGGTCTTCGACAATCTGGAGAGTAGCGGCAACGTTAGTTTGGATGCTCCCCCTGCCCTTCTTGGTGTACTTGGCAGCATCACGGACACAGCCGAAAACATAGGTCGGTTCGATGTAAAGCTGATTGTCTTTCGTGACCAGTACGGTTTTCCTCCACTCTTCGGGGTCGTTGCCCGCGACTCCGGTACGCTCCTGCTTTTCCAGCGGTATGGCATCCGGCCCGAAGGCATGCCAGAAGAGAGGACGAACGCCCTGGATAGATACGGTGGCTCTTACGATATTGCTCATGATGATTAGGTTCCTTGCCTTCTGCGCGTTGGTCAGGCAGCCGCGCCCCTGCCCGTGTCGTTAAGCCTTCAGTGTCTGAAAAACGTACCGTTCGGTTGCGGCGGCTACCTGGTGACTGAAGCTTGCGGGAATCTCAATCCAGCGGATAACCGCGTCCGCTTCGATAGGCGGGCTGTAGACGCAACATAGGTGATGTGCAATCTCATGAACCAGAACCCGGCAGATTTTCTCATCGGTCAGATCAGGATTGAAGTAGATAAATCCACAGCCATCCTGGTAATTATTGAGACAGTGGACTCCTCGGAGGCACCCAACATCATGACAGTACACCTTGCAGCCGAAATGCTCGGCGGCCTTGATCCAAGTGGAAGGATCGCCTAGATCGCCTTCCGCGAGGTGGCGGAGCTTGGCGGCAAAATCACGGGCTGCGATGTCTTTTACGGTGTCGAGATATGCAACTTTTGGCGGGTTGGAAGTGTCTTCCATTACGTACTCCTTCGGGGGTCAAAGGACGGCAGGTGAACTTTCCACGGTGTACCTGCCGTCCGGCTAAAGCTAGTTGAGTCGGTTTCCTTTCCTGTCCAGAACGATCAGCTTCGCGTTTGTGTCATCCATGAGCATCTTCGCGGCGCGTAGGCTGCTGAAATGAGTCGTGATACCGGCAGTCCGGTACAGGTTCCATCCGTTGCCCGCCATCTGAATAAAGTAAATTTTCTGCATTTTTATAAACCCTTGCCTTGGCTAAAGCTTTACTTTAGCTTGTTAAAGTATTATAAGCCATTCCGGACTGTCACGCAAGAGCTTAATAAAGAAATACTTTAGATAACTACTGTATTATCGTTGACGAGTAAAGGGGAAACGCTGTATCATGCATGGTATGAACACGTTTGTGATTTACTCTAAGGTCAGGCAATTGCGATTCGCGAAAGAGGAAAGCGAAGGGCGCAAAATCACTTACGATGTGATGCAGAAGGAGAC
>JAZKEA010000684.1:7769-10487 GCA_040387315.1 Armatimonadota bacterium | reverse complement strand
CTCGATCCCAAGACGGTCCAGCGCTGCTACCGTCGAATTACGCCCACGTTCGCCAAAGTCGTTGGCGTGATTGTTTGCGACACTGACGATATCAAAGCCCGCGTTTTTGAAATAGCGTCCGTATCGTGGCGGGGTCCGAAAAGCGTAGCTGTTTGGACCAGTCTTCTGGGTTACGCCTCCCTCGGTAAGCGGCCCTTCGAGGTTGCCGAAGGTAATATCTGCCGAGCGCAGAAGGGGACCGACGTCAGATAAAATTTCCCGTCCGTCTGATGGGGGCATATCCCGGCTGTCGGGATAGGTAGACCCTAGCATCATGTCTCCGACGGCCCGCAGCGTGATCGATTCGGCCATAAATTCTGAAGAACCCTCCCTGTGGCACCAATGCACCGGCACCGACAGATAATTGTATCCCGGCGTGCTTCTCTCGTATATTTTGCCCAGCCACTATCCCACATCGACAGGTAGTTCAGACTGCGGGTAATCAAAGAACGCTAAGCGCCGCCTACGGATTGGTGATCCTGGCGGTATTCCGTTGGAGTGTGAGCGGTATGACGCTTGAACGCTGTCGCGAAGTACTGGCTGGACTTAAATCCGAGCATCAGGGCTATTTCGGTGACCGTCTTTTCCGGATGATGAATGAGATACGATTTGGCTCGTTCAATGCGTTTGCGGGTTCGCCACTCCGCAGGGGTGGCGCCTACCTCCCGCTGAAATCGGTCATGAAAGGCTGTGGTGCTGATCTCCGCGGCTGCCGCTGCGGTATCAATCGTGAAGGGTTCCCCTAAATGTGTCTCCATCCAGTCCAATGCTCGGGCAAGCGGGACTGATAGCTGGTTTTGACGTCGTGCCGACTCGTCGGCATCGCGTACAATTTGGACGAGCAATGTCTGTAGTGCGGCGCGTGCGGCAACTGGACTCAAGACATCGCCTGTTTTCGCGTCTCGATGGATTCGCATTAGCGCCTCGAAGGCAGCGGCAACGTCTTCCGGGGACTTGGACGAAAACGCAGGGCAAAGCGATGTCGTTTCCAACGCGGTCCGTATTGTCTCTGTTTGTTCTGCGGTTATTCCGGACAGCGCATCTGGCGGCTGCGGAATAACCACCTGGACCCAGTAGATCTCACAGGGCTGCATCACCGCATCCTCGCCCCCGTGCGGCTCATTCGGCGGGGTGACAAAAACATCGCCTCGGCGCAGGCAGTACGTCTGATCCCGCAGATGCCAGAACAGCAGTCCATCGACGATATAGCAAATTTCAAAAGCGGCAGCGTGCCTGTGCAGGGGAAGACCGGAGCGTTTCGCGGCGGGAAACAGGTCATACCCCAGCATTTCGATTTCCGGCAGCAGGGGCAGTCCTGAACTCGCAGTGTCCCGGCCCGGGTTCGAATACACTTGACGGGAGATCGCCTCATTGCGGCCTGCAAGGGGCATGTTCAATAATTTCCTTGGGGCAAAACGAACGCAGGTTAAGATGTCGCCTGGTACGCTACCAACAGCAAAATCGTATCAGGGAGGCTTTTGCCATGTCAACCACCGCAATCGGAAACCCGTCACCGCATGCCGACGCCGCGGAGCCGACAGTCACAGTAACGCAGGATCAGGTGGCGTTCTTCCGAGAGAACGGATTTCTCGCCCTTGATCCTATTACGACACCTGAGGAAGTAGCGTGGCTGCGAGAGATCTATGACGATCTGTTCGAACGCCGGGCAGGGCGCGAAGAGGGAAACCAGTTTGACCTTGGCGGCACGGATGAAGAGGGCAAGCAAGCCGCTCTTCCGCAGATCCTCGGCCCGGCGCGGTATGCGCCGGAGTTAAAGAACGGTCTGTTCCGTGTCAACGCTCTGGCAATTGCGCGGCAGCTGCTCGGCCCGGATACCCAGCCGACAGGGGATCACGCGATCTTCAAGCCCGCGGGTATCGGAGCGCCCACGCCGTGGCACCAGGACGAGGCGTACTGGGACCCGAGCAAAGAGTATCAGTCTCTGTCGTTCTGGATTCCCCTTCAGGAGGCGACTGTTGATAATGGCTGCCTCTGGTTTGTGCCCGGTTCACAAAGGCTGGAGATCGCGCCGCATCACAGTATCGGAAGCGATCCGCGCATTCATGGCCTTGAACTGGAGGAGGGAGCTATTGACACAGCGCAGGCGGTTGCGTGTCCGCTGCTGCCGGGCGGGGCGACGATTCACGCAAATCGCACTCTGCATTACGCGGGGCCAAATCGCACCGGTATTCCCCGCCGCGCTCTGATACTCGGCTTTGGCCTTCCCGCAACGGAGCGGACTACACCTCGCCGCTTTCCCTGGAACGAGATTAAAAAGACAGCGCGCGCGGAGCGAGCTCGCTCCGCCCAGGAGAAATGACGATCCTATCAGGCGGTGCGAAGAATGCGCGGTGGGCGAAGCAGGGTGCGTGGAAGAAACCTGATCATGGTGCGCGGTGGCCCGTAATGTCCGCTCGCCATCAGCCCCGACGAACGCCAGAGGACGCCGCCGGGGCCGGGTAACGCAATGGGGCTTTCAAAGGCGGTCGGGTCGTAAAGAAGGCGGAGTGACTGATTGCGCAGGAACGCTTCCACCTCTACGGCGGGAAACCGTTCGTGCTTATCCTGCGGAAAGGCCGCTTCGACATCCGGAAGGTCCATCTGGGCCATGCCTACCGTGTCCATAATAGCCCAGGTGCCCGAGGCATCCACCATCTGAAACCGGACGTTGGTCCAGAC
>JAZKEA010000684.1:0-7759 GCA_040387315.1 Armatimonadota bacterium | reverse complement strand
AGACATCGATTGGTGGGGGGCCACCACTCCGGTGCAGATGCAGACGCTCCTCGACAAAAGCGGCATCGCGGAGCGCTTCGCCCGCCGGATAGAAGAGGCACAGGGCACCGCGCAGGGTCAGAAGTGCTCCGCTCACCTGCGTCAGGAACTGGAGCTCTTCGAGAGGGCTCACCGCTTTCGCGAGTGGGAGAGGATGTGCCTTATCGGGATTTAGAACACCGAGCAGGTACGTTAGACGGATACGAAGAAACGCGACATGCTTCTCCTGAATGCGCCGACCCGCCTTCCATTTCCAGCTCTGGAGAGCGGCCTGGTTCAAGCAGCCACCGAACGAGAGCGGGCCGAAATGGCCCGCCGCCCAGGCGGGCGGAACGTCGAGATCGTCCTCTGAGTCACCCAGGGCATCGGGCCAGGGGCGCTCTATAGTATCCACCAGAAGGTAGCCGTTCTTCTCAGGGGCAAACGGCAGGACGAGCAGGGGACCACCCTCACACCAGTTACTCCCGCCAAACGTGCTGCGCGCCTCGATTGGGCAGGCCAGAAGCAGCGCTTGTTTTATCTCGTCAAGTGATGGCACTCTGGAAAGGAGTACCATCACTGCCTGAGTAAACAGCCCTTTTTCAGGTGATTGCATGGCATTCAACTCACACGGAAACTAACTATTCCGTCGTATCCAACCCCTCGGAAAACCTGCCCAGGGCGCGCAGCTTCTCATAGCGCAGGGTGCGGAGCTTGGCGACGGAAAGTGTATTCAGCTCGCGGACATGGCGTGTGACGGCCTCTTTTATCGCGGCTGCGGTCGTCTCCAGATCGCGGTGGGCGCCGCCGAGCGGCTCCGGAATCACCTCATCGATCAGCCCGAGCGAAAGCGCGTCTTGCGCGGTTACGCGCATCGCTTTCGCCGCATCCGCACCGCGCGTCGGGTCTCGCCAGAGAATCGATGCGCATCCCTCCGGAGCGATGACGGAGTAGATGGAGTGCTCAAGCATCAGAACGCGATCCGCTACCGCGATGCCGAGCGCGCCGCCGCTGCCCCCTTCGCCGATAACCACGGAGACGATGGGGGAGGAAAGAACGCTCATCTCACGCAGGTTACGTGCGATGCTCTCCGATATTCCCCGCTCCTCGGAGGCGACGTTGGGATCTGCACCGGGGGTATCCACAAGAGTCACGATAGGCCGCCGAAACTTTGAGCTCATCTGCATCAGCCGCAGCGCCTTGCGATAGCCCTCTGGACGGACGTAACCAAAATTCCGCTTCTGCCGCTCCTTGAGGTCGCGCCCTTTCTGCTGCCCGATAAGCAGTGTCGGCTGACCGCCCATCTGGGCAAAACCGCCGATTAAAGCCCCGTCATCACCGAACAGTCGATCCCCATGAACCTCCAAAAAGTCCTCGGTGATCAAAGGGACATAGTCGAGCGTGTAGGGGCGGCTTGCATGACGCGCGAGAAGGACTTCATCCCAGGGCGTCAGGCCAACGAAGAAATCCCGCAGGAGCTGGTTGCGCTCCTCTTCGAGTTCGGTGACATCGGCGAGGACATTTCGGTTTTCCCGAGTCGCGGCCTGCTTTGCCTTGGCAATAGTGTCGTCGAGTTCGGCGACGAGTTTTTCGAATTCCAGAACATTGATTCTTGACATAGGGTGTCGTTACTGAGTCCCGTTTTGATTGGGCGATATCTGGCTGCCCGGTGTGGCCGCTTCGGTGCCCGCCTGATCGGCGGCAGCTGATTTGCTACCGACACCAAAAAAGGTGAGCGTTCTGGCGAGGGTGATCGAGAGCTCCCGCCGAGGCACGATCTTGTCAACCATGCCATGCTCCTGCTGGAATTCGGCAAGCTGATAGTTCGTTGGCAGATTTTTGTTCTGCGCAGCCTGCTGTGCTACCCGGGTTCCGGCGAAAGCCACATAAGCTCCCGGCTCGGAGAAGATCACATCTCCCAGGGAAGCGAATGAAGCGAATGCGCCGCCGGTCGTCGGGTCGGTGAGCACCACGACATACGGAACCGCGGACTCCGCGAGCTGGGCGACCGCGGCGCTGGTCTTCGCCATTTGCATCAGGCTGAACAGACCTTCCTGCATTCGCGCCCCGCCCGAAGCGCAGAAGACGATCAGCGGCAGTTTTTCCTGTATCGCATGGTCTGTCGCACGGGCGAATTTCTCGCCGAAGACGGAGCCCATAGAGCCACCCATGAAAGCGAAATCCGCGACCGCAAGTACGCAGGGCTGACCGCCGATAGCGGCGGTCCCGGTCAGCAGGCTGTCCGCATGCTTTGAGACCTTTCGACCTTTTGCCAGCTTCTCCGCGTATTCCGGAAAGGAGAGAGGGTCCACGGCTATCAGATCCGCATTTATCTCGGAGAAAGAGCCCTCATCGACGGTGTACTCGATCCGCTCGTCGGCAGATATTCGGTGATGATGTCCGCACTTCGAGCATACCTTGAGGTCTCGCTCAAAATCCTTGGTATAGAGGATCGCATTGCACTTCTGGCATTTTGTGAATGCCCCTTCCGGGACTGCCGCCGCGGCATCCGGAAGACCGTTGCTGGTTACGGGAGTTTCGGGGGAAGGGCCGGAAGTCTTGCTTCCAGGATCATTATGGGTAGATCGGCGTCGGAACCAATCTGGCATTATAAAGCGCTTTCCTTGACTGATATTCGGGGATGTGCGGGACGAGTATTGTCCAGTCCCCATGATATACTGACAGCGCATTTCAGGCAGTGGCGTCTGTCCGCTAAAAGCCGAAACGCGTGTTTACTATCATCGCACAGTCAGCGTATTGTACACCATTAAATCACCCGCCCCGATAAGGCGCAGGGAGCACCGTTTCCATGTCACTTGAGGACCTTCGCCAAAAGATTGACGCACTCGACACCGAGCTTCTGCAGATGCTTTCCGACCGTGCCCGGCTTGCACAGGAAGTCGGAAAGAATAAGACGCGAACTGCCGGGCAGTTCTTCGCGCCGGAACGGGAGCGACAGATATTCGAGCGCCTGCGAGAGCGGAATCAAGGACCGCTTTCGCACGAGTCCGTTCAGGCGATCTACCGCGAGATCATCTCAGCATCGCGCGCGCTTGAAGCCCCGATGCGTATCGCTTATCTCGGCCCCGCGGGAACCTTCAGCCATCGCGCGGCGCTGAATAAGTTCGGAAGTTCCAGCGAACTAAAGCCGACGGAGACGATTCCCGATGTATTCCATCAGGTGGAGCGCGGCGCGACGGACTACGGTATCGTCCCGGTGGAAAACAGCACGGAAGGGGTCGTGCCGTACACGCTGGATATGTTCTCCCAAACACGGCTGAAAGTCTGCGCCGAGGTGTTCGTTCCCGTAGACCACCATTTGGCGACGCGTGCCGAGAGCCTGAAGAGCGTCAAGCGGCTTTACGCGCACCCGCAATCGTTCGCGCAGAGCCGGGCATGGATCAAGGACAAACTCTCCAAGGTCGAAGTGGTCGAGGTTACCTCCAACTCGAAGTCAGCCCAGATGGCGGCGGTTGACAGTGAGGGCGCGGCAATCTGTACCGACATTGCCGCCGAGATTTACAAGGTTCCCGTAGTCGCGACCCACATCGAGGATTCTCCGCACAACAGAACGCGCTTTCTCGTTATCGGACAGAACGAACCTCAGCCCTCCGGGAAAGACAAAACCAGCATCTTCTTTTCCGTGCGGCATAAGGCGGGTGCGCTGCTCCACGCGATGGCCGCATTTGATGCCCATAACATCAACCTGACCATGATTGAATCGCGTCCCACCAAGCAGATGCCCTGGGAATATGTCTTCTTCATTGACTTTCAGGGACACATCAAAGAAGATGCCGTGGCGCACGCGCTCAAGATGCTGGAAGAGCAGTCACTGTTTGTGACGGTACTTGGCTCTTACCCGGAAGCCGAGTAAGTCTCCTCGGATAAAAAAAGCGGGCGGTCCGGAAATGAAGTTCCGGACCGCCCGCTTTTTTACACCTCGCGGATGTCCGTTATACTGCCGGGCGCGGGGTTATCTCCAGGACCGCGCGTTTGGGAGACGCCTTCTATAAACCAGACGTCCGCGCTTGGTTTTGTCGGTTTGCTCTTCTTTGCTGCCAAAGGAACTGCGGCATCTCTGCGTAAAATATACAGATAGCTTGTCTCACTTCCGTCCTGCGACTTCACAAAAACAGGCATCACCGCCATAGCGCCCGCTCGCTTAGCCGTGACGAACCGCACGCCTTTGTGGTTGAGAAGGCGAGGGTATCCCACCTGCACCATCTGTTTGAAAGCCGCAGGGGTATAGGTTCGGCGAAACTCCGGCCCGCTATAGAGCAGAGCCCGCGCGAAATCGTCTTTTCGAAAGGCGGACAGCTGGCTGCTGACCACTTTCTGGAGAATCCCCTGGGTTTTGGCATCGACGGGCTTTGGCATCACAGCGGGTGGTGCTGTTTTCTTACCTTTGGATGGTGGGCTCTTCTGTGCGGAAGATGCGGCGATCAGCCTGCCCTCCTGCATCTCGATGGTCTCGCCTTTCTCCGCTAAGGACGGCAGCAGGCGCGCCCCTGCGGCCACTGCAAGAAGCACTATGATCGGGGTCGCGGCGCGGAGAATGCCCTTGGCTCTGTTCATCGTTGACGAGTTTCCTTAATGCCAAACTGAGTTACGGCAAGTTTACCTGAGAACCTGAGAATTAGACATCAGGCAGAAATACGGGAATTCGGTTCCGAGGTTTTACATGGCATATTAGTTGCAGCCTGCTTGCATAGCCTGTTTTTGTTTCCGGAGTATTTTCTCATGACATTGACTGCCGTTAAAGAGGGCGTTTTTCGCGCACATGCGCCATCGGATTCCCGCGGACGACGCAAGCGGCGCGGAGAATTTGTGCCATTGGGCTCGGCATATGCGGTATTTGCACATTCCCAGGGAACACTGGCGCCCGCGCAGGCAAGTGTCCCTTCTTTGCCGAAGGACGCCTGCGCTGAACTGGAAGCGCTGCCGGAACTTCGCGTCCACCAAGACACGGATGGGAGCGGGCGCGTCACACTGCAGGTCTCCGGTATCCTGGATATCTCGACCGTCCTGCCGTTTAGAGACACAGTTTTCACTGCAATCGGCAACAAACCGCTCCATCTCACCGTGGATGCGACGCGTCTCCGTGATATGGACGTTGCAGGAGTATCCGCTCTAGTGACCGCGAGACGCGTCGCACAACTGATGAAGGTTCCTTTTACCGTCATGCCGTCCCCTTCTCTGGAAGCGCTGCTCGAAGATACCGGAATCCTGCTTACCGCGCCGAGTAACGAGCCGCTGATTTGATAGTACAATAGTGGTACGATGCCGCTGCTTCCCGATTCTATTTCCCTTCTCTCCTCGCTCGTCGCCCTTCCCGGCCCGCCCGGTCAGGAAGCCGCCGTCCGCGATTTTGTGGCTCAGCAGCTGTCAGTCCTGGGGTGCCGTCACGAAACCGATGCAAAGGGGAACCTGCGGACGGGTCTGCCGGGCTATCCTCTGCCGCAAAAGCCGCGCATCGTCGTCACCGCGCACCTGGATGAGATAGCCCTTCTGGTATCCGCTGTACTGGCCGATGGAAGCCTGCTGGTTCAGCCGCTCGGCGGGGCGTTCCCCTGGAAATGGGGAGAAGGCCCGGTTGCTATACTCGCTCGGGGCGAATCTCTGATGCCGGGCGTGCTGTCGTTCGGATCCATACACACGCTCTCTCCCGCTTCCGCAATTCAGCAGTCTCGCGAGGGCCATGCACTCACCTGGGAGATGGCGACCGTCAAGACGGGGCTGTCGGAGGCGGACCTGATAGAGAAGGGGGTGCGTCCCGGCTCGCGCGTGGTTATCGCTCCGAGTCGCCGAACGCTGACCGAGATCGGCAATGGGGAGCTTATCTGCTCCTATTTCCTGGATGATCGTGCGGATGTTGTCTCCTGGCTGCTCGCGCTGGAAATGCTTTCTGGTGAAAATCTGACGAACGGCGGCGACATTCTATTCGTCGCCAGCGCATCGGAGGAGGTTGGCGGCGAGGGGGCACTCTTTCTGATGCAGGATATACGACCGGATATCTGTGTCGCTCTGGAAATAGGGCCGTCGACTCCGGATGCACCCGTCACCATCTCCGCCACGCCGACAGTCTGGGTGACAGACTCCTACTCCACGATGTCACCGACCGATCTGGATCTGCTCGAAAAAGCCGCCGAGAGTTCGGGAATCGGTCCGCTCCAGTGGCAGGCGATGACACGAGGAGGGTCCGATGCCTCCTGCGCCGCCTCTCATGGACTCTGTGCCCGCCCGGTGACACTGGCGTTTCCCGCGGAAAACTCCCACGGCTTTGAGATCATGCACCGCGACGCTCCGGAAACACTGGCGCGCCTGCTGGTCGCGTACCTGAGGGCGGTCTCAGAATAAAGTCTGCGTGGGGTAGGCGTAACCCCCTGATTCTCTGCGTGTCTGTAAAACCATTATGACTAAACGTACCCTGTTTGGCTCGTCCGTGTTGGCCGCCATCTTGCTCGCGTCTCCGGTTTTGCCAATCCCGGCCGCACAAGCCTATCAAACAGCGACCGCTCCTACTACGTCTACCGCATCAAAGTCTCTTTCGGAGCGTCTTGATGCCATTGAAAAAGCAATCGCGAAGCAGCAAACCGCTTTGGGTGTCCCCGGCGCCGCACTGGTAATTGTTCAGGGAGACAAAATAATCTATCTTAAGGGACTCGGCCTGAGAGACGTTGCTGGTAACAAGCCGGTCACTCCCGATACCCTGTTCGCGATCGGTTCCTCCTCCAAATCGTTCACGGCGGCGTCCGTACTCATGAGCCAGGACGATGGTAAGCTTTCCCTCGACGACTCGCCGAAGAAGGTGCTTCCCTACTTTAAACTGCAGGACCCTGAAGCCGACAAGAATATCACGATCCGCGATTTGATGTCCCACGGTTCCGGCCTGCCGAGAACGGATCTTGCCTGGGTCAGCGGGGTGCTCACGCGCGAGGAGGGAATCCGCCTGCTCGCTGACGTTAAGCCAACGGCTCCTTTTCGACAGAAGTTCCAGTACCAGAACCTGATGTTTTCCGCCGCGGGAGAGATTGCTTCGCGTGTGCAGAAGATGCCGTATGAGGCGGTGATCGAGACGCGCATTTTTCAGCCTCTGGGAATGACCAACTCCAACCTGCGTGTTAAGACCATGCAGAAGTCCAAAGACTTCGCCATCGGTTATGTTCCGGACTCCGTGAACCCCGGCAGCCAGCCGCTTCCAATCCGCGACATCGAAGCGGTTGCCCCGGCGGGCGCGATTAACTCCAGCGCGCGTGATATGGCCCAGTGGCTCCGGTTTATGCTAAAAGGGGGTGTTGCGCCGAGTGGGAAACGCCTTCTGAGTGAGGCAGGATTTCAGGAGATGGTCAAGCCGCAAATGACTATCTCGCCAAAGGTCATGGACTATGGGCTGGGCTGGTTCATCCGGAAGTGGCGGGGACTGTCGGTCCTCGAGCATGGCGGGAATATCGACGGGTTCAATGCCCAGGTCGCCCTCCTGCCCGAAAAGAATCTTGGTTTTGTACTGCTGACCAATGTGACGGGCTCCCCGCTGGCGCAAGGATCGCTTAATATCGTCTGGTCAAACCTTGTGGATGTACCTGCGGACCTGGCATTGCCCGCAGCCGCTACCGCCGATGCGTCTCCGACCGTGGCTCTCAAAGACGAAGCAGGGACCTACCTGCTCGGCACTTCGCGAATGGTCGTTGCCCTCGCGGACAACAAACTGACGCTGACTGTGCCCGGTCAGCCGACCTATCCG
>JAZKEA010000683.1:0-3587 GCA_040387315.1 Armatimonadota bacterium | reverse complement strand
AGAGCGGAAAGACCCGCCCGAATACATCGTCAAGGATGGCACCTGCTACAAGTTCATGCACTCGCAGGAACATTCGGGGCTGATGTACCACTACTACACCGCGCCGATGTCGCAGCACACCGCTTGACACCCGCCGACCAACCGAAGTAGAATCGACCAATCTTAAAAATAGTTGAGGGGAGGAGCGTTTGCCGCGCTCCTCCCCTCACGATACGAACACAAAGGAACTGATCTTCCCTATGAACGCACCGCTCACTGCGAATACAGTGTACTCGCACACTTCCGCACCTGTCAACACTTCCGGCGCGAACGAACCGCGAACGACGGCACCGAAGCCGAAAAAGAACCGTGTCAGAACCTGCCCTTGCCGCCCCGCCCTGCGCTTCTACGAACTTGTGTGGAAGTTCTCCCAGAAGAAGGACGAAGGCACCGGACATCGCAAAGGCAACGCACACGCCTACATGAAATGGTACGCGGATCAGTACAACCGCGACCGTAGCACGATTCGTCGCTGGGTGAAGGAACTCAGGGAACACGGCATCGCGGAAGCCACCCAGGACGAACGGGACCAGATGCTGCTCATCTACCCGAAAGCGCACATCAGCGAAGTGCGGGCGATGCTCGCCTTCAAGCCGTCGCCCCCCGCCGACTTCAAGGAACCGGAGATCGCCGCCGCCGCCCCGCGAACCCGCCGAAAAGTGAGCGCACCTGTAAGCGCGGAAGTTAGCGAAGGTGTGAGCACGGAGAACCCCTCCCCCTCTATTACTATATATATCCCTACGGGAAACAACGACTCTGACACACCCCTTGATCATCCGAAACATGATCAGGGGCAGAAAGCGGGCGTCGTTGTTCCTGAGCCTATAGAAATTGAGAGTAAAAAGACCGACACCCCTTCTGGAATCGTGACGGCAATCGCCGCTATGGATGATCATGATCAGGAGGCAGTTCACCTTCTCACAGCCGAAACCATCCCGGCTAAACAAGCGGTTCGTTTCGTCCAGGTCATCGGCTCGACGCTTTGCCGCTACCACCTCGACGAATACAAGCGGCGGAAAGCTGACGGCAGGGCGGGCGGCGCGGGTCTGCTCGTTCACTACCTCCAGAACCCGAATATGAAACACTACGCGGGGCAAGGGCGAACCGGAAACACCCCATTCCCTTCGCCACACGCCCCAGACAAGGCCCGGTACGTCAAAGTGGCAGATACACCGGCCCCGGTCCTGCCAGAAGGCCACGGAAGGGAGGCGGCGCGGCTTGCGATTGCGAAGAAGCGGGGCGGCGTTTCGTTCGGCGCGTGGAAAGGATAGGATGCTAGTCATGGACGATTCACTGTCGAAAGTTTCCGAGTCCGTAGCAAGGACCGACCGAACCGCAGCGATCACCGCCGCCGAACGTTCGCAACTACTTGACCTGTCCCGGAGATTCAGGGACGCGAGCCGAACCGGGCGGCAATCCCTGGCAGAACGCGCCGCCGCCATTACTGGCGAACGCAGCCGCGCCGACGATTCCGCCCCGGCGTCAGTGGTGACGGCGAGTTTCATGTGGGACGCGCGGCACGACGGCGACGACGAATCAGCAGTAAGCGCGATGCTGGAGTTCTTCCGGTTGGGCGCAGGGACGAACGATAACGCCAACGCTTCGCCCTGACGCGGAGCGTTCCCGTTCCCGTCCGTGCAGGAATCCGAAACGCGAACGCTAATACTCACGCCATGCCCGACACCGATACCGTTCCCGTTCCCGACGATCCTGCCCCGCCCGCCGCCGCCGAAGTCATCACCCTGCAAGAAGCGGCGGCGGCGTGCGGCGTCACCCTCCAGCGCGTGCAGCGCATCGTCCTCCCCGATGCCTCCTACGGCGTCCACGCCATCACGCGCAAGACGAAAACAGGCGTTCGTGAGGCGCAAGCGTTCCCCCTGTCGGAGATGCCCCGCCTCCAGGTCGAACTAACCGAGCGCGAACAGAAACGCAAACAGTCCGGCGCGAAGCGGAACGATAGCATAGCCGTTCCCGAAACGGTGAGCATGACACGGCTGGAAGCGCAGCTTATGGAACAGCGATGGCAGGAGGCACAGGAACGCTTACGGGAACAGTCCGTGTCGATAGCGGAGTGTTTGCGTACCATCGAAGATTTGCGGGCGGATAAGACGCGGCTGATAGCGGAGGTGGAGGCGAAGCGGATCGCCGCGCAAACCTCGCCAGGATCGCCGGACGCGAACGGTGATGGCTTGCCGGGTGAATCTGTCACCCCCGCGCCGAAGAAACGCGGGTTTTGGGCGGCACTGTTCAACCTCGACTGATTAGCGGTCAATCTCCTGCTGCTTCCTTAGCAGTTCTCCCGTCAACAGATGCGCCCATGACAGCGCGTTCCAGTATTGCCGCTTTGCTATGCTGTCGCTGATGTGCTGAAGCATCCCGCGTTCGCGCGCCGGTATCGTGTCGGGGTAACTGTTCTCACCGAGGAAGGAACCCGGCGACTCGCCTATGTAGTCGCACAGTTTCAGGAACGTTTCGATGTCGGGACTCTTGCCCGTCTCGATACGCGATATCGTCGCGGTGGACACGCCGGACCCGCCCGCGAACGACCGCAACCCCCGATCACCCCGCGCCTTCTTGACCGACTGGGCGAACCTGACTATATCGAATCTCGTTTCACGCATGATACATTGTATCATTAACTCGTTACGGGAACGGTCATTCTCATAAGCTATTTCTGGTACAATCACCCTATGTCATCAAGAGATTTCGCATACTGGTTGATGGGTTTCTTCGAGATTAACGGGAAGTCGGAGCCGCTGACTGCGGAGCAAACCGAAATCATCAAGCGGCACCTATCAATGGTGTTCGCGCATGAGATTGACCCGTCGTTCCCGCCCGCGCAACAGTCGGCTCTCAATCACCTTCACGGCAACAATCCGCACGGCGCTGAAGTGCTAATGCCTCGCTGTTAGACTCCCTGCATTTGGTAGCGATAATGTCGCTTATGCGGACCAAGTGCGGGATACAATGAAACCATGAGTCTAGACGTTTACCTCCAAGCGGATTACCCGGCAGCCCCCGGTATGCCGCCCGCTAAATACGAATACAGCGCCAACATCACGCACAACCTTAACCGGATGGCGGAAGCGGCGGGCCTTTACGGTGTCGTGTGGCGTCCCGACGAAAACGGCATCGAGACGGCAGCGCAGCTTATCGAGCCGCTGGAGAAGGGCATCGCGCTTCTGAAGTCGGACCCGGCACGATTTGAGCAGTTCAATGCGTCGAACGGCTGGGGGATGTACAAGCACTTCGTACCGTTCCTTGAAAAGTACCTGGAGGCGTGTCGGGAGTGTCCTATCGCGCGGGTGAGCGCCTGCCGGTGAGTGCGGTATAATAACGGAGATTAATTGGAAAAATATGACGTAGAGGCGCGTGCGGTACGCGCACAGGGGGCAGACTTCGGCCAGTGGCGTGGGGTGAATCGCCGGTCGTATTAAACCCCCTGTTGCCGCCTGAAGTGTTCACCTACCGAGGGCGCCGGGTTCAAATCCCGCCTGCGTTACTAGCCTTTTTGCACCAACCAGCCAAACCAGAAGCGGCGGCGAACC
>JAZKEA010000682.1:5356-6327 GCA_040387315.1 Armatimonadota bacterium | reverse complement strand
ACGAACCGACGAGCCACCTAGACATCACAGCCCGCTCCTGGCTGATGCATGAGTTCATTCCGAGCTATCCGGGCACGGTCATCGTTATCTCGCACGAACCGGAGTTCCTGAACGTCGTCTGCGATCGGATTCTGGAAGTCGAAGATCAGACGGTCAAAGAGTACATGGGTAACTATGACGACTACCAGCGACTGAAAGAGGAAGCGTACTACCGTTACCACAAAGAGTGGGAAGCCCAGCGAGAAGAAGGAATATTGCCTCCCGATGATCCGTTCAATCTTCCCTAAGAGCCCCATCCCGCGCAGTAGTCAGTAGTCCATGCGGTCTCAAAGAACCATCCATTGTATTCGTGATAAACGCTGTTATCACGAATGAAAAGGGCCGCTTGCTGGGTTCCTTTTCAGAGTGGCCCTACCAGTCTTTTGGCGCCTGTCCGTGGCGCTGCCTCAGGCATGTATCGGTTACTCCACCCAGGAAATCAGGACGCGCTGGAGAAATGGTATCCCAAAGCGGCAGGAGAGGCAGAACATGTTTACGGAACAAGATGCCCGTGCGGCAGCTGATGTGGAGAATGCGTGGAACCGTTTGCTGGGAGAGGAGCACCTGAGCCCGCTGGTTCAGGAGATGATGAAACACCCTCAGTTGCGCCAGCTATTCCCTAGCACCAGTCATGGTTACCTCACGCTGCACCAGACAACACGCTTCCCCGGGGCTTCCAGCTTCGTTGTCCTGGGACCCCTGGAGGGAAGCATTGACGCCAGTCGATCGGTGAGCGGTCAGAAGACCTCTTTGTTGAGCGGTCTGTTCGCCATCTTTGGCCCCAGCGGTCAAGGGGGCATAGCGCCCGCTCACATTCAAAGCGGCGGGGCGTAAAGACCGATACCGCAATACCTACCGTTTGGCTGCCGCATGGTCCAGGTCCTCCTCATCCTGCTGTTTGGCTCGCTCCACCTGTTCGACGGGCTTGGGAG
>JAZKEA010000682.1:0-5346 GCA_040387315.1 Armatimonadota bacterium | reverse complement strand
CCGGCAGAGATTGCCGCATTGGTTCTCGAACGCCTGCCCGACGATTGGGGACCTGCAATTCATGGCAATGCTGAGGATCTACAGCGGATCCGAGCGGTTCGGAAGACACATGCCCAGCTGATGGTAAAAAAGCAGGAGCAGGAACCCTGATGAACGTGGATCGGTTATGGGAATCGGAGTACCAAAAACCTATATGGGCCTCTGCAGGAAACTTTCGACGACCAGTATTAAGTCCTTAGGGTTGAACGGTTTTAGAAGTACGTCATCAATGTGCAGGGCTTCGATCTCCGGCGTCCTGTGTTTACACCACTCCACATGCTCCCGCAGTCGTTCGCCGCTCCCCACGTCATTGGGCCGCGCGGTCAGCAAGATGACCGGTATACCCGCGAGTGCAGGATCCTGTCGAACAAGGCCCAGCAGTTCCAATCCGTCCATCTCCGGCATTGTCCAGTCAGTGATCAGAAGATCCGGCCGATTCGCCTTGATTTTGGCAAGGGCCTGCCTCCCACTGTGTGCCGTTTCAACCTGATAGCCGTGGCGCTTCAGATGCATCTGGATTAAGCGAACGACATTTGGTTCATCGTCTACCACGAGAATACTGGGCTGCAACTTTGCCACGGTGAGGGTATAGCCCTTCATTTCGTCCTCTTTTCAAGCTGTCAAGGTGGTCCCCTTGCCGCAACCCCACACGCAGGAACAAGGGGAACAAGCTGACAGAATGCCACTTCACACAACCTAAGGAAGAACCGGACGTGTAGGAGGCAGTGCTCTTTCGTCTTTTTGGCCAGCTACAAACTCATAAACGTTTACCAACGAAGACAGATAGTCCGTTCGGGCTATAGCCCTCAACGGTACCGGTCACCACATGGTACTTGCCTTCGATAAAGAACGAGGCCGGCGTCTGATACCCCGCGACAAGAGAAGTGCCAATCAGCGCCCGGCTTTTGGAATAGACAAAGGAGCCCACCGAGGCGGCTCGCACAAGACCGGTTACCTTGACAAAGTACAGGCCGACCCCGGCTCCGTAGTAGATACTGCCCGTCACGCGGCCCACTGGGTTTTGAGGCGAGCTAATCTGGGTCAGCGAGATGGGAATAACCTGGTAGCTGCTTCCGATTCCAAACCCTGTACCGTTTCGCTTGCTGAAGCCGACCGAAAGAAACGTCTGCGCACCGCTCCTGTCGGAAAACGGCAGGGCGACATCAACTTCGCCGCTGAGATGCGTGCTGCCGGAAACCTTTCTGGTGTCGCGGTCGCTGGGCAGAAAGACACCGAGCTTGAGCCGGATGGGAAGGATATTGCTGTTATTGCTCCTCTGGGCCAGCGCAGGCTGGGGGGCTGCCACCGCTACCAGTATCCCCACGAGAGCGGCGAACGCCACACGTGGTGAAAGAACGGATCTGCCGCCGCGCGGGAGTATTGCGGGAGTTTGTGTGTTTTGCACTACTATTTGATATCCTGTTTAGCTGTTTCAGTTTTAACTGTTGCATTGGTCGAGTTGCATTGGTCGAGTTGGAGGTGTACGGCCAGAAGCAACGCCCCATCCGAGGCTCTTTGAATAGACCAGGATTTGAACGGACCAATAGACAGGCAGTCAGCGAAACAGTACCACATTGCTACAGCCCGCTGCGCGAACAAGATATATCCTTGTGTTCTTAAAGAGCGTTTATCGAAATCAAACGGACACAGACAGACTCAGGGGAGCACAAAGCCGGCAATGCACACTAGCGTGTAGCGTTAGAGAGTATCCGTAGAGTGTCCGTGTTGACAGAAATCAGCAGAGTGCGCTACTGTTGCAGACTGCAATGCAGAGGTGCAGAGGCGCTAGCTCTCTCAAATCCCGCGCTGCCCTCGAATGTCTCAAGGAAAAGACCACAGACCACACATGACATCCATCAGCACGTCACGTACGACACCACAGGGAACATCACTGGAGACATCACCGCTGAAGACATTACATAGGACATCGCGCCGTTCCTTCGTGCTGATGGCAGCCTCGGCTGCGTTTACTGGACTTAACGGATTGCTCTCCGGCTGCGGTGGCGGCTCCGCTACCCAGGTCTCCCCGCCCGTCCCATTGCCCCTGAGCCAGGACCCCCTGAGCCAGGACCCCCTCTTTCAGATCACCGACCTGGGGATCTACGATCAGTTCACCCCAAGCATCCTCAACAACCGCGAGGAGATCATCGGTTACGGGCCAGAGCGGAATCAGGGCGCGCTTCTGCGGAGCCCGAACGGAGCCATGCAGACGCTTGGTCTTCCTGCTGGGGTTTCCGGCCCCATTGAAGAGGTGCGGCGAGTCGCACTCAACGATAACGGTGCCAGCCTCGTGACAATTGTTGTTCGCGAGTCAAGTACTGGCAGTACTGGCAGTACTACGAGTTCTAATCCGTACTTAACACACACGTTCCTCTGGCAGAACGGCGTAGCGCAGAATATCGGCTCGCTCGGGGGCAGGCACACCGAAGGGTACGACCTCAACAACCGAAACCAAATTATCGGTTTTTCCGATATCCTCAATCCTGGAGACCCCGGTTACGGTACGCACAGTTTCCTCTGGCAGGAGGGGCGGATGTCCGAGTTGACCCTTCCCGCGCAAAGGGTTTTCAATCCCTGGGGGATCAACGACAACGGCGTGATGTTCGGAGAGGCCCTCACCAGAACCACAAACGCTTCGAACGGTTCTGGTTATGAAGAAGACGGTGCCGCCATCCTTGCGAACGGTATTGTCACACTCCTGCGCGAGACGAACAGTACCGAATACCGTTTCAATGCCATGGACCTCAACAACCGGGGCCAGGTTGTGGGCTGGGCGTTTTCCACCAAGGGCGCGACCTCTTCCGGAGGTTCAGGGTACCTATTGGAGAACGGTGTCGCCACGAACCTTTCGGTTGTCGGCGGGGAAGTGGAGTTCAACGCTCCCGCAGCCATCAACGGGTTTGGCAGTGTCGTGGGCGGGACGCTCCCCAAGGGTGGCTGGGGCGGCCATTTTCCCTGGAAGTTGATTGGCCGCGCCTTTTTGTACCAGGGGGGCAAGACCTACGACCTCCAGACGAGGATTCCGGCGGATTCTGGCTGGGTGCTCCGAGGAGCCTACGACATCAACGACCGAGGTCAGATTTTAGGCCGCGGTGTCGTGGATGGGGAGGGTCACGCCTTTTTATTAACCCCGACAACCACGCGGTAAATCTTGGGCAGACCGGCGCGCAGGAACCGGTGAAAGATAGCCTGTGAGAGACAGCCGGTGAACCGTATTTCGACATGGCTCTAGGTATCCTGGGTACTGATAATTCCTTTTGTATCAATACCCAGAAACAGAGGGAGAAGGATGTACTGGCCGACGATTGCCCTGTGATTCGCTCCCACTATGCCGAGGGGAAGACGTTCCGACAGATTGCAGAGGCGGAGGGAGTGAGCCACCAGCGGGGCAACCAGTGGCACCAATCCGCATTGAAGACGCTTCGCGAACGGGTGCCCAATAGCCTGGCGAACTGATTGAGTACTTATCTCAGGACAGATCTAACAATCCGATAGCCGTCAATCTAAGCGGGACGGACCATACCGGCATAGAAGGTCTCGGCAACAAGCGGATCACACCGCAGCCGGGCAAGCGCTTCCGGTGAGAGTTCTGCCGAAAAATACGGCGGAGAGTAGGAAGAAGGAAAGGTGTACTGTACCGTAAAGCCGTACTTTGCGCCCAGGAGCGGTGCCTGTTCTGCGGCACTGGTACCAGGCGTAAGAGCCACGATGTAAGTCGGAACCCCGTCATAAGTGCCTGTAAGGGGAGCTGGGTTACTGCAGGCGGGAGCAAGCACTACCGGGCCACCACCGGGTGTCACACTACTGCTGCCGCCTCCGCCACAACCGGCGAAGAGAACGATTGCTCCGAGCGCCGTCAACCCGAGTACCCCAGTTCGTACTGCCGACGAGAGTTGAGAGAATTGCATGCCTGTCTCCTTTTACTGTCGCCGTAGCATTCACCGGGCAGGACGGTTCTACCTCTGAGACGAGCAAACCACCTTCGAACGAAACAGGAGGTGGGAGGAAGTAGACAGCAGGCGGTAAGGGATCAAGGGATCAGGTTCCTCAATGCCCTACTTTGCCCTACTGTGCAGGAATAGCAGGCGAACGAGTGAAACTAAGAGCATCGGCCCACAAGGATAGGACCAGAGAGTTTTTCCACAAACTCACCCAATAGCCCTTCATCCCAGGACCTCAGGAGACCGCATTTTTCATGAAACGAACCTCACGCACTGCTGCTGCTGCTACTGCTGCCCTAACATCCCTGTCCCTGCCTCTTAGTGCCTTCACCCTTCTATCCACTGCCCTTCTATCCACTGCCCTTGTGTCCGTTGCCCTGGTGTCCACTGCCGGGTGCGGCGGAGGCGCAGGACAGAGCACCGTGGCTCCTTCCACGGAACCGGCACGGTACGTGGTGACCGAGATCGTGTCGCTGCCCTATCGCGCTGTTTTCGTTGATCGGAACCGCGACGGCTACCTGGTCGGCAGCAAGGCGCTGGGCATCCAATACGATGACGGATTAGTGGTGTCGCCCGACGGCACGGTGACCGTGATTCCCAACCCCGCCGGCGGCTTTACCGTAACCTATGTCGAGGCGATCAACAACGTGGGCCAGGTGGTTGGGACCAGCATAGGGCCAAACGACATCGGCGCGACAGGCTTCGTGTATGACATCCGCAGCGGGCAAACAACGGCGATCCCCGGTCTGACCTCCCCCCGTGCCATCAACGATGCCGGCAAAGTCGTGGGAACCGACCTGCGCGGCAACATCCGCAAGGGAATGGTCTACGACATCGCGACAGGGACATCTGAGGAGCTGCCCCGCACGACGACGGATATCCACAATTCGGTTCCCGGCAACTTCGAGCCGTTCGGGATCACGGGCGGGGGTCTTGTCGCCGGCGTTCTGTTCCGGGACCTTGCTCTTTATGACGTGAACACGAAGGCATTGAAGCGGGTTTCCCCGACGCCGGATACGGACCGCAGTTTCAGTTCTGTGAGCGGCGTGACCGAGAGCGGCAAGGTACCCGGGAACGACCGCCGCGGTAGTGGCAGCGGGCTGACGTTCCGCAGATATATCTATGACATCGCCTCGGGTCGCAAGTCTTACCTGCCCGATGAGCCGCAGACGGGTGGTCTGCGCACGGTGATCAACGAAGCGGGAGCGGTTGTTCTGGGTTCCTCCGGCGACCTTTCCGTGTATCAGAACGGTCAGCTGAAGAAGGTGAGTGAGGGACTGAGCGCCGAAGATTTGGCGAAGTGGCAGATCGAGGACGCGTTTGCCATTGATGAGAGCGGCGTTATCTACGCAACAGCAGCCGAAAA
>JAZKEA010000681.1:0-1696 GCA_040387315.1 Armatimonadota bacterium | reverse complement strand
AGGCTGAACAGACTCGGTGAGTCGCCGGGTTCTCTTGACTGAACGGTGAACAGAAGGTACTTTTCGATAGAGTAGATACTAGAGTGTGTGAAGCGCATTGATTCCCGAAACGCAGGGTCATCGTTCACCCAAACCACGTTACCGGCGAGATCTTTCAGGTGCATGGCGTGCGGAAAAGTGTTTGTAAGGAGCCTACCATCCCCCTCCAGACCGGGCAGAGAGGGATAGAGAGTACCAAAACCCACTACCTCAACACAATTTTCACGCCCCCCAATGGACACAATATTCCCCGTGGGGCTGAACATGCGGTCCGACCGTGGAGGATGAGGGGTGTTCCTCTTTGCAGCAGGCAATCCCGTCGCGAGACTAATGCGCACTCCGTCCTGGGCGATGACTTCGTTACCGTCAATGCACAGGGGAGCAGCGGATGTACCCAGCGTTGAACGCTTCTGCCATCGGTCCATCCTCTCAAGGAATGCGCTTGCAGGTCCGGGGGCTCTGACCGGATACATCAGGTCGCCCGTGCTGATATCGATCCGGTAGATATTTTCGTAGTAGACAACGGGGCTGTCCCACCGCATTCGCGTTGCAACAGCGACTTCCTGCCCAACATCTATTAGATCGAGCGAGCTTTGCCAGTGACCGGGAGGCTTTTGCCAGAGTGGTTCGCCCGTCTGACGATTCAGACAAAAAGCAACGGTGACAATGTGATCAGCGGTGATACAGGCAGAGCGAGGCCCTGTTTCCAAAGGGGCTTTCGGCCACTTATACTGCCATATCAGACGAGGGCCTTCCATCCGCTGCTTCTCGTACGCTACTTTTTGCCGGTGGAGCCGGGGCGGTGGATGGGAATCGCCGCGAGCCAGTCCGGGACGGCATCCGGAGGATAGCTTGTGACCGCCATAGGCAGAAGGGATACAGTAGGCGCATCGAAGGTCACCTTGCCACCGGAGCGATCCACCAGAAGACCCACCCCGCAGAGCGTCGCCTCCTGCGTTTCCACCAGTTCGATACACTCGCGGATTGACCCGCCCGTCGTCAGTACGTCATCGACAACCGCGACGCGCTGACCGGGCTTGATGTGCTCCGGGCGGCGCAGAAACCGCTTCCCGTCCGCACCTTTTTCGCCGTAGGCCGCGGGAATCCCGAGATGCTTGGCGACCTCATAAGCAAGCAGTATGCCAAGGGTCGTCGGTCCCAGAACCACGTCCGGCTTTGTGTCTCGCAGCTTTTCGGCGAGGGCGCGGCACAGCGTCTCGACGTGGCGCGGCTGATTCAGAACGTGGAACTTCTCGAAATAGCGGTCGGAGTGGTTGCCGCTGGTCAGAACAAAGTGTCCGGAGAGCAGCGCACCGCTCTCCTCAAATAAACGCAGAACATCGGCTTCGGTAAGTGCCTCAGGCAAAGTGTCAGACATAAAGTCAGTATACCGGCATGACCGAGTCGTCTACCGCTTCTTGGGGTCCCAGCGGTACTGGTGTGCGAACAGACGCTCTTTGGCGACCAGTTTGCCGTTTTGCTTGATCAGACGATAAAGCTGGGCATTTACCTTGCCGGGGCCGAGATTCTGCACTACTGGGCGCAGGGAGACCCGTTGGCCCGGAGTTTTCGCACCGTAGATCGTCGCTTTAAGCTGCTGATTGGCAAAACTGTAGGCGATGTAAACAGGGGCCTTTGTATTGTTCGCGAACTTTAG
>JAZKEA010000680.1:9282-19844 GCA_040387315.1 Armatimonadota bacterium | reverse complement strand
CGTTCGTGCGGCCCAGTCGATGTCCAAGTGAACTTTGGGCTTCCGCGCGGAAATGTTGAGGGCTGCCCAGGCTCGCTGAATAGCCCCGGCATCCATCTCGTCCGTTGGTTCATCCGCGGCTGCAGAGGAGACCGTCACATTACTCTGTTCCATAGTCAGGTATCTCTACAAACCGCCGCCCCATTTGAATACCGCCGTCTTTGCGATCTTGTCATGCCAGGTTTCGTGTTCTTTGTCCCACAACGCCCAGAAAAACCCGAGTCCCAACGGCAGGGCCGAGATAATCGCGGCAAGCGTACGAATAACCGACTTTCGTACGTTGAGAATATGCCCGTCCGGTTCCAGCACGATGACACCGGTTATCTGCTTACCGACCGTCTGCCCGTTCATCGCGGTTGAAACGGCGACATATATGGGAACGCCGATGATGAACAGTATGCGATAAAAATAATAAGCAAACGGCGCCGCCGCAGGCGAGACCAGAAAATTGAGGGATTGGGTCACGAGCCAGAAGGTCATCGCAAGTACACCGGCAATCAGGGCGATCAAAAGGGCATCGACAAAGACCGCACCTGCCCGTGTGTCGAACCCAGCCAGCTCGCTCTTTGCCGGATCAAGCACCGGCACCTTTTCGTAGTCCTCATCGAACTCCGTTCGAACCGCTTCCGCCGGTGCGTGCGCTTCACAATAGTCGATCCCGTTCCAGTTGACCGCGCAGGCGTCACAGAGCCGTATCGCGCAGGAACCGCAGGCGGTCGTTGCCTCGCGGTTCGCATGAACCGAACAGGGGATTTTCCCCTTCATCGATTCCGGATGAAGGGGTCGTTTACACCGAAGACACTTATCGTCGGTGTTCTGATTGAGCGTTCCGCACTGGGGGCAGATCACGTCGATTACTCTCCGTTGGTATGGAACGTCAGAGGGGTCTGTCCAAAAGTGACTTCATCGCCATCGCTGAGGAGCTCCCGCTTGTTCGCGGCAATCTGACGTCCATTTAAGCGCGTTCCATTAGTGCTGTTTAAATCAATTAGATTATAACGCCCGTTTTCCTGCTCAATCACGGCATGGGCCCCGGAAATATACGAATCGTCCTTCAGGACGTACTTGTTCGATGCCTGCCGTCCAAAGGTATTTGGACCCTCTGAAAGTTCGTACTTGGTTCCATTGGCGCGGGTGAGGCTGGCCAGAGAACGCGCCGCCGTGGCGATAGCCGTCTCTCCTGAGCTATAGGAGGCGATGGCAGGAAGCTTATCGGCGCTTTCCGAGACGGGAATTACTACCTTCAAGTGGATGTCGCCGAACTGGATGATGTCCCCGTCCTGCAGATTCACCGGTTTACCAGGGACGATTTTCGCGCCCTCGTGTTTTGTACCGTTTGTGCTGCCGGTATCCTGGAGCTGCGGATACAGACCCACATCACTCACGACGATTATGGCATGGCGACGCGAAACCGTTTTGCTGGGGAGCAGGATATCGGCGGTTTCCCGACCAACTGTGTTTTCGCCTATATGAAGAGCATGTTCCCGTCCGGATCTATCCACGAGCTTGGGCAGCTGCCGAGGCGCTTCGGGCGCGTCGCCCACGCGCGACCCAACGAGGAGTCCACACTCCTGGCAGAAGGCCTCGCCGGGAACCCCAGGCGTCTGGCACACCGGGCAAGGGGGCAGAGAGATATTCATGGTCGCGTCCCCACCGGAGACACGCATTGTCTTGTCACCACTGATTCGCATGTATGATTCCGCTTCCCTTAATGCCGCTTGCCCTGGTCAAGATTATAGATCGTGCCGATCAATGTCTTCTCGGCATCTCCCTCTGCGCCACGCCGCAAAGCCTGCGCCGCCTGCGCCAGTTCATCCGCTGCCCCGTCGCGTCCCTGCGTCTTCAGAAGCTGCTGCGTCCGATCGAGCGCTGCCGTGACATCCGCGACATTCAGCTGCTGCGTCCGCATTCCCATCATCGTTTTTTCTAGGTCTCGGGATGCCATTGCGACGGCGATTTCCTGCGCCACGACCGGGTCCCCACCCGCAGCAAGGGCCGCGGGGTCCGGGTCAGTAACAAAGTCCACGACCGCGTTCACCATCGCTGTTTCCGCTCGTCCCGTTGTGCCATCCTCCCAGGACAGCACTGCCTTGGCAATCCGATAAGTCCCGGACGGGCGGGGGCCAAGCTCCATCTCCCAGAGCTTACTGACGGTCGCGCCGCTCTCCAGGTCTCCCAGCGCAATTTCGGCGGTGCGAGGTCCCATCACCGGATCAGAGCCTAAGACCTGACGGACGGCGCAGCCGCGCGGCAGATACAGGCTCAGTCGTGGATTTCGCGCCGTGACGCCGAGCACCTGCTCAATCTCCTTGCGGAAGACATCGGGTATCTCCTCGGGTCGGGCGATGTAATAGTAGTTGCCGCCGGATCGCCGCGCGATCCCCGCCATCAGCTCCTCGTTGTAGTCGGGGCCAAACCCGAGAGCCGTCACGGTGACCCCGCGCTGTTTCAGATCCGCGACCTGACTGACAATCGAAGGGAAATCTTTCAGTCCTGCTGTGGGTTCCCCGTCCGTGAGCAGAAGTACACGGGATACGTAGCTCGCCGCGCCGGGAACGGACGCGACCTGCGCACCCGCCGCATACAGGCCGTCAAATAGGTTCGTCGTGTTTCCCGGCAGAATTCGCTGCAGATGTTGCTTGATGAGCGCCGGTTCCGTCACGCGACGCGCGGGCATCAGAACCTCTACTGTCTCCTCGAACGTGACAATAGAGAGTACGTCGTCCGGTCCGAGCAGGTCAACGACATAAGCGCAGGCACGCTTGACATATTCGAGCGGCTCGCCTTCCATGGAACCGGAGCGGTCGATCACCAGCGCGATGTTTACGGGCAGCCGCTGTTTGCCGCCCGCACCAGGAACACCGATGATGGCACCATCTCCCGCGGAGATCTGCGTGAGGATATGCTGGCGCAGGGGGCTGTTCGCATCCGCTCTCTGGTTGCCGACACGGACGCGCAGCGTCAATGATCCCGTGGTCGCCACATCATCGTTTCTTTGGGAGCGTGGTTGGGCAGGGATGCCGGATGTCCGGTCCGGAGCCTCATAAACGTCGTCGTTCGCCGCCGGAACAGGGATCAGCGCGGAACCAGCATTACCAATCGGTGAGCTCATGTATTTGTTGTACCTTTTTCTTACTCGAAACGGAGTGCGGTCGTCCCGATGAGGATCGTATCCCCAACCGCAAGGTCCTGACGTGTGATCCGCTGTCCATTGACAAACGTTCCATTCGTTGACCCGTTATCTTCGACAACCCAGACGCCGCTCCCATCCGACGAGACTCTGGCGTGTGCCCGTGAGGCTTTGGTATCTCCCGGCAGCCCAATCGCATTCGCCGGATCACGCCCCATCACCAGGGGTGCGCCCAAAACAAGAGGAAAAGTGGTTCCCGTATGCGGACCGGCGACGGCAGTTAACTTCGCTGCCCCCGGAGAGACGCTGCGCGGAGGTGCCATCATTGCTGCCGCTGCGGTTCGGTTGGTAATTTCGCCGGGGCCAAAGTCGCTGCCGACGCTTGAACGAGGAAGCGAGCCGCCGACCCCGACAGGTGGTACTGCCACGGGGCTGGGAGGAGCGGCAGTCGGTCGGTCCCGTGGAACCGGTACGGGCTGGTTCCGCGTCATGCGCTCACGGAAAACGAGAAGACGGTTCGCGATACGTATCTGGTCGCCGTCTCGAATGGGATGATCGCCACTGACAACGGTGTCATTGACCACGACACCGACCGGGGAATTACTGACGTCCCGGATCATGAACTGACCGCCGGGCTGTCCGTACAGCATCGCGTGGACTTTTGCAATTTGCGGGTCACCGAAAAGGGGGACATCGGCGAGCTCGCTCCGCCCGATCTTGCTCTCGACCTTGTCGATAATAATGTCCCTGCCCTCGTTCCGGCCCATGACAATACGAATCCATGCCTCCTTAAAGAACTGCTGTACCAAAGAGACAAAAAGACCGATGCAGGCTCCGGTGATGAGGAAGCCGAAGAGTCGCGAGATCGGGCTTGCGCGAATGCCGGGGGTCAGGTAAGGGATGATCTCAAAAGCGCAGCCACCCAGTAGGCCGCCGATAGCGCCGCCGATAAAGCCGTTGCGCCCCACGCGCATACTGCCTTTGCGCCATCCGTCCGAAGTTCCGGCAAACGCCCCGATGAACGCCCAGCCGACGGCGCGTGCGAGAACATTGCGCAGGAAATCCACGGGTGTAAGCGCCGGTTCCACATAAAGCGCACCGAAGAACAGCATACCTATCTGCAGTCCCAGGACACCCGCGACCAGACCGACCCCTAGACCAAAACCAAGGACCTTGGGCCACTGTCCCCAGGAGCCGGAGTTCACGAAGTCCGCCACACCGAGAAGAATCGCGACAAACGCGCCAAAAGCCATCCCGACAAGGTACTGCGCCTGGGCATCCGCCGGGGTCATCTGACGAACCGAGTCACGCAGATGAACAAAGCCCGAGGCGTCCGAAAACAGCCAGGTCAGAAATCCCGCTGCGAGGCCCGCGAGCGTGTAGAGGACGATGCGTCCGGTAATGCCGTACATAAATCAGCCCTCGAATCGCAGGCGCGATGCGCCGATCTGAATTTCATCACCAACCACGAGCGCACGAATCTGACCGGCGGTAAGCCGATGCCCGTTGACAAACGTCCCATTGCTGGAGCCTTCGTCCACTATCTGAAAGCCGTTTCCGTCGGCGGTGGCTTCAATCCGGGCGTGACGACGCGAGACCGTTGTATCGTCCGGGAGGGGAAGCGTGTTGTCCATATCCCGCCCCATCGTCAGCGGTCCGCCGGTGTGAACCGTGAGCTGTTTTCCCTCGACCGGGCCGAGTGTCCCAACAAGGTTGCCTGATCCCGTCCGCTTTGCCGGAGAAGGCGCGACCGCGGCAGCCGCCCCGGAGCCCAGAGACGCGGCTTCGGGCAGATTCGCCAGCGACGGCAGGGGAGGAAGCGGCGCGGCCTGCGGCGGCGGGGGCTTCAAGTGCGAGATCGTTGCCGGTCCATTGACCCCGTCCTGCGGCATCTCCACACCGAGCTTCTGCAGGCTGTCCGCGACCGTGACGCCCCGCTTCTGCGCATAGCGAAGACCATAGTAGCCGCCAAAGCCGAGGATGAGCAGTCCCAGGAGCCCGGCTCCCCAGTTGTTGGCGGGGGGTGGGGCGACTACGGGAGCCGCCGGCTGCGTGACGACAACAACTGCCGGGGGCGAGGCGGCAGGGGCGGCTGTGGCGCCCGCTGTGGCAGAGGCAGTGGGAGAAGCATCCACTGCTTTGGTGGCGGGCGTCGCCACTGCTGTCGGGGCCGCAGTTTCTGCCGTGGCTTTCGTGTCCGACGGGATCGCCGGTTTGCCTTTGGTCACCGCTGCTGGACCGGGCGCGGCGATGGTCGATGCCGCCGGTTTCGGCGACGGCGCGGCAGACTGCGCCCAGGATGCCGCAGGGCTAAGGGCTGCAAGAGCAATGACGAGTGGTGCGGTGGACTTCATAGTTGATCCAGTATCGGGTCGTTAGAGTAAAGCAGTTCTCGCGCCTGCGGGATGTGGTCGCGAATTTCCGTCGCGAGCACGCCCGCCGCGCCAATCTCACGCTCGCAAAGCTCGCCGGAGAGCGCATGTAAGTACGCTCCCGCCCGAGCGGCATCGTAGCCGTCGATGCCGGTGGTCAGCAGGGCGCCGATGACGCCCGTCAAAACGTCTCCGCTCCCAGCGGTCGCGAGGGCAACGCTTCCCAATCGATTGAATGCAAGATTTCCGGTCTCGCTTGCGACCAGTGTACGTGCCCCCTTCAACAGAGCAGTGACACGGAAGGAGGCCGCACAGTCTCGGACTATCCGAAGCCGTTCCTCCTGGACCTGCTTTGTGCTGCATTGCATAAGTCGACCCATCTCTCCCGGATGGGGGGTGATCACAAAAGGCGCGTCCGAACTGCGAGACGAGATCATTTTCGGCCCTGCCTTTGCCAGTGCATTCAGCCCGTCCGCATCCACTATCAGTGGCTTACCGACCTGCCTGCTGAACTGTTGGACGAACGAAACCACCTGCTCGGTTCCGCCCATTCCTGGCCCAAGAGCCACTGCATCCACTTTTTCTGCAATTTTTAAGGCGGCTTCGAGTGCGCCCGGCCCGCCATGGGTCCGTTCGGGAGTTTCCGGCAGGACTTTGAGCACCGCCTCAGGTGCGAGGGAGGCCGCCGTATCCAGCACACTTTCCGGCACGGCAAGCATCACCAGGCCGACCCCTGCCCGAAGCGCGGAAATAGCGGTCAGGCACGCCGCCCCCGCCATCCCCGCCGAACCGGCAATCACGAGAAGAGTACCGAAACTGCCTTTGTTCGCGTCTCGGGTTTGTGAGCGGCGCGGAAGAAGACGTCGGAGCCAATCCGCTGTCGTTAGTTCCGAAGTGAGGATCGGGTCCTCCAGCAGGCTGTGCGGGATACCGATATCGGCGACGGTGACTCTGCCCGCGAAATCCGCGCCCGGATAGGTAAGCAGACCCGGCTTGGGCAGGGCAAAGGTCACCGTACGACGGGCACGGACCGCCCCCTCGGCAGCGATGCCGGTATCCGCAAGAACACCGGACGGGATATCCGCGGAGACAACCGGCACCCCTTTCTCGGACTGCTGACGAATCTGGCGGAGTAGCGAGGCAATCGTGCCGGTTGGCTCTCCCTTACTTCCGGTGCCAAGCACGGCGTCACCGATCAGGTCGTAGTTGCCATTAGCGAGTGCGTCCCCAACCTCCGCCGATAGGATCTGAAGTCTCATAGCAAGAAGAGGGTGAAAGTGCGCAGCCGCATCTCCCCGAAGTTCATCGGGTCCGGCTGCCATGATTACATCGACGAACGCACCGGCATTGGCGAGGTAACGGGCGGCAACGAAGCCATCGCCGCCGTTGTTTCCTTTGCCGCAGACCATGGCAATGCATTTACCACGCACGTCGCCCCCCAACTCCTCAACGCAGGCGCGGGCAAACGCGGCTCCAGCCGCATCCATCAGGACGTCACCCGGGATGCCGTACTCCTCGATTGTCTGCCGGTCGATCTCCCGCATCTGCTCCGATGTCGCTATTTTCATGGTTAGTTCAGAAAGCCAAGTGCGCGATGAAAGGCGACTTTAGCCGGTTCCCATTCCGGTTCTATATCCAGCGAGGCACGGTACGCGTCGCGCGCTTCCATAAAACGACCCTTTCGCTCCAGAATACGGCCTCGGTGATAATACGGATAATTGCGACAGTCATAGCGCGGCGCGGCAACTGCCCGGTCCAGATACGGCAGCGCTTCATCGAGCCGAGCCAGTTCTATAAGGTAAACCGCGATATCGTTGTACGGGTTTCCGAGATCCGGGTCGAGTGCGATCGCTTTTTCACATTCGCTGATTGCCTCTTCCCAACTACCCCGGCATGCGATCGCCCAGCCCAGATACGTATGGGCTTCCGCTGTGGGAAACAGATCCAGGGAAATCTGAAAGTATGCTGCGGCATCCTCGACATCTCCCTGTGCCTGACGCTCCTGTCCCAGGGTCCGGTACTCCTCGGCCTCCACGCGCGCGTTCAGATCCGTCAATTCAAGCGCATCGATATGCAGACTTGCGGCATCCTGCATGGCTCTCTCCGTTTCCTCGTAGTCTATCGTGACCCTCCAAGAGTCTGACCGGGTGTCATGGTAATCACCTCGGTGACGGCACCGGCACTCACCAGTTCCGCTTTAAGGGCATCGGGTGTGCCGCTCAGCAATGGGAACGTGCCGTAATGCATGGGGATAATCGCGCGAACGGTAGAGAGAAACAAAGCCGCTCGGGCGGCCTCGCGCGGCCCCATGGTGAAACGGTCGCCAATGGGAAGGAAGGCCAGCGAAGGCTGATAGAGCTCCGAGATAAGCGACATATCGGAGAACACGCAGGTATCCCCGGCGTGATAAAAGGCAAAGCCCGAGTCGAGGGTCACGACAAAGCCGCCTGGCTCGCCACCGTATATGACCGTCTCGCCGTCATTGATACCCCCGGTATGAAAGGCGAGGGTCATGGTGACCGAGAGTCCCAGATCATCGAATCGTACCGTCCCGCCTTTGTTCATGGGGCTGACGTTCTTCTGGTCCACTCCTTTGCCGCCAAGGTACGCGGCTATCTCCGGAACCGCCGCGATGGTACAGCCGGTTTTCTTCGCGATTGCTGCGGCATCGGCGATATGGTCGCTGTGACCGTGCGTAATCAGCATCAGGTCAACGGGGCCAGGGTCCTGTTTGTCTGCCGGGGTGGATGGGTTTCCGGTAAGCCACGGATCAATTAGAATCCGCTTGCCACCGGGCAGCTGCACCAGAAAGGTCGCGTGACCGAACCAGGTAATGGATAAATCTTTGGGCAGCTCAAACGGCATGGGCTGTGTCTCCTTCAAGCAGTCGGCGCGTTACACGCACCCGCTCTGAATACGTGTGATCAGAGAGAACGGGTTTCGCGTCTCCCGTCTCGACAGGCTCTGTCAGTGATATCCACGATTTGCAGCCGTAATAATCCATCTCCATGGGAAGGGTTATGGACGCGGGCAGCTCGTAGGCACGAAGAAATAAAGCATAGAGTGGCTTGTGCGGTTCATTTTCCGTTCGAAATTTCAGCAGGGAATCGTCATAAATATGCTGGCTCTTCAGCGTGTAGAGTGCGTCAAAGTTCCGCACGATCAGGATGTCTGTGATCCGCGCCCAGATATCGAGACGAACGTTTCCCTCGGTCGGTTTTCGGCGCTGTTCGTCCTGCAGCCACGCCCCGTAGCAGGGCTGGAGCATTCCAGCCTGCTCCATCTGATGTTCGTATGTAGGGAAAAGGAGCACGTCTCGTGTCTGGACCTCGAACTCTCCGCCCTCCTCCCTAATTCCGCCTTTGCGCAGAAGGAGGATTTGCCGTCCCTCGCGCAGCGCCCGTATGGCGACCGCCCACTCTTTCAGGGCCGCAGAAAGCCGGGGAGGAAGGCCCTCGTTGGGCGCACAATCTGCGCTTTGTGTCGATTCCGTAATGGTAGTCACCTCTGTATTATGTTTCCCGCATCAGGACATGGTCAAGCAACAAACAATCCTCTCCAACGCGGGCGGGAACCTGCCGTACAATACACGCATGATCAGCACTTTCCCCGAATCTTCTCGACGTTTTCCGCTGTCGGCGGTACGCGCGGTCCTTGTCATCCATGGCGGAGCGGGAACCATTCTTCGCGAGAATCTGACACCTCGCCTGGAGGCCGAGCATCTGGAGGCTCTTGAGGCGGCTCTCCGCATCGGCTACAGCGCGCTCCAATCTGCGGGCGGCTCCTCGTTGGATGGCGTCGCGGCGGCAGTGCAGTATCTCGAAGACTGCCCGTTGTTCAACGCCGGACGGGGGTCGGTGTTCACCCACGATGGCAGCATCGAGATGGATGCCGCGGTAATGGACGGCGGTACCGGTAAGGCAGGCGCTGTTACCGGTGTGAGAACGGTGCGAAACCCCGTACTGCTCGCCCGGAAGGTTCTGGAGCAGTCTCCCTTCGCCATGCTCGCCGGGACGGGTGCGGAGGCATTTGCGGCGTCTGTTGGGATACCGCGTACCGATCCGGAATACTTCCGAACCGAGGACCGCTGGCAGCAGCTGCAGACACAGCTGCGGCACGAAACAGAAAATGCGACTGCGACGATGTCGCTGTCCGAGGACAATAAATTTGGGACCGTGGGGGCTGTTGCTGTAGACCGGGGTGGCAATGTCGCAGCGGCGACCAGTACGGGCGGTATGACCAACAAGCGCTATGGGCGCATCGGGGACTCCCCGGTGATCGGTGCGGGAACCTGGGCGGAGAATGCCACCTGTGCCGTGTCGGCAACCGGCCACGGGGAATACTTTATTCGCCATGCCGCCGCCCATGATATCGCCGCACGCATGGCCTATGCGGGACGCTCTGTTTCCGAGGCCGCCTATGAGGTGATTCACGAGCGACTGATGCCGGTCGGAGGCGCGGGTGGCGTGATCGCGATCGACGCGAATGGAAACGCGACGCTGCCCTTTAATACGGCGGGAATGTACCGGGGATATATCACCGAGAGCGGCGAGACCAGCATCGCCATCTATTCGGAAGACGCCTAAGGCGGGGAGCGGGTCAGGCGTCCGGGTTGCCAAGAGCCGCGGGGGCGATATTCTTCGCGCTGATGGTTCCGAGGGCAATCAGTGTCAGCACGTACGGCAGCAGCGACAGGAAATCCGGCGGAATACGGTCGGCGATTCCTGCAGTTTGCAGGTGAATTTGAACCGCATCGCCAAGGGCAAAGAAGAAGGTGGTTGCAGCCGCCCCGAGGGGATTCCATCGCCCGAAGATGACGGCGGCAAGAGCAACATAACCGCGTCCCGCCGTCATGTTTTCCGTAAACGACCCCAGTGATGTCAAGGCCAGTGCAACGCCCCCAAGGCCCGCGAGAGCGCCGCTGGTGATCACGGCTCCGTACCGCATACGATTTACCGAAACGCCCGCGGTCCGTGCCGCGCCCGGACTTTCACCCGCGGCGCGAAGGCGCAGACCCGCAG
>JAZKEA010000680.1:1879-9272 GCA_040387315.1 Armatimonadota bacterium | reverse complement strand
TCGACTGGTAGGAGAGGGTCGCCGTCGCTTCCAGACCCTCGCTGCCATACAGACGCAGGGCATACGTGGTAAGGCCGAGCATCCCCAGATTGAGCCCGACGCCGGAAAGGATGTGGGGGACGCGCAGCGCCTGTGTGATCACGGCATGAAGAACGCCCACGAACGCGCCCGCCGCCAGACCCGCTATCAGTCCGAGGAGTGCGTTTCCGGTCGCCCGTGCCACGGAAACAGAGGCGAACGCCCCCGCCAGCATCATCCCCTCAAGAGCTATATTGACGACACCCGAGCGCTCCGATATCACCCCTCCGGTTGCTGCAAAGGCGAGGGGAACCCATTGGCGAATCGCCGCCGCAATCAGTTCGTTCATACGCTTCCGGGCTCCGGTACCGCGATAGCCTCCGGCACCGCGCCGGGATCGGGTGTACTGCTGACGGGATTTTTGCCGCGCCGTCGAATCACGATACGGGCCGCGACCGCGATAATCAGGATCGCCTGAACCACGGAAACGATCTGTTTTGGGGTCCCGACATCGAAGGTCATCTGTTCCGCGCCGGACGCAAGCCCGCCGAACAGCAAGGCAGCGGGAAAAATCGCCCAGGCGGACCCCCCCGCCAGCAGGGCCGCGGCTAATCCCTCGAAACCATAACCCGCGCCATAAAAATCCGAGGGAAAGCGACGAAAAGGCACTTCACCAAGAACCACAACCGCTCCCGCGAGTCCGGCCAGCGCACCCGACAGCAGCATCGAGTTTATCTGTACCCGACCTACCGATATGCCAGCCGCCTCAGCCGCTCCCGGCCCCTCACCTACGGCGCGCGTCTCATATCCCCAGACCGTACGGCGGAGAGCGAAGGCGACAATGGCTACGGCGGCGATAGCGATTAACAGGCCTACGTGGACGTCATAGTTCGGGGAAAGACGGGAAAGGGTGGCACCGACTTCGGCGGTCTGCGCCGCTGTGCCGCCGGGTTCGCGAAGGGGACCGGTCGCGAGGTAGCGGGTCGTATTCTGCGCGATGTAATTCAGCAGAATCGCCGTGATAACCTCGTGCGCACCGCGCTTCACCTTGAGAAACGCGGGCAGAAATCCCCAGGCCGCGCCCGCCAGCATCGCGGCAACCAAGGAGAGGAAAAGCAGAATTGGACCGGGCAGAGTCCCTTTAAGCGAAACGCCGACGACTGCCGCGGCTAATCCGCCCACCGATAACTGACCCTCCGCGCCGATGTTAAACAGCCCGGCAGACAGTGCGACAAAGACCGCGATTCCCGTAAGCAGCAGCGGCATCGCCTGAACCAGTGTGTTCGCCCAGGCATTGGCATCGCCGAACGCTCCGCGAAAAAGCGAGGAGTACGCGGCGAAAGGGGCTGCAATGCTTTTTTGCGCGAGGGCGATGATCACCGCGCCGAGCGCGAGCGCGACGACCAGGGCAACCAGTGGTCGTCCCAGCGCCGCTGCGTAGCTGCTCCACGCTCGTTTCTCCATCAGGCGGGCCGTGCCCCGGTCATCAGAGCCCCCAACACCTCTTCGGTGGCATCGCGGCGTGACACGACGCCCACAACTTTTCCGGCCAGCATTACGGCGATTCGATCCGAAAGCGCCATCACTTCCGCGAGGTCAAGCGACTGGACCAGAACCGCGACTCCCCGGTCGCGTTCCGCACGAAGCGCCTCATGGACGAAAGCGGACGCGCCAAAGTCGAGACCGCGTGTGGGCTGGGATGCGATCAGAACCGACGGTTTCCGGGAAAGCTCCCGTGCCAGAACCAGCTTCTGCTGGTTCCCGCCGGAAAGCGCCCGCCCTGGTTTGCCAATTCCTGCCCCGCGGACGTCGAACGCCTTAGTTCTCTCGGTCAGGAAAGAGCGCATCGCGCCGATTCGCAGCATTCCGCCAGCGCCTGTGAACGCGGCATCCCGTTGCCTGCCTAAAACGATATTTTCTTCCAGGGAGAACGGAAGTACGAGGGCTCGATGCAGACGATCTTCGGGGACATAAGCAATCCCTGCCGACCGACGCTTCGCTACCGAAAACCTCGAAACATCATCGTCGCCGAGCAGAATCGTTCCCGCCGATACGGCTCTCAGGCCCATGATGGCTTCGATCAATTCGATCTGGCCGGAACCGTCCACGCCCGCGAGTCCCAGTATCTCGCCCGCTCGGAGTTCCACGGATACATTGTCGACGACGGTCTCACCGCGACTGCCGCGCACCGAGAGTCCACGTAGTGTCAGCTTGGCAGGTCTCTCTACTTCCGAGGACACCGATACTGATGGCGGATTTGAGTCCGCCTTGGGCTGTGTGGCTATGGACTGAGGCGAGGGCGCGGAAACGTCTCCGCTGATCATGGCGGCTGCGAGTTCCGCAGGGTTTGTTTCAGAGACGGCCCTGGTGAGAATATGCTTCCCGCGGCGGAGGACCGTCACGGAATCGGCATGCGCCATGACATCTTCGAGTTTGTGCGTAATGAAGACCACGGTGCGCCCCTCGCGGGCGAGTCGTTCGGTGGCAGCCCAGAGATCGCGGGCCTCTGAGGGCGCAAGAACAGCGGTAGGTTCGTCTAAAATGACGAGGCGGGCATTACGATAAAGCGCCTTCAGGATTTCGACGCGCTGCTGAGACGCCACCGATAATGTCTCGACCCGAGCCGCGGGATCAATGGTCAGTCCGCTGGAGTCTGAGAGCCGCTGTACCGCCGTCTGGGCGGCATCACGATCAAGGAACAGCCCACGCGTGACCTCGCTCCCGAGGGTGATGTTTTCTGCGACGGTGAACGGACCGATCAGATCGAAGTGCTGCTGCACCATTCCGATGCCGAGTCCAATCGCATCCGCGGGGGAGTTAAGCCGCCTGGCGACGTTATCTATTTTTACCAATCCGGAGGTTGGTGTGAGAAGTCCGAACAGGACTTTCATCAGCGTCGATTTTCCCGCGCCGTTTTCGCCGACGACCGCGTGGCGCGTTCCGGGAACAAGGTTGAGGCTGACGCGATCCAGCGCGATCAGATCACCGAAGACAACGGTGATTTCCTGCAGGGAAACGGCAGGCGCGCTGACGGCGACATCCGGGATGATAGTGGGGGAGGGCATTCCCCGGAATTATATCGACGCGCGGGATTGGTGTCAATCGGCTTGACATTAAGTGTGCAGGCGGCTATACTGTGCGAGTATTATGAAGGCGCTTTACGAACATGAGAGTCCTGTGACGCGATTCCGTCGCCGCGTCCGTCGTCCCCAGAGGACAACGGGCCGCCGCGACGTGCGGGCGTTTATCGCCTGACGCGGACGACGAAAAGAGGCGGAACCGTAAACACCATCCGACACGCAGGGTACTGCAGGTCGGAATGTGCGGAACCTGCCGAAGCATACTAAGGAACGCCAGGGCCGCACGAGCGCAGATTAAGCGCCGGGCGGCTTTCTTGTTGTTACAGCATTAGCAAAAATTAACTATACAATCGTTTAACGGGATTGCGGCGATGGGATCGCCCGTAGGGAAAGGATGCGCGCATGGTTCGCGTCGGCATTATTGGAGCAAGCGGGTACGCAGGAGGGGAGTTGATTCGGCTGCTGCTGCGTCACCCCGAAGTACAGATCGCGCATCTGGTTTCAGATACTTATGCGGGACAGCCGGTTTCCAAAGCGTTCCCTGGAACCGCAGGAACCGCTGTCGGCAGCCTTATCTGCGAGAAGCGTGACGTCGTGCGGGCGGCGCAGACCTCGGATGTCCTCTTCCTGGCGGGCGAAAGCGGGGCGGCCATGGCGATTGCGGGTGAACTCCTGGAACTCGGCAAAAGGGTGATCGATCTTTCCGCCGATTTCCGGCTGCGGGATGTGGACCTCTATGAGAGAACCTACAAGATCGAACACGTTGGTGCCCGCCTTCTGGACGAGGGCATTGCAACCTATGGTCTGCCGGAGCTGAATCGCGACAATGTGAAAAGCTCCTGGCTGGTCGCAAACCCCGGCTGTTATCCGACCGCGACGATTCTGGGATTGGCTCCGCTTCTGCAGAAGAAACTGGTCAAGACACAGGGAATTGTTGTCGATGCCAAGTCCGGGGTATCCGGTGCGGGCCGTGCCAAATCCGATCCTGCCTACCGGTACGCCGAGGCAAACGAGTCTGTCAAGCCGTATGGCGTTGGCGGCGTGCACCGGCATGTTCCCGAGATCGAGCAGGAGCTGTCGGTCCAGGCGGCGCCGGGCAACATCCACATTACGTTTACGCCCCATCTGGTTCCAATGACACGGGGTCTGCTGGCGACCTGTTACGCGCCGCTTGCGGATAGCGGAACAACTGTTGCGGATGTACTTTCCGCGTTCAAGGAGGTGTATGCAGAGGCTCCCTTCGTGGTCGTGCGGGATGTCAATGACTACCCTTCGACAAAGGACGTCTACGGCTCAAACTTCTGTCACATCGCTGCCACGATCGACTCGCGCACGAAGACAGTGATCGTAACCAGCGTCATCGACAATCTGGTTAAGGGAGCCGCCGGTCAGGCGATCCAGAATATGAACTTGATGCTGAATCTGCCCGAGACGCTCGGCCTTGAGGGGGCAGGATTATGGCCATAGGGGAAATGGAGCCACCGGCTGCCGCCGAGAGTATCAAGCTGCCCGCAGGCTATCCGACGATTGACGGCGGTGTCTGCGCCGCACGCGGGTTTGAGGTTGCCGGTATCCGGTGTGGGATCAAACGGAAGCGGCGTGATATCGCCCTTCTCACGTGTACTACCGGGGAGGACGCGGTTTGCGCGGGCGTGTTTACCCAGAATGTCGTGCGTGCGCCCTCCGTGGATAGAAATGTCGCCCTGCTGAAAGAGTCATCCTTTATTCGGGCCGTGGTCGTCAACGCCGGAAACGCGAATGCCGGGAACGGCACGCGCGGCGAAGAGGACAATGCCGCCATGGCGGTTCTTGCCGCTCAGGCGCTGGGTGTTTCGCCGGACGCTGTTCTGACCGCGTCGACCGGGGTGATCGGAACCGCGCTCCCGATGGAACTGCTGACGGTCGGGATCGCGGAAGCGCACAAGGTTCTCGCATCTAGCGCGGAAGCCGCGGCAAACGCCGCCGAGGCTATCCTGACGACAGATACTTTCGTAAAGCAGATGGCAGTCACCCTGCACCTGCCGGAGAGCGGGACCGAGATTCGAATCGGTGGTATGAGCAAAGGCTCCGGCATGATCGCGCCGAACATGGCGACTATGCTCGGCTTTTTGACGACCGATGCCGCCATCTCTCCTGCTTTACTGGACCAGGCGCTGCGGGCCGCAGTGAATGTCTCGTTTAACTGTCTCACCGTTGATGGCGACACTTCGACGAACGACAGCTGTTTCCTTCTCGCCTCCGGTGCGGCGGGGAATCCGACGATTACAGAGGAAGGACACGATTTCGCGGCCTTTACGGACGCCCTGACTCACGTCTGCATCTATCTCGCGAAAGAGGTAGCGCGGGACGGAGAAGGCGCGACGAAACTGGTAACCGTCCGTGTCACCAATGCTCCGGATGATGTTGCGGCGCGAAAAGTGGCTAAGACAATCGCGGAATCGCCGCTCGTGAAGACGGCGCTTTTCGGCAATGACCCGAACTGGGGCCGAATACTTGCGGCGGCGGGACGTGCGGGCGTCCCGTTTGACCCGAAAAAAGCGACCGCTGATCTTGCCGGAACGCGTATCTTCGCCGAAGGTACGCCGACCCGATTCGATGGCCCCGCGTTGTCGAAGGCAATGTCTGCCAAAGAGGTAGATATCGTTGTCGACCTCGGGACGGATGGCCGCGGCGTCGCGACCGTCTACACCTGTGACTTCAGTTACGATTATGTCCGAATCAATGCGGAGTACCATACCTGACCTATGAACACCATGCCGAACAGTGACCCTGACCTACAGGCACAAATATTGATCCAGGCGCTGCCGTACATCCGGCAGTTCGCCGGTCAGACCGTCGTTATCAAGTACGGCGGAAACGCGATGATCGACGAAAACCTCAAGCGGGCCGTGATGACCGATATCGTTTTGATGCGATACGTCGGTATCAACCCGATTCTCGTTCATGGGGGCGGCCCCGAGGTCTCCGACGCGATGCGCCGGATGGGCAAGGAACCCGAGTTCATCGGCGGCCTCCGCGTCACCGACGCCGAAACGATGGAAATCGTAGAAATGGTCCTCGCGGGCAAAACCAACAAGAGCATTGTGGCCCACCTCAACCAGGAAGGGGCGCAGGCAGTAGGATTGTCCGGCAAGGATGCCAATCTGATGCTGGCTGTAAAGGAGACCCAGCGCGGGGATATTGGGTTTGTCGGACGGATCAGCGGCATCAACCCCGGCATCATCCACACGCTCGTCCAGGGCGGGTATGTCCCGGTCATCTCGTCTGTCGCCGTGGGCGCGGATGGAGCCGCTTACAACGTGAATGCCGATACTGCAGCGGCGGCGATCGCCGTGGCGCTGGAGGCGTCCAAGCTGATTTTGCTGACGGATGTCGAGGGACTATACCGTGATTTCGCGGATAAGTCGTCTCTGATCTCCGCGCTCACAACGGCGCAGGCACGAGAACTCATGGCGACCGGCGTGATCGACCGCGGCATGACGCCAAAGCTCGAAGCCTGTGTCGATGCGGTTGAAGACGGCGTCCCGCGAGCCCATATTATCGATGGTCGCCGTCCGCACGCTCTGCTGATTGAGATTTTCACCGATGCCGGAATCGGTACCATGGTAAACCCGACATCATCCGGCTTCAAGCCACTTCTGGTGTAAGGACACTGTCATGAATAGTGACCTGGCAGAGTACCTGCAGCCCAACGAGTGGGTGAACAGCGATAATCCCGCGATTATTGCCTGTGCCCAGCGTCTTTCCCAAAATGCCGAGGATGCCGTGGCGGCGACGAGAAATCTGTACCACTTTGTGCGTGACGAGATTGCGCACTCCTGGGACGTGCAGCGCCCCGAGGTAAACGGGACTGCCTCCCAGGTTCTGAGCGATGGTCACGGTATTTGCTACGGCAAGTCTCACCTGCTGGCGGCGCTTCTGCGGGCGGTGAAGATTCCCTCCGGAATCAGTTATCAAAAACTGACGCTCTTCGACGATCCGAAGGATGGCTATGCAATCCACGCGCTCAACACCGTGTACCTGACGGAACTGGATCGGTGGATACGTCTGGATGCACGGGGCAACAAACTCGGTGTCGATGCGCGCTTCTCGCTGGAGGAAGAGCGTCTGGCGTTTCCGATCCGTCCGTCCCACGGGGAGCGAGATTATTGTATCAATCACGCGACGCCGCACCCTGTGGTAGCCGAAACGCTGCGAGCGAATACGAACTGTTTGGAGATGTATCGGAACGGTCTGCCGACCGATTTGGAGTACCCGTTGAAATGAAACTGATACTTGAAAATCCGACCGCAGTC
>JAZKEA010000680.1:0-1869 GCA_040387315.1 Armatimonadota bacterium | reverse complement strand
CGCAGTCGCGGGGGATGCTAAGACGTGGGACGATGCCCACGTTATGACCACATATGCGCGGCAGCCGGTTCAATTCGTCCGTGGCGAGGGGACTCATCTTTACGACTCCGAAGGCCGCGATTACCTTGATTTCCTGTCAGGGATCGCTGTTTGTACCGTGGGTCACAGCCATCCGGTCCTGACCAAAGCGCTCCAGGACCAGGCAGGGACGCTTCTGCACGTATCAAACATTTATCTGACGGAGCCGCAGGCGCGTCTCGCGCGGCGACTTGTCGAGCTGTCGGATTTCGAGCGCGTGTTCTTCTGCAACAGCGGCGCGGAAGCAAATGAAGCCGCTCTCAAGATAGCCCGCAAGTTTGGACGAACGACCGGAGGAGAATCCAAAACCGGTATCGTTACGGCGAATAACAGCTTCCACGGGCGCACCATTGCGACCGTGACGGCGACCGGACAGCCCAAGTACAGCAGGGATTTTGCCCCGCTGCCCGCGGGTTTCTCCTATGTTCCTTTCAATGATATTGAGGCGCTGCGTACTGCTGTAAATCAAGATACGGCGGCGATCCTGCTGGAGCCTATCCAGGGCGAAGGCGGAATACGGCCCGCGACGCCCGAGTATCTGAAGGCGGCGCGGGATCTTGCCGACGAGCACGGCGCACTGCTGATTTTCGATGAGGTGCAGACCGGAGTCGGACGGACGGGAAATCTCTGGGCCTATCAGCGTTATGGCGTGGTCCCGGATGTGATGACCCTTGCAAAGGGGCTTGGCGGCGGTGTCCCAATTGGGGCCTGTCTTGCCCGAGGCGCGGCGGCGGAGACGCTGAAACCCGGCGACCATGGCTCGACCTTTGCGGGGAATCCGCTCGCGGCGTCGGCTGGAAATGCCGTGCTCGATATTATCGCGGACGAACATTTGACGGACAATGCTCGGCGGATCGGAGCGCACCTTGTCTCCCTGATGGCAAAGCTGGCGGAAAAACAGCCGGATCTCATCGGCGACAGCCGCGGGGCGGGTCTTATGATCGGTATCGAGATCAAACAGGGCAAGGCGCGTCAGCTCGTTGCGGCGGCATTAAAAGCGGGGCTTGTCGTAAACGCGACGGACGAGAATACGCTTCGACTCCTGCCGCCGCTGACATTGACCGAAGAGGAAGCCGAAGAGGGTATTCGGCGGCTGGAAAAGGCGATTGCGGCACTATCCGCGCCGCCGGAATCGGAATAGTGGCAGATATGTTGATGAAGGATAACAGGAACGGCATGGCAACACAGTTCACACGTAATGGGCGGAAGGCGATGCTCTGGGCGCAGGTGGAAGCGATGCGGCGCGGCGATACCTATGTCGAAAGTGAACATCTTTTGCTCGGCATGCTGCACGGTGAGGAAACGGGGGCGCTCCGCGTCCTGAGTCAGCTGGGACTGGATGCCGAGTCGATCATTGAAGCGGTACGCGCGACATTAAAACCAGCGGCGGCAGGTATACGCGTTGAGACTTCTCAGCTTTCCCCAACAGCGAAGAAGATCGTACAGCAGGCGCGGCGAGAGACGGAGAAGACGGCGGACGATTATGTCGGGACCCAGCATCTTCTGCTTGCCATTCTGCGTGGGGGAGAGGACGGCAAAGACGGCGTTGTCGGCGGCTGGGACGAGATAAAAGACTTTGGCCTGACCTACGAGCGCGCCTCGGGAACCCTGGTAAAAGAAACGGATGCCCCTTACGATCCGGCAAAGAATGGGAGCGGCGACTACTCTCCGTCAACCGCGAAGCCGATCACGGTCATGCCGCGACCGGGATTTCTTAAGGGAAGAAGCGTTCTCACGGTTGGGGATCTGTCAACCGATGAGATCAAGGCGCTCTTTGAGCTGACGCGGGAG
>JAZKEA010000679.1:0-27003 GCA_040387315.1 Armatimonadota bacterium | reverse complement strand
ATGGCCTCAACCATCTGTACGGTCGCGGCGGCGGGGGCATAATAGGCAGATCCGGTCTTTAGTAGGGCGACAATCTCGCCGCCGCCTTTCTTGGTGCGCTCGACGATCGCATTCAGCTTCTCTTCGCTGATGAACTCGGTAACGGGGATACCGCCGATGGTGGTATAACGCGGCAGCGGCACCATCTCATCGCCGTGACCGCCCATAAGCATCGCGGAGACATCCTCCACGGAGACACCCGCCTCCTGCGCGATGAAGGTGCGGTAACGTCCGGCATCAAGAATCCCCCCCTGCCCCATCACACGGTTCTTAGGCAGACCAGAGGCTTTGTAGGCGAGATAGGCCATGGTGTCCATCGGGTTGTTGACGATGATAATGTTGGCATTTGGGGATGTCTTGACGACCTTCTCGATATTGCCGACGGTGATATCGGCGTTGATGGCGAGCAGGTCCTCACGAGACATACCGGGCTTGCGGGGCGCACCCGATGTCAGAATGACGACGTCGCTATTCGCGGTCTCGTCGTAGCTGTTGGTACCGGTCACGTTGATGTCGAAGCCTTCGATGGGTCCGGCTTCCAGAAGATCCAGACCCTTGCCCTGCGGGATACCTTCGGCGATATCCACCAGGACGACATCGGCAAGCTCTTTGCTCGCGATCCAGTGGGCACAGGTGGAGCCAACAAATCCGGCCCCGATAATAGTTACTTTTTTACGCATTCAATTTCTTTCCTTAGCGATGGCGTTGCCTTCCTATTATGCCAGAGTGGGCGGCGACACGGCAACTCATCGCGGATCATTACGACAAAAGAAAGCCGACCGGATGAATCTTCATTCGGTCGGCTACTGCTGAAATGCCTGGCCTGGTCCTGCTAACGCTCCGCGACCGCATCGGCTTCCTGAGCGAGGGCGAAATCCTTTTCGGTAATTCCACCGCTGTCATGGGTCGATAAGGCAACGGTCACTTTTGAATAGCGAATGTCGATATCCGGGTGATGCTGGGCGGCTTCGGCAGCAATTCCCAGCCGGTTTACAAACTGCATCGACTGAATAAAATCCTCAAAGGAGAAGGTCTTGACCAGAGCATCGTTAGCCACACTCCAGTTGGAAAGATCCGCCAACTTCCCCTGTACAACCTCATCACTGAGCTTTACCGCGGTCATCGAGTGCTTTCCTCCACTTTATACTGAACTATCGACGCGCCAGCACGCTAGGTAACGGAGCGCCAATAGTTCAGTGTACCCGCAAGAGTCTCTTCCAGAGAAATCTCCGGACGCCAGTCAGTCAGCCGCGTCAGTAAACGGCTGTCGCCTACGCATTCAGGCAGATCGGAGGGGCGGAGCCGGGCAGGATCGGTCTCAACGGTCACTGGCGTGGTCGAGTCCGCAACAAGCGTGTCCAGAAGGGAACGTATCGTGACCCCGACACCGGAGGCAACATTCACCACGCGCCACGGGGCCGGATCAGACTCAAAGAGAAGGAGCCGATACGCGCGGACCACATCCTGCACGGAAAGGAAGTCGCGCTTCGCTTCGAGATTGCCAACCCGGACAACCGGCGGCTCCAGCCCCTTTTCGATACGTGCTATCTGCTTCGCGAAGGCGGGAACGACGAAATCAATCGCCTGCCGCGGCCCCGTATGATTAAAAGAACGTGTAACGGTCAGAGAAAGAAGACCGGTTTCCGCATACGGTCGAACTGCTTTTTCCATCGCCGCCTTGGATTCCGCGTAAGCCCCGGCGGGGTTTGGCATGTCGGTCTCCAGGGCAGGCTTGCCGGGAGCCGTTGCACCGTAAACGTATCCTGACGAGGCCAGATGTACCCGACAGGAACTGCCTTCCGCTTCCAGCGCCGACAGCAGGCTAACGGTGGCATCCACATTTACACGGTTGATCCGCTCCGCACCGGTTCCCGCCCCCGAAGCGAATCCCGCCAGATGAAAGACATGGGTTGGAGCCGCCTCGGCGACAGCATGCCGCACAGCATCCGGGTTGGTCAGATCTGCGGTTATCAGACCAAGCCCCGGTGGCAAATCCGCCGGGACATCCGAAGCGCTGTGGGTGGTTGTACCAAAGAGAGCGGCCTGGGGGTAGTGGCTTGCTAATTCTCCCGCAAGCCACCCCCCGACGAACCCGGTTACCCCGGTGATCAGTACACGCACGTCTCGCGGCCTACTTAACAGCGGCGGCGAGCGGCGCGAGGCGTGCCAGGTCGGCATCCACCATCATGTTCACCAGGTCGGGGAAGCTGGTCTGCAGCTGCCATCCGAGCTTTTCTTTGGCTTTTGCAGGATCACCGATCAAGAGATCAACTTCCGCGGGCCGAATAAAGGCAGGATCAATCACGACGTACTTCTCGTAATCGAGACCGGCGCGCTCGAAAGCAAGCTGCACCAGTTCACGGACAGTATGCGTCTCGCCGGTGGCGATCACATAATCGTCCGGAGCGTCCTGCTGTAGCATCCGCCACATCGCCTCGACATAGTCGCCGGCAAAGCCCCAGTCGCGCTTGGCATCCAGGTTACCCATGCGAAGTTCGGACGCCAGCCCCAGCTTGATGCGCGCGACGCCATCCGTGACCTTGCGGGTCACGAATTCCAGACCACGGCGCGGGGACTCGTGGTTGAACAGGATACCGGAGACCGCGAAGAGATTATAGGACTCCCGGTAGTTCACCGTAATGTAGTGTCCGTAGACCTTGGCGACTCCGTAGGGGGAACGCGGGTAGAACGGGGTTGTCTCCGACTGCGGCACCTCCAGCACCCGACCGTACATCTCCGAGGAGCTTGCCTGGTAGAAGCGGATCGTGGGATCGACAGATCGGACAGCCTCCAGCACCTTCGTGACCCCGACTGCGGTGAACTCCGCAGTCAGGACGGGCTGCTGCCAGGAAGTAGGCACAAAGGACTGAGCAGCCAGGTTATACACCTCCTGCGGCTTCGCCTTTCGAAGCGCCTCGATCAGCGAGTACTGGTCCAGCAGGTCCGCCTGGAGTAGATGGACCCGTCCGGTCAGGTGCGCGATGCGCTCGAAGTTTTCCGTACTGGCACGGCGCACGACGCCATAGACCGTATATCCTTTGGACAGCAGAAGCTCCGCAAGATACGACCCGTCCTGACCGGTGATACCAGTGATAAGGGCAGTTTTTCCATTTGTCTCTTCTAAGTTGGTTGCATTTGTAGACACAGTTAAATTCTCCCGTTGAGGTTATTTTGTAAATGACTGAGATAAGAAAAAGGTGCGATCAAATTGATTCCGCGAAGTACGGTTCGTATCGTTTGAAAACGAAATAACCGGTAAAGAACATCACAACGGCGATAACCGCTGCAATTCCGACGAAGGGCCAGATCTCCCCCATGTTTCCCGTCTGGGGAAATGTCAGACGGCGAGCCGCCTCGATACAGGTCGCTATTGGATTAAGCAGATAAAGCGATCTGTATCTCACCGGAACCTGTTCCAGGGTATACATGTTCGGCCAGAGAAACCCCAGAATATTGGTGAACACTACCACAAGATAACGAATATCCCGGTAAAACAGATTTGCCGTGGCGCAGAGCATTCCCAGACCAGCGGTGAAGAGAACCAGTATGAGCAGGACCGGGAGTGCCAGAAACGTCGTCATAGCGGGATGGACCTGATATACGATCAAAAAAGGAATCACCCCAACCAGACCAAACGCGAAATCAAATAACTTGCTGGAAACCGCGGAGATCGGCAGAACCTCACGCGGAAAATACACTTTCGTGATCAATCCGAGATGCGCAATCAGGCTCTCCGCCGAGGACGCCAATCCAGTGCCGAATATATTCCAGAACAATACGCCGAAGTAAGCGAAGAGCGGACCGGGCAGTGCCATATCCTGCCGCAGGATAAATCTGCCGACCAGTGTATAGGTCAGCGCGTACACCAGAGGATTGAAAAACGCCCAGCTATAGCCCAGAAGAGACTGTTTGTAGCGCGCTTTGATATCGCGCATGACAAGGTTCTCAATGAGTTCTCGGTGAGAGATGAGGCTGGAGATCAAAGACGGCAAAGATTAAGTTCTTGCACCGGAAGACAGCGGCGCATCAGAGCGATGGCAAAATATTGCAGGAGTTGGCGATTGTCGCGGCGCTGGCGGTAGAGCGGGACGTCACTGCCGCCGCCGAGCCAATTATACCGGAACTTTTGCGTTCTGCACCTCTACGTCTGCCATTATCTCGCAACTTATCTCGGAACGGACAAGTTTGTTCGCGCGAATCGATCGGTTCAAAGCGTCCCGTAGAGGCGGTCACCAAAGTCGCCCAAACCGGGAAGAATATATTTTAGATGGTTCAATTCCCGGTCAAGAGCCGCGGTAACAATGATAACATCCGGGTGCTGCCGGTTTACCTCCGCGACCCCTTCGGGTGCGGCAACCACGCAAACAAGACGTATATCCGTTCCGCCCGCTGCCTTGACCGCATCAATGGCCTGGCACGCGGAACCGCCGGTTGCCAGCATTGGGTCAACGACCAGGGTCAGTTTTCCCGCCGTTGTCGGAAGTTTGAGGTAGTACGCAGAGGCGACTGCCGTCGTGTGATCACGGGCAAGCCCGATATAGCCTACGGAGACATCCGGGAAAAGCTCAACGATTGCGGGCAACATTCCCAGCCCGGCCCGCAGGATGGGCACGACGACAAACCCGCATTCCAGGACTTCCGCCTCCAGGGGTTCGAGCGGCGTTTGAATCACTTCTCGCTTCAGCGGAAGGTCGCCAGTGGCTTCAAGCGCCAGTATCGTTGTCAGCTGATTGGTGAATTGGCGAAACTGGGCTGGTTCGGTTGATTTGTCACGAAGCTGATTGACAAGATGCCGGGCGACGGGGTGCGAGACGATGCGGATATCCATGGCGTCAGGATTCGCGAAAAAGGCGCTGATGTCCTTTTTCCGCAGAGAGGCGAAGCACCGAGCCAGTTTTTGGATCGTCATCCCTGACACGCGTGCTTTCCGACTGTGCGATACCGACAAGCCAGAGTATTTCGCCGGTATCCGCTCGGGCAATAACCGGTGTGCTGTCTCGCTCCGCAGCAGGGATTTTAGCGTCGGCAAGAAGATCCCGAATGAGGCGCGTTCTGCCGTTCATTCCGAGCGGTGCCATTCGCTCCCCTTTGTCTGAGGTTCGCACAACAAGCGGGGCATCCGCTGAAAGTGCGATATCGATGACAGACGCACGACGCTGCCTCGGGGTCGGCGCTTCCTCCGGGGGTACGAAACGCGTCGTAATGGTCAGATCAGCCCAGAATACTTCTGTCGTTCCAGGCAGGGGAAGAGGCACCAATGGACATAATAGTGACTGTTTTGCTTCTTCCGCGGCGGGCGTCAGAATGAGATAGGTCAGAGTTCGTTCCGCCCGGATTCGCCCAGGAAGCGTAACGGGTTTACCCAGACTGCTGCTGAGAAGTGCGTCCAGTGCCTCTACCCAAACCATGGTAGCGGCATCCTCGTCGGTCCCCGCGACTTCAGCGGCATGAAGAATCCCCTGCAGCAGGACACGGCGGCGTATAGCAGGGTGCTCCCTCGAAAGGAGCGCCGCGTCGAAGCGGACGGAGCCTGCCGTCATTGTCTCCGCCGCCCGCGTCCAGACAACCGCCGCCTGCGCGTTCAGGTAGTCACTGTCTGCCGCGGCGTTAGCGGCGAGCCGGTTCAAAGCAGATGCGAGCTGTGGGTTAAACTGCTCAGCAAGCTCCGGGAGACGCTTCCTCAGGCGGGAGCGGGCATACCGGTCTTTCTCGTTGGAGGGGTCACGACGGGGCACGACACCCTGAGCCTTGCAGTACGCTTCTACGTCTGCTCGGCTCTGGCTCAGCATAGGTCGCACCAGCGTTATCCCAGATGTAAGTCTTCTATAGGCAGGGATACCCGCGAGGCCATCTACGCTGGTTCCGCGCAGGACGCGCCCTAGAACGGTCTCCGCCTGATCATCTGCGGTATGGCCCGTTGCCACGTGTGTCGCACCGAAATCACGCGCGGTCTCTTCTAGAAAGGCATAGCGGGCACGCCGGGCGGCATCATTAGGAGAACGCCCCGTGTTTTTAGGAACCGACCCACGGACGACGCGGCACACAATACCAAGTCGCTCTGCCAGGACAGCCGAAAACGCCGCATCTTCGTCCGCATCTGCCCCGCGAAGCCCGTGGTGAAAGTGGGCGGCAGCAATCGGACGAGGAACCGGCAGCCCGGCGTCGGCGGCTTCAACCAGCGCCAGCAGAAGGGCGCACGAATCCGGGCCGCCGGAGAGTGCCACAACAAGTCGCGCCTTGGCAATTCTAGCCGGTTCCGTCAGATCAAAAAAACAACGCGCGCCGGCATATTCTGCCAGCGCGCGCGCAAAAGGGGAGATTTCCTCGGGAGAAACTATTGGGGCTGCCCCTCTTTGGGAGCAACGAGAACACCCGCGCCGGAGACAAGCACCTTCAGGTTCCGCCCTGACAGATTGCGGCGGAGGACCTCAGACGCGGTTTCGTAACGCGCATCCATCATCACACGCTCCCCCGCAATATCTTCCGGAAGGTCTTCGAGAGTTACGGGCGTACTGTAGCGTGACGCGATCTGCTTCGCCGACTCCAGCATCGTGCTTTCCGGAAGGCCAAAAGACTGCTTCCGCTCCACCACCCGGTCATCGGTGCGAGGAACGGGAACAAAGAGATACTTCGTGTGGCTCTTTCCATCCGCTGTCCAGCGTACGGCAAGATCGATAGTGCTGCGCCCCTGAGCGGCGGCAAGCGGCACACGCAATGTCTGCGGCGCCATACCGCTGCCGAGGTTGAAACGGTAGTTATGCTTATCGCCTACCAGTTGGAATCGGGCCGTTCCTTTGTCGGCGTTTTCAAGCCATAGTGAAAAATCATACACCGGTCCATCTTCGGGCAGAACCGTTGTCACGCGACCGATTCGCAGGCGAGCGGGCTCTTTCTGAGCAGCGGCGGAATCCGCAGAATCACTGGACAGCCCTGGCAGAAGACCGACCAGCGGACCGCCGGAAATATAGGGTGCGCCACCTGTCGTGGGTCGGGGGAAGGCCAGACTCCAGAGCACCGCCGCACAAGCGCCGCCTGCAACGAGGGTCCCCAGAGCCGTTCGGCCCAGACGAGGAAAAAGGGTTTGCCAGAAGGACTCGGAGACAGGACGCTTAGCCCCTTGGTCCCCTCGTTCAATCGCGGAAATCAGATTTTCCCGGAAGAAAAGCGGTGGTTCGACGGTTGGCAGGACATTCATCTCACGGCTCAACGAACGGAGCAGCGCTTCATCCGTACGGCAGTTAGCGCATTCAGAGGCATGCCGACGCATGGCGTCAGCCGCCGCCGGAGTCTCCAGCGTCCCCTCGATATAATCCGACGCCCTATCACGCCAGTTCTTACAATCCATCAGTTTCACCCTGCCTACAATTCGTGCCCAACATCTGTTACGGTCCGGTGAACTGCCGAGGAACAGCGTTGTCCTGCTCGAAAATTCGTTTACGATAACTACCAAATTTGACGTGCTTACTCGCCGAAAAGTTCCGCCATGGGCGCGAGGCGGTCCCGCAAGGCAAGCCGAGCGCGATTTAATTTTGACTTCACCGTACCCATGGGAAGATTTGTGATTTCGGCGATCTCCTCATAGGAAAGTCCCTGGGTATGGTAAAGAACGATGACTATTCGCTGAGCCTCGGGGAGCGTCTGTATCGCACGTTCCAGCACCATACGTCGCTCAGCCCCCTCCGCTACCTCTTCGGGGCCGGGGGAGTCATCCTCGAACTGCCGCGTAACGCTGGATTCGTCCAGGGCGATGGCTTCATCCAAAGAGCGCTGGGGACGCGCCCGTTTACGCTTCCTATCATCAAGGAAAACGTTGGTGACGATGCGATAGAGCCAGGTGGAGAAAGCCGAATCGCCTCGGAAGGACTTGAGATTGTTCCAGGCGCGGACAAAGGCTTCCTGAGCGATGTCGGCGGCATCGTCATAGGAACCGGCGAGGCGGTACGCGGTGTTGTAAACACTCTTTTCGTAGAGGCGCACGAGCTGATCGAACGCGGCGATATCGCCGCGCCTACTGCGCTCGATCAAGATCCGCTCATCGGCATTGACTGCGGCCATTATCTCACTTTGTCTTTCAGTCTCAGCGCCGACCCACCCGTCAGACTATTCTCGAAAGTTTCCAAATCTTGTACTCAATATTATATGCCGATTTTGCTTAGCCTGAAATAGTCGGTACAGGTCTACCCTTAACTTCGAGACCCAACAAGCCATAATAGAAAGGAATATGGGTGCCGATATCCTGACACGTTCCCGCGGGGAAGGTTGTGCGGGACGTACGGCCCCTGAGAGAGGGTACAGTATGGCGGCGCAGCAGCAGCAAGAGAGCCTATCGCTTGATAAAATTCGCACCAACGAGAACCAGCCGCGCAAGACATTCTATCAGGATTCGCTGGAGGAGCTTGCCGCATCGATCAAGGAGCGCGGCGTTCTTCAGCCCATCGTAGTTCGTCCCCTGCACGGCACTGAATCCGGCTTTTTTGTGATCGTTATGGGAGAGCGGAGGTACCGCGCCAGTCGGTTAGCCGGCCTGACCCATATTCCGGCAGTCATCAAGAACTACCACAACGATGAGGAAGCCGCCGCCGACGCATTGCTGGAAAACCTGCAACGCGAGGACATGAACGCGATTGAGCGAGCCCGAGCGATTCAGGGCCTGCTCCAGTTCATGAGCTACGAGAAAGTCGGGAAAACGCTGGGTATCTCAGAGACGACGCTTCGCCGATCTCTGGAGCTTCTGGAGCTTCCCTTCCATATACAAAATGAGCTGATCTCTCGTCCCGGCGCCGGTGAAGGTGCTTTCAATGAGGGGCATGCCCGCGCACTGCTCAGCCTTAATGATGATCCAGCGACGCAGACACGGCTTGCGCAGAAGGTAAAACAGGAAAAGCTCAATATTTCTGATCTGGAAAAGGTGATCGCGGCAATCAAGCAGTTCCCCGCCAAAAAAGAAGCGTTTCTGCGTGTTCCGATCAGTATCACCGACCAGATGCTCAAAACGCTGGGCGCGCGCGAGGAGCGCAAAAACCCGTACAAGGCGCAAACCGCCGAACAGCATTTGAAGATCATTGATAAGCAGTCCGTATCGCTTGCGGATATGCTCGACGACCGAATCGGTGAATTCTTATCCTCCGAGCAGATGAACCAGCTCCTTTCCACCACCGCCGAACTGCAGCGTGAGCTGGAGCTTTTCAATACCAAGATCCGTGAAGCGCTGGCGAACAAGGACTTCGGATTCCGCGAAGTCTATATCCACTGCCCGCTGTGCGGGCGGGTGGAGCTGGTGGGTTCCATGCGGTGCTCGGTCTGCTGGACCATTCTTCGCCGCTGCTACGACTGCGGTAACTATGATCGTGCCTTCGAAAAGTGCGGGGTTACCGGGTCAAAGATATTTATCTCCGAGGCGGAAAACCCCAAGGATTACTCAAAATCCTACAAGTGCCCGATGTATAAACCAAAATTCGAGGCATTGGCAGTCAAGCTAAAAATGGTGGCCTGATCCCTTTCTTATGGCAAATCTTCGCAAACAATCCCTTTCCTCGACCAGTCGCTCCAGTCGAAAAATCGAGGTTATCCGAACGTATCTCCTTCGCGCCAAGCTGCCGGAGGTAATGGGATGGTCGCAAGGACGTTTCGATACCCGGCAGACGCTTCTTGTCCAGATTATTGCCGATGATGGCGCGGAAGGCTGGGGAGAATGCGCGGGTATCCCCGCCGTCAATCAGGCAGCGATCCATGAGGTCTTCGCGCCAATTCTCCTGGGACGCGATCCGCTTCAGGTGGATGTCCTCTGGCACACCTTATGGCAGGCATCACAGCCCTGGGGGCGGCGCGGCATCCTGCCTGCGGCGCTGTCAGGGGTTGATATCGCCCTCTGGGACCTGAGGGGCAAAGCGCTCGGGCAGCCAATCAGCGAGATGATGGGCGGACGCCAGCGAGACCGTGTGCCCTGCTACGCCACCGGCCTTTATTTCCGTGATCGTCCGGAGACTGAATTAATTCCTCTGCTGGTTCAGGAAGCGGAGAGCTATGTCGAAGCCGGATACCGCGCGGTGAAAGCGCATATCGGCCGCAACCTCAGCTATGACAAGGCGCTTCTGAAAGCGCTGCGGACCGCACTGCCGAACATCTGGCTGCTGGCGGATGCGGGACACGGCTACAATCTGCCGGAGGCGCAGTATATCGGACGTGCGATGGAGGAGAACGGCTACTACTGGTTCGAGGACCCGATTTCCCAGGAGCGTCCCGAACAGCTGCGCCAGCTTGCGGATGTGACGCGTTTGTCTATCGCCTGCGGAAAGACCGAGCAGACCGCATTCGGGTTCCACTCCCTGCTGGCTCCGGGAGGGGTTTCCTATGCGGAACCGGATGTCACCTACTGCGGCGGCCTCAGCGAAGCGGAGCGTATCCGCTCGGTCGCGGTCGGGTTCGGAGTCGCGGTCGCGCCGCACACGGGCAGCAACGCCACGATGATCGGGCTCGCGGCAACGCTTCACTTCCTGGCCTCCACGTTCCGGCATCCGGGCCGCGGGGAGAATACGATGAGTCTTCTGGAGCGCAACGGCTCCCCCAATCCGCTCCGGGACGCCATCTTTTCTGTCCCGCTCGAAATCGACTACGGCTCTGCCCAGGTCCCCACGACACCCGGCCTTGGCGTCACCGTAGATATGGAAGAGATGCGCTCCTTCTGTGTCTCCGAGCAGGAAACGCGGGCGTAAGTTTTACACCGCTGCGTTTAGTCCAGCAGCCAGGCATAGCGCTGACCCGGTTCTATCCCAAATACAATCCAGCTGGCAAGAAAAACAAAAGCCATCCACCGCAAACGGACAGGCGAGACTTGGCGGCGCAGGTGCAGTACAAGCGCCCCAAAGCAGAAAATGCTCCAGCCCCCGAAGGCTACCGAGTAGACACTTACAGAGTGCAGCATTTGATATAAGACGTCGTGCTTACAGATGTGATTCGCATCATCCATTGGCCATTCAGGCCAGTGTCCAATAACGCCCGAAGCTCGCCAGGACGCCAGATACAGTGCGGTAAGCGGAACAAGTGGCCCCATCATGGCAACGGCATATGCCGCTCTTGTAGCGAACCGAACCCAGCGCGGAGAGTTGGGACGCCAGAGATGCTGCCATGCCATAGCAAGCAGAGTCAGCGGAATCAATGCTGCGAAGATAAAGTCAGCGGGATCAGTGAAGGTGAAGCCACCGAATGGCATCGTCAGCACACTCAACCATGAGTAAAAGACAGTGGAGCAAAAGCCGCTGATTATGCTTCCAAGCGTTGTAAAATCCACTGTAGTAAAGTCGCCTTTCTCGGCACGAGTGGTGCATCTTAACTCAAGTTGCTTGTCCACGGCAAATGTGGAAGAAAAATCGAGGAGCGACAGCGGGCATAGCGACGTCTGCGTAGCCTATTAATCGAGCCACCAGAGATAGCGTCCTCCTGGTTCTCCGACGAACAGCACCCAGGCAATTAGCGAGAGAGATGACATCCAGACCAGGCGAGACGACGGAATACGGTTTCGGAGGTGCAGCAGAAGCGCCCCAAATGCGATCATGCTCCATCCGCCAAAGGCCATTGCATAGCTGACACCGGAGATGTATAGATCGTAGCTCTGCCCGCTGATATTTTTCGGATCGTCAATCATATAGCGAGGCCAATGCCCGATTACGCTGGAGGCGCTCCAGGCGGCAAGATATAGAGCGGCGAGCGGCACCAGAGGCCCAAGTATTGCGAAAGCGAAAGCGGCCCGTTCCGCAAATCTAAGCCACCCTGCCGATACAGTACGCCGGAGATGCTGCCACGCAATCCCAAGCAGGGTCAAGGGTATCAGCGTTATAAAGACGAAGTCGGCGGGATCGGTGAAGGTGAAACCGATAAACGGCATCGCCAGCATCTCCAGCCACACGAAGCCCAGCAGGGGCACAGTGAATACCAAATTTACGAAGAAATCGGCGATACTGTTGGGTGTGGTTACAAAACCGATCATGGTAAAGGGCAGCTTTCCCGGCTCAGGAACTTAGGATGCTGCATCTTAACCCAACTTCTGCGTTTGTGGCAAAAAAAGGCCCGCACTCTAATAAAGAATGCGGGCCACTTTGGTTGTTACTCGCCAGCAGGCTTAGGAAACGACGGTCTCGCGGAGACGTCCGCCTACCTCGCCGCGGCGCAGCTTCTGCAGCGCACCAGCCTCGATCTGACGGGCACGCTCACGGGACAGGTGCAGCGCCTTGCCGACCTGCTCCAGTGTCATCGGCGCCTCGGCATCCTCGGCCAGGCCGTAGCGAAGGCACAGGACCTCGCGCTCGCGCGGGGTCAGATGGCGCAGGGCGCGTCCGATTTCGTCGCGCAGGGCGCGGCGGAAGACACGGGCAGACGGCGCGGTGGCGTCCTCGGCGGGAAGCAGATCACCCAGACGGGTTGTGGACTCGCCGGCAGGAGCATCAAGACTCATCGGTTCGGGCGTCTCCGCCTCCAGCAATGTCTCCACCTTATCGACCGGCATCGCGATCTCACGCGCAATCTCCTGCGCGGTCGGCACGCGGTTCAGTCGGGTCGCCAGCATTTCACGCGTCCGCTTGATCTTACCCAGAGACTCGATAGCATGTGAGGGTAGACGGATGGTACGGCCCTGGTTCTCGACAGCACGACCGAGTGCCTGACGAATCCAGTGGGTCGCATAGGTGCTGAAGCGGAACCCACGACGCCAATCGTACTTATCGACGGCATGGATAAGGCCAAGGGTACCTTCCTGAATCAAATCTTCCATCGCAATACCGCGGTTCTGGTACTTCTTCGCGATACTGGTCACCAGGCGCAGGTTGGCGTTGACGAGGACTTCGCGTGCACGCTTGTCGCCCTTCTCCACACGCCGCGCCAGCTGCCGCTCCTGCTCCTGCGTCAGCAGGGGAAGGGACGAGCTGCCGGTACCGCGATCCGCGAGATACGGCGCAAACTGCTGCATGTCATCGTCAGAGTAACCGATCTCGTCGGCATCATCTTCCGCATCCGCAGTCTGCGGAGTGGCAGCAAGGGAAGGCACATTGGGCGCCGTAGCGATGCCGGGCAGAACGATATTCCGCTTCTCTGCCGGTTCCGGCAAAGGAGTCATCTCCTCAAGTTCATTTGGTATATTTAGCATATTCATCGCCTGGTTTTATCGCATTCGCGACGAGCGTCCTGACCCACTTATAAACGCTTGCACGCCGCGCCTTCCTATTTCTTTTTTAAGCACTCTACAGATACGCGCTAGTTAATAACGCCTATTCGACCCTGCGGGTTCCCGGTCTTTAGGAACCCATTCCTACAGAACCTGCTTCAATTGTAGCCTTGTTGCGAAACTGGTAAACAAAATTACCCTTCTCTTACAAAGACGAGATTATACCTGAAGGAATTCCTGTTTCAGCATGTAAGGCACGAAAATGTCAGGAAACCACCTCGGGGAGGTTAATTGTTGGCTAGTTGTCGGTGAGGCAACGCCAAATACGCAGGCGGCCTTCAAGGGGATTCGTCCTGAAGGCCACTGAATCCTGCGAAAGAGAAAAGAAAATTTTAGTAACGTGTGGAAACAGTAGCGGCGGCACGCTTCAAAACGCCCGCGGCACTGTTGGACGAGCTAAATCCGATACCATCACGCTCTTCCAGGGAAGAAGCGACATGATCATACTCCTGGTTGCGTCGCGCCAGGGTGAGGGCCTGCTGCCCTGCCTGAAGCGCCAACTGCGCTTCCTGCTTCACCAGCAGGTCAAGCTCTCCTTGATCCAGCCAGAAGCCACCGCATCCCGTACAATGATCGATCTCAACGCCGTCTCGCTCTACGGTCTTGAGTGAGCGAGCGCACAATGGACATAATAACATTTAAACTACCGCTTTCTTCATTTCAACAACGGCAGCATCCCTGCTTCCTCTGGGAGGCGCCTCTATGCGCTCATCTCGATAACCGATCATCCAACCGGCACATCTTTATCGTTTCCTATATCAAGAAACGTAAATAACAGGAAAAGTGTCACAAGAATTTATAAAAATTCTTCAGCTACTTCTCCAGAACTTCCAGGCGCTGTGTCGCGCGGAAGGCAAACCACAACGGCACGATACCGATAATTCCAAACGCACTATCTATACACTGCCAGCCAAAAGGAATTCCCCGAATCGGCCCACAAATTAAGGCAAGCGGAATCACGAGCACGCACGCGGCCATACCGACTCGCAGACACCAGATATTACGGACAGGCTCCCGCAGCGGTCCAACCAGAAACAGGGCGATTATCAGGTGCCCGAAAGCGAGCCAGTCCGTACCATAGGCGATAAACGGATAGCGGGCATCGGTTTCCGTGACCCCCTGACGCACCAGCGCGATCCATTTGGTCAGCCCGGTGTACACGGAAGGGTCCACCGCGGGATCGATCCCCAGCCAGCGCGCCAGAAGACCGATCTCCCCTACCAGCGGAAACGCGGTCAGACCGCTGAGGACCAGGCCAACAATAAAAGCCCCCAGCAGAAGACGAACCCGCCGCAACAGCTTTTTGGTCTCGTCGTTTTTGTCCATTGCCCGCCTCCTCCGAGGCTAGTTCGCCGCCAGCGGTGTATGAAAAAGCGCCATCAAGACAAACAAAAGCAGCATGGAGAAGAGCCCCATTACCCCCATCACCCACCACAGGGCTTTCTCCCGATCCGTCAAAGGCCGGTTATCCACAAGGCTCTGATAAGGGGTCGGCAGCACTGCTTCGTCTTTTTGACTTTGATTAGCTTCCATATTAAATACGTTTATCCCAAAAACTTCGTGCCTTATTTCACAATCTTACATTGAGAATTATTTCACAAAGTCGTTCCGGAAGTCAAGCAGGAACCAAAAATCGCACGTAACTATTTTTCGTCGGCCCATTTCGCGAAGCAGAGGGCGTCCTGCAGTACCGGCACAGCGGTATACACACTGAGCCGTGCGGCATGCTCGACATCGCCGGGATAGCCCCGCCCTCTGAGTTCAATACCACTGCCGCACTCACGCAGGACTTCCGGAAGACGATCCGCAGCCGCCTCGAAACCCGCCTGGGCGATCATCGCCTCCGGTGATCTTGTCAGTGAGGGCGGGAGATGCGCAAGGATAGCCCCTGCCCCAATATAGTCTTCAAGGGCAAAGCGCAGGTCGCCCTCCTCCTGCAGGTATTGCCAACGCTCCCCGCAAGCGAGCACGGTAATAGCGGCCTGTGCTTCTATGGCCGCCCGTGCGGCAGCATCGGCGACAGAAGCGGCGTTCACCAGCGCCCCGACCAACAGCTGCGGCGCGTCGCTTACATATCGGCTGCAGGCCGCCCCGTTCGGTGACGGCAGCACGATACGCTCTCCCGGCGATGCCGCGAGAAACGTTTCCGGTGATAGGGAATAGCGCCCCCGGTCAGGAACCTCCTCTCGGCGTACGGCGGTGACTGCTTCCCATTGTTTGGCAATCGCGACGGCATCGTCGTGCTTTCCGCAGGGATAAATTTCCGCCCCTTTCTCGACTGCGGTCGCAACCGCCGTCGAAAAAGACAGGACATCTACCACGACCAGAACATCGCCCCGGCGAGCGGCGGCATGAGCCCCGCGTATGCCCCATTCCAGCCGGCAGCGATACTTTTCCTGACCGAACCATGCTTCTTCCGGCATCACCACGAAAATATCCTGTTCTAAATTTTGATTAAGCCACTTTGCGGTATCATTTTTACGCCCGCTTCTTACCGATAATTATCCGGGAGACGTCTGCTAACAGCGCTGTTGCGGCGAATACGCGCCACCTGTTCCCTTTAATTATCTATGCAATCTTTACATCTTTTTTTCGATATTTCCGCTGTCGCTGCAGCCCTTGGCGCTGGAGCAGTCCTGGTTCAAACGCGCGGGCGGCTCCGCTCAGCCGAAGCCAAACGCAATGCCCTTCAGTCACGCCTCAGTGAGCTGGAGCAGAAACGCGCCATGGGTGTGGCGGAAGCCGATGCCGCGGCAGAGGCGGTTCAGGCAACCACAGAAAAACTACTGGTCGCCGCCAAACATCGTGTCACGGAACTTGAGGACGCGCTGCAGAACGCCGAAAAGCAGCAGTCGCTTGGCGCACAGCGGGTAGAGGCTCTGGAAAAGAACCTTCTTAAGGAACAGGCGAAGATAAAGTCCCTCCAGAGCGACAATCAAGCAATTCCGCCCCCCCCTGTCGAGATTCCCGAGGCTCCTTCTATTCGTATGCCGGTACGAGGCGCGAAGAAGACCCCGGTAACTATCTTGATGGGAGCCAACTGGGACTCAAAATCCCCGGTAGAGTCCGAGAAGCATCTGATCGAGGCGGATTACACCGTGGTTCGCGCAGCGAGTGTAGAGAAGGTTCTTGCGGCGGCCCGCGATTCGCGCCCGAATCTGGTGGTGCTGGATACCCAGATATCGGGCACAGACAGCCTGAGCGTGCTGGAGAAATTCAAGGCAGATCCGGAGCTGCGCGAAATCCCGGTGGTCATCGTCTGTGCCCTGAAGGAACGGGAGAAGGCGACCGAACTCGGCGCTGCCGGCTGCGTCGTGCCTCCGATCACGTCTAATGTACTGCTGAGCACGGTCAAAACCGCGTTCATCAACCATCGCAAACGGATGGAACGGTCGCGTCTCGCAAAGACCGCCAACACCTCAGGCGAGCGCAGTGCCGTTCTCTCCGCGGCGGAGTAAGCAGTCCGTAATCCCTTCGGAAGTTTCCGAAGGGACTACTTCTTTGCGTAAAGCTCTTCCGGGGCGGTGATAATGGGCGCGATCTCTTGCCAATCACCGCCCTGCGCCTCGCGGTAGTAGCAGGATTCATGACCGGTGTGGCAGGTGGGGCCAATCGGTTCCGCCAGCACCAGCAGCGAGTTATTTTCGCAGTTGACTCGAACAGAGCGAACGAGCAGGAACATCCCCGACGTCTCGCCCTTCAGCCAGAACTTCTGCCGAGACCGACTCCAGAAGCAGACCTTACCCTCGTTTACCGTCCTCAGAAGCGAGTCGCGATTCATAAAGCCCAGCATCAGCACGTCTTTGGTATCCACGTGCTGAACGACAGCCGGGACTAAACCGTTCTCGTCAAAGCGAAGCGTCTCTATAGGAAAATCAGTCGTCATTCTTCGGTACCTTTTGTGGCAGCGGTAGAACGTTCGCTCTGGCTCACCAGCCACAAAGCTTCCTCGTAGCCGCCGCCGAAATCGATGCGGGTAATATCGTCGAAGAAGAACTTCTCCGTCTCGATCCAGTGCGCCGCCGGATCTATTTTATGCAGCGTAAAAGAACGCTTCTTTAGTTTCTCAACGCGCCCGATGAAGCAGCATCCCCGATCCTGCCGCTCCTGATTAACTGCTACCAGAGGAAAGTGAGCGTTGGCGGAGGACAACAGTCCGGGAAAATCGAGCAGCAGTATGTCCGGCTGCGGCTGTGGGGCGATCCCCTTCACTTTCAAAGCGCGGTCGCAAAAAGAGTCATGGTCATCCAGAACACGGACGGACTTAATCTCTCGCATCGGCAAAGCCAAATAACCGTTCAACTCCATGTGATGCCCGCCATCCAAGACGTGCAGCAGAACAAACGCTTCACTAAGGCTGACGATAAACCCGTCAAGGTTTTCGTCCGGAGTGGCTTTGGCTATGATTCTGACGATTTGCCTGGATTCGAGACCCTGCGCAAGGGTTGTAATGCGCTCGGTTTGCTTTTTCATAAAGAGGGCCGCATCACAGATTATCCGGTCCGTTGGCAGCTTCCGCTTCCTGGGCGCGGGCGAACTCCAAAAGCAGTTTCATATAGCTGGTGCCAAAGGAAACTTTCGTAATGTCTTTAAGGCGGAAAGGCGTGTCCTCCTCGCTCCATTTTGCAAGACGATCGATCTTTCGGAGAAGCACGGTCTTCTTTTTCAGCTTTGTAATGCGCCCGATATACAAAATATCCGCGTCGATCTTTTCCGGCTCAATGCCAAGAACCGGAAAATGGGCATCGACCGACGAAAGCAGACCGGGCAGATCGACCAGAAGCACATCCGGCTGCAGAATGGGTTCCAGTCCTCGTACCACGCAGGCTTGCGCTATCCAGGAAGTATCTTTTTCCACTTCCGAAATGTCCTGCAGACGCACTGCTTCGTAGCCATCGAACTGCAGGTACTCCGCTTCCAAAATGTGCAGCAGCAGCCACCCTTCGCTGATGTCGATGACAAAGCCTTTGTGAAAGGTATCGAACCGCTCTCGTTTTACCTTAACCAGAGCGCCACTCATCCAGACCTCGTGGAGCGCGGATAGTACCTTGTTTTTAATCTTCATAGTGAAACTCGCAGGTTTTTAGCCGGAAACCATACGGCGCATCGGAAGACCCTCCGCCGACAAGTACTCTTTGATCTGCGCGACCGTGTACTCGCCGTAATGCAGAATGGACGATAACAATACCGCCGAAGCCCCGCCATTTGTTAAAGCGTCCGCGAGGTGAGCAGGAGTCCCTGCTCCGCCGCTGGCGATTACGGGGATGGGCACAAGGTCGGCGACCGCTCGGGTCATAGGAAGATCGTAACCGGCTTTCGTCCCGTCCGCATCCATGGATGTGAGCAGAATCTCGCCCGCGCCCATCTTGTAAACCTTCTCGGCCCACTCTAAAGCATCGACACCAGTTGGGGTACGGCCACCGTGGACATGGACCTCCCAGCCGCTCGGCGTGTTCCCGGTCTTCTTGGGGTCGATAGCCACCACCACGCACTGTGACCCAAAACGCTCACTGGCAGCCCGTACAAGATCGGGGTTCTTCAGGGCGGCGCTGTTGACACTCACCTTATCCGCGCCGGTCGCGAGGATACGCCGGAAGTCATCGACGCTGGCAATACCGCCGCCCACGGTAAAGGGAATGAAAACCTCTTCGGCGACGCGGGCGGCAAGATCGAAGATCAGTCCCCGCGCTTCGTGTGAGGCGGTGATATCGAGGAAAACGAGCTCGTCGGCGCCCTGGGCATCATAGGCAGCCGCGAGCGCAACAGGGTCCCCGGCGTCCCGCAGGCCGAGGAAGTTCACCCCTTTGACAACCCGGCCCTCTTTGACATCGAGGCAGGGGATAATTCGCTTGGTCAGCATCTCGTCCTCATTCTAGCACGCGGACTGTTCTGCGTCCCGTGCCTGGAACTGACGTCGCTTACTCAGCTTCTACCTTCTCCCAGCTATCATCATCTGTTGCTATCGTGTGGCAAGTATAACTCTCGGCAGTTGCTTCAATGGCATCTCCGGCTGCCGTTAGGATGTGGTGACCCTGTCCATTGTTATTTTCAACGACATAAAAGTAAGCAGTCCAGGGTTTTCCGTACTCGTCAATGTTGTCAATGGTGAGGATGGCGCGTTCCTCTACCAAAATCCGGTACAGAGCGATGGTTTCTTCCGGCGACGAATAGTCAGGAAGTGAGGACCAGTACGGCATCCGGACAATCCGTACCTGATCCCCTACCCGGAGGTTTTTCTACGCTTCATCCATTCAGCGAGGCTCTCACTACGACTTCTGCTGATCTGGTTGTGCTATTGCGAAAAGTTGGACATTTCCACAACCCGTACATTTTCGCGCCCGGAGCGGTTCCGGTTCGGAAGCGGGTCTATCGCTCCCGAACCCGGTAGGAACGACGTTCTGCGGATCGGGCTTGAACGCCAGCGCGGCTGAGTAACCCGTAACTGCACCCCAGATGTAATCGGAACCACCACAGTTGTGGCACCAATAATTGGCGTCGTGTTTCAGCATGCGGCCCTCTGCCTATGGTGCGCGGACACCTCGGGCGGCGACCCAGAGCTTGTACCAGTCGGTCCGGGACAGTTCGATGGTCGCGGCAGCGGCAAACTCTCGGATGTGCTCGGGGTTGTTCGACCCGACGAGTGGGATAATCTTTGAAGGGTGACGCAGGAGCCAGGCGACCGCAAGCTGAGTGGGAGTGGCATCATTGTAGGCGGGTCCAAGCTCGCGCAGGGCGGCAACAGTACGTTCGATCTGCTCCTTGCGTGGATTATCGTCCGGGACGTCCCGTTTCCCGGAGAGCCATGCCTTTGCAATGGGGCTGTAAGCAAGCGGCGTGATGCCGAGTTCCAGACACTGATCGAGAACGCCATCTCCGCCACGCGGCGTCGAGCTTCCCGCGACGCCCTCGGCCCCCTCGTAGATCGGGTCAAGCCGAAGCAGCGAGATACTGATCTGGTTGGAGACGATGGGCGCTTTCAGATACTTCTGCAGGGCAAGCGTCTGCTGCGGATAGTAGTTCGACACGCCAACGCTTCGAATGAGCCCCTGCTCGACCAGTTCATCCAGAACCGCCGCTGTCTCTGCGGGATGCCCGAGCGGATCGGGACGATGAATCTGGTACAGGTCCACGTAGTCGAGTCCCAAGCGGTCCAGCGAGCCACGGATAGACTGCCGTATATAGTCCGGCGAATGATCGTAGTAACCGGATCGTATGCCGACTTTCGTGGCGATAAAGATCTTCTCCCGAATCTCCGGAACCGCTGCCAGACAGTCCTTGAAAATAGACTCACAGGCGGTTCCACCGTAGATGTCCGCGTGGTCGTAGAAGGTGATGCCTGCGGCCAGAGCAGCCTCGAAGGCGGCGATGGCGTTCTTCCGGTGCTCCGGTCCGACCTCAGCGGGGTTCCAGGTGCCGGCGAGTCCCATACAGCCGAGGGCGATTCGGGAAACAGTAACTGCGTCGGGTCCGAACGTCTGTGTCGGCATCGGGTTCGGTTCAGGAAGACTCATTAGCTGCCACTCCATCGGGTCGCGGCCCCATGCCGCAAATTTAGGTGCCTCCATTTTCGCCTGCCCTGCCCATGCTGTCAAGCGGAAGGATTTGGCGGCGAGACTGGTTAATTCGATTATAGTCTGCTGCAGCAGCCGAGCTCAGGAGGTTCTCACCGTGAGGTATTGTTGTTCCCTCGTTGTTATCACGTCCCTCTTTTTGACCCTTGCCGGTACGCAGGCAGGTTATGGTCAAAGTGCAGAGACGACACCTGCCCCTGACACCTCGGTCAAGCAAGTAGCGCCGCGGACGGTTTCTAAGCTGATGGCAGCGACGATTGTGAGCGTGACCCCGGCGACCAATATAATTCGGCTGCGGGAAACGGAGACGGGTACAGAAATCACGGCCCTGCTCGATGCGGATTCACGGCTGACACGAAAGAACGGGCCCGCGGCACTAAACGGCTTTACCACGGGCGAAAAGGTGATGGCGCGAATGGTGATGCGGGCCAGCCTCTCCCCGAGAGCGGATGCCACGGTGCGCGATATCTGGGATGAATCTTCCTATGCCGCCGAGCGCCGTATCCGAACGGAGATAAGTGTCGGTAAGGTCGTAGCGAACACCGCCTCCGCGCTGGAGGTACAGCAGGCAAAAGGCGGCGCGCTGGTTCATTTTCGCGTCTCCGGCAAGACGAAGTTTTTGAAAGAGGGACGAGAGGTTACCGCCGCTGCGTTTCCCGTCGGCGCTTCGGTCGCGGTCAAGCCGCGTGGACTGCCCACCGGGGGCGTGATGGCATCGATGGTGGGTGAAAATGCGGATGCCCTGAACCAGACGCACCGGGATGGCCTGATTATCTGGCAGGGGACAATCGCTTCCGTGGACCCGGTGGCGCGTCAGATTACCCTTTCCCGCGACGACGGCGCGACGCGTATCATTGTCCTGACTGATACGACAACGATCCGTAAAGGCAGGCGCGATGTCAAGCTCGGTGGTCTGGCAGCAGGCGATTATGTTAAGGCCCATCTCATCAAAGGTGTTACGCCCGGGGGATTTCGCAGCGCTGATCAGATCTCTGTCCCTCTCACCGTACCCGTGAAAAAGAACACCGAATCAGGACGGGCAGCCACCGCCCCGAAGGGCGGCTGAAGACAAAAGTTTTCGGGACAAGCAGGCATGGGTATCTTCCCTTTGAAAACTCGAGGGGATACGACCGAACATGCTTACTTTGAAAACAAAAAACAGGAGGGCCACGGCGGCCCTCTTCACCTGTGGAATCGCCACCGCGGCTCTTATTGCAGGCTGCGGCGACAAAACGCCGGAGACATCGACGACGGTTATTAACCAGCCCGCCGCGGACACAGCGACCACGACAACGACCACAACGGTCCCTGGCCCCAAAGCATCGACCGTTGTGACCAACGACACGAATGCAGGCGCGGGCGGGGCGACCGGAACGCAGACAGCGCTCGCTGACGAAATCAGCCGAGCGATCACGCGAAACACGCAGATGACCGGGTCACGCGTCAATGTTGTCGTGGATGATGCCGGTGTCGCGACGCTGACTGGGTTCACCCAGAATCAGCAGCAGAAGGCCCTGGCGGAAAAGGCAGCGAAAAACACCGCCGGAATCTCCCTGGTAACGAACAAGCTGGATATTCGCCCCACGGGCGGCACCGGGAAAACGCAGCCGACACCCCCGCCTTCCGGGCCGCAGACACAAATCATCGTAGTTCCGGGCGCAGCCGCCCCTGCTCCTGCCGCTCCACCCGCGTCTGCCCCAGGCACGGCGGGAGCCCCAGGTAGCACCAACCCGGAGGTTCCTGTGAGCGACGCTCCTCTGCGTGGGCCAAACTCCAATCCGGCCACGGGTGGCGAGACAACGGCGCCTGTCGCTCCGCCGGTTCCGACGAACCCTTAGCCGGACAAGCAAAAGCCTCCCCCATAAGCCACGGCTTATGGGGGAGGCTGATAGAAGTCGTTTGGCGGAACGGTTTGTCCTCAGTGGGCGCGGCTCAGAGCCTGACCCGAGGCAGCCCCGTTTGCGGACCAGGCGGTATGAAGATCTTCGTAGATATCAAAGCCCGCCTTCAGGAGCGATAAATTGCGTTCGATCTTGCTCCCCGGCGCAGTGACCGTCCTCAGTGACAGTCCGTTATCCTCTGCCGCCTGCTTGAGATGCAGAAGCCAGCGAAGACCGCCGCTGTCGGCGTAAGGGCTACCGGTCGCATCCAGAAGAACCGTGCGCGCCCCGCCCTTTCGAGCGCGTGAGATGATATCGCTCACCTGTACGCCGCTGCTTCCCGTCTCCCCATCCAGTGGCCTGTGACCACACCGAACCATCAAAACTCTTCCCAGCTGCTGAATCGTGTCATCATTGACCGTCATGAAGTACCCTCCAAAGAAACCCCCTGCAAATCTGACTCCAGCGGCTTCCTTGCCGCATTGGCGCCGGGGGCTTACTCTCCTCTATACGCAGAAATAGTGCCAATCGTGCCGGGAAAGCGCTTCAGACCAGCAATCTGCCCGCGGATTCAGGGAACGGCCATATCGGCAAGGGACGTTGAAAGGTCTTCTACGGGAGTGACGTCCGCCCATGTTTTACCCGTTTTCACCTCCACGTCTAACGTCACATCAAGCGGATAAGCGCCGGACATCGCCTCGTAGACCTTCCCGGCGAGCGCCTGAACCTCGTCTTCAGGGGCCTCGAACAGCAGTTCGTCGTGGACCTGGAGAAGCATCTTCGCGCGGAACTTTTCTTTCTTCATCATCTCGTAGGTGTGGATCATGGCGACCTTCATGATGTCCGCGGACGACCCCTGGATCGGCATGTTCGCCGCCGCCCGCTCCGCCGCCTGCCGAAACTGGTAGACGCGGGAATTGATATCCGGAATATAGCGCCGCCGTCCGAACAGAGTCTGCACATAGCCATGCTGTTTTGCGAAAGCGACGGTCTCATCCAGATACCGACGTACACCGGGGAACCGGTCGAAGTAGGAGGTTTTCAGCTCCTTGGCCGCTTTCATCGAGATACCGAGACGCCGCCCCAGAGCGAACTCGGAGATACCATAGATGACGGCGTAGTTCACGGTCTTGGAGGCTCGCCGCATATCGCTGGTCACCTCATCAACCGGAACGGCATAGATGCGGCTGGCGGTGTACTTGTGGATGTCCTCACCAGAGCCGAAAGCGGCTACCAGCTCCGGGTCCTTGCTGACGTGTGCGAACAACCTTAGCTCGATCTGAGAGTAGTCCGCGGACACCAGCGTATTTCCCGGCGACGCGATGAAAGCGCGCCGTATCTCTCGTCCAATCGCCGTTCGCACGGGGATATTCTGTAAGTTTGGATTACTGGAGGAGAGACGCCCCGTCGCCGCGACAGTCTGATTCAAAGACGTGTGCAGTCGGTGCGTGTCGGGCCGAACCAGGGCGGGCATCGCCTCGGCATAGGTACTCTTCAGCTTGGAAAGCTCCCGGTGGCTCAGAATGAGTGAGACAATCGGATACTCGGCGGCAAGCTCCTCCAGAACGTCCGCCCCCGTCGAGTAGCCGGTTTTGGTCTTTTTGGAGGCGGGCAGCTTCAGCTTATCGAACAGCACCTCCTGAAGCTGCTTGGGAGAACCGATAGAGAACTCCGTTCCTGCCGCCTCGAATATCTGCTTTTCGAGGACCTCGATCTTCCCCTGCATCTCCCTGGCGATTCGGTTCAGGACAGGCACATCCACGTAGAGTCCTGCCAGCTCCATCTCAGCCAGGATCGGGGCGACCGGCAGTTCGAGTGTCTCCAGCAGCGGCAGCAAGCCATCGGCGGCGAGGCGGGGTTCCTGGACCGCCTGGATTGCCAGCAGCGCATCCGCCTCCGCGAGCGCCTGCTGCTTTTCGTGAGCGAAGGTCGCCTCAGCCTCCATCCCTTTACGCTCTTTTTTGTCCAGCAGCGTGATCTCGCGTCCCGCGTAATCCGAGGCGATCTCGTTGAGCGGGAAACCGGAGCGCCGTCCTGCATTCAGCAGGTACGATGCCAATTCCGTGTCGAACCGGATGCCCCGCAGACTAACCCCGCATCGCGCCAGAACCGCGATATCCCCTTTTGCCTCATGGGTGACTTTCGCGACCGTCTCATCTTCCAGCAGGCTCTTCAGCGTGTCCGGAATGGTGACGTTTTCCGCCAGAGCGCCCACGACCGCAGTCGGTTCCGGCGTCGGCTCATCGAAGAGAGAGGGCATCGCCCCTACGGACGACGCCGGTTTCTTTTCGTCGGCGACGGGAGCATCGGCCGCAGGGGCTTTCTGTGCCACGGTCCGGTAAAAGACCGTGCGGTCCCCAACCGCTATCGAGATACCAAGAAGGTCGGAGTCCAGAATACCGTCGTTGGTGTGCAGGCGCAGCCCGATCCGGTGAGCGCTCCGCGCGGCCTTTTCCATCTCCGCCAGAGCCTCCGGCGTGTCGGCATCCCGGTAATCGGTCGGCATCTCGGGCGCTGTGGCGGCGGGAGCGGAAATAGTTTCACCGGTATCCGCGAACGGATCGTAGTCCTCAGCCTCGATGTCAATGCTGCGTGCCGTGATGCTCGGGCTTTCCTCCGGCGCTGTCTCAAACGGATCACTTTGTGCCTGCTCAGATTGCGCCTGCTCAGACGGTATTCGCTTGAGCATGGTGCGAAACTCCAGACGCTCGAACAGCGCCCGCACTTTTCCCCAGTCGGGCGCGTGGGGAGCGGCATCCAGAGCGGGAAGGTCGATACCTTCCAGCGGCACATCGCGGATAATGACGGCGAGTTTTTTGGAGAGTGTCATCTGATCCGTTCCACCAACGAGAGATGCCTGCAGTTTGGCGGGCGTGATCTCGTCCATGTGGTGCATCAGGTTCTCGACGTTTTCGTACTTCTGCAGAAGCTGAGTAGCGGTCTTCTCACCGACACCGGGTACGCCGGGTATGTTATCGCTGGTGTCGCCTTTCAGCGCACGGTAGTCGGCGAGCTGATTGGGACGCAGACCATAGCGCTTCTCCACGGCGGCATCATCGTAGATCACCGTATCCGTCACACCTTTGACTGTGGTCATGACACGAACACCGGGTTCCACCAGCTGAAGCGCATCCAGGTCCCCGGTGACGATCAGAACCTCATAACCGAGTTCCCGGCCCTTTCCCGCCAGCGTTCCGATAGCATCATCGGCCTCGAATCCCGGTATCTCAACCGTGGGAATGTTAAACGCCGCGACCATCTCACGGGCAATCGGCCCCTGCTCTACCAGTTCGGCAGGGGTCGCCTTACGGGTGCCTTTGTACTCTTTGAATGCCTCATGGCGGAACGTCTTAGTCGGAGCGTCCCAGGCGCACAGGATGACATCCGGTTTCTGCTCGGTCAGCAGAGTGAGCAGCATCATCGTGAAAGAAAAAACGGCATTTGTCGGCTGACCGGCGCTTGTAGTCAGCGCCCGCATGGCGAAGAAGCCACGGTACAGCAGTGAATTGCCATCAATCAGAACCAGTTTTTTGGCGGATTTTTTGGTGCGAGTCGAGGCGTCGGTCGGCGACGGCATGGTAAACAGTTCTCCTGCGGTTATATTCCCGTTTTTCTGTACTCGCCCCTCCCCCATCACTTCGGCAACTCTTTGTTTAAGAAAGGGAAAAGAATGTTAGTGAAGCGTGAACGCCAGTCCCGATTGGGTTATGGCAAGCACATCATCCTCGGTCGTCTCGACTTGATGGCCGACCAGGCTGCCATCTTCATTAGTGAAAAGCCCCGCTACCGTAGCATCTCGGCGCAGGAAGAGGTCGGCTCTCGGTGGATAACCAACACTTGACTTCCCATTCTCGAATTCTACATAGGCGCTCAGCAGGTAGCTATCGCCGGAAGCATTGCGGAACAGGTTACTTGCCGTCAAACCGACCAGTTCTGTCTGAGAAATCAGCTTGCCCTTTTTGTCTAACACCAGTAGGCGCGCACCTGTCTCCGCTGTGGCCTCATGCGGGCTGATGACAACCAGCGTGTACGACCCATCAAGACTGCAGCCGATTCCCGTAACATGGAATGTGAGGAATTTGTCTGCCTTGTCTGCCCCCCCAAAGACACCGGTTCCTAACGCTTCTGGGATCAGGCTCTGAATGTCCCGCTCCCAGACCAGTCCTTTTGTGGCATCGAAGAGCATCAGGCGGCGGGCTGCTGCTGTCTGCAGCAGCAGCGGTTCGAAACGCTCGTCAGGAATGTTGCCCCGATCCTGCTGAAAAATCATCTCGGCCTTGCGGAAAGCGTCTGGAACATC
>JAZKEA010000678.1:2188-3426 GCA_040387315.1 Armatimonadota bacterium | reverse complement strand
CGGTGGATGCGATCATGTCGCGTGAGCGCGTAGAGCGGGAACTTTCCGCACTGAACGATGGCGGCCTAGCGGCCGCCATCGTTCCATCGTCGGTCGGTGACTGCGTACTGTACAGGGGCGTGCCCACCCGCGGGGCGTCTCGGGCACTTCCCGAGCGCACCGACGTCCTGGTCGTAATTCCGCCGGGATACCCAGCTTCCATGATCGATCTCGCCGGTCTCCCCGCCGGATCGCCTCTCGCGGCACACGTTGCCGGGGCCCAGAACGTCCAGGGTCAAGTCACCGCGGACGGACGAGACTGGTCGCGGGCGAGTTACCATCCCCATGCAAACGGGGGCGGGCCGCCATGGGACCCCACTTCACACGGCTTCCACACGTACTACGACCACCTGCTAGCGTGGCTGGCCCGACTGACATGAAAGGAACGGTGGCTACATTGGTAAGTACTACCAAGGTTCTAAATGAACTGGACGTTATCGTTCGCGCCGCGTCGCCCGAGGCTTCGCTCCTCTTCGCGCTGCTCTATTCCCGGTATCCGGAGGACGAATGGGGTACGCTGGCCCAGTTCGGCTGGCGCGAAACCAGGGATGGCCTCGTCGTAACCCTCGCGTCCGTCAGCGTTCCCGGGTTGGGCGATATGGACGAGGACGTTCCCAACGTATCCTTCCTGAGCGGGTACGTGCGGCGAGAGGCCATCAAGACGCGCGACGGCGCGCTAGCCCCAGGCGTTGTTCATTCCCACCCGCAGGGTTGCCAAACCGGCGCGAGCTACGTTGACGATGACATGGACACGTACCTGTCCGACCTTTTCGAAGGGTACGCTCCCGGACGCCCGTACGTGAGCCTAATATTCGCGATGGACAGCGAGGGCCGAACGTCCGCCTCCGGAAGGGTTTTCTGGAAAGGCAGCTGGCACGCGGTCAGCAGATTTGCCGTCGAGGGCGTTTGCGCGGACGTTGAATCCTACGAACCCACCGTTCGGCTGACGCCCGAGGCAGCGGCAAGGGTAGCCCGGCTCCGCTCCGCTTTCGGTGAGGATTCCGCCCGCAGGCTCGCGGGAGCAACGGTCGCCGTCATCGGCGCGAGCGGTACGGGTTCGCCCGCAATCGAGGCGCTGGCCCGCGCGGGCGTCGGGCACCTCATCGTCGTGGATCCGGATACCTACACCGATTCGAATCACGAACGCGTCCACGGAAGCGTCGCATCCGATGCCGGCACGGAGATTCCCAAGGTCCAGA
>JAZKEA010000678.1:0-2178 GCA_040387315.1 Armatimonadota bacterium | reverse complement strand
GATCGCGCGGCGACACATATCGTCGATCAACCCACATTGCCGCGTCACCGCGATTCAGGGTTCGCTTCCCCAGCAGGAGGTGCTGGACGCAGTCGCTGCGGCGGACATCGCGCTCGGGTGCACGGACCAGCACTACGCCCGCGTCGCCCTGAGCGACCTGGCGTGCCGTTACTGCGTCCCCGTCATCGACTGCGGCGTTAGCCTGGAGGGTAAGGACGGCGCGATCACTGGGCAGGTCATAGAACTCACACGCATGTTCCCGGCGGACCCGTGTGTCTACTGCCGCAGGAGGGTGGATTCCCGCCGCGTGCAGCAGGAGCTGATGTCTCCTACGGAACGGGAACAGCGCATGGCTGCCGCAGAAAAGGCGGCTGAGCAGGGTTTGGGAGGCGACCCTTACTGGAAGAACGTGCCGCAAATGAATACGGTTGGGTACCTCACGACGGCAGTTGGCGCAATGGCTGCGGGATATGCCATAGGGTACATAACGGATCGTTTCAGGATCCCGTTCGGCAGGCTCCAGCTGGACCTTTGCGCCCCACTGTTCGCTCCCGTGGACCAGCCGTGCAATCCCCGGCCGGACTGCTCTTGCCGCAGAGCACGAGGACTTGCTGACCAGGGGATGGCGGAAGCGCTTATCACCACTCCGGCTCATTGGTAGCCGGCTCGGATTCTATGACTTTTTGTCTAATGGCGTTATAAGCTTTCTCCTAAGTGCGGCGACATCCCCGGCTCTTTCACGAGCACTGTCCAGCACGTGTTAGGCAGTTGGATGAAATAGGAGCTTAGTCAGTATCTCGCCATGGCGGATATTGCAGTTCTAAGCGTGAAAGGGAATCGATTAAATGGATACCGGCCAGGCAGGGGCAGACGGCGCGTTGTCGGGTATGAGCTTTATTGTCCAGTGGTGGCATCACCATGACTTTTTCCCGCCCTGGATGCCGGCATGGGCGCTCGGGAGGATCGCGAAGGTCATTCAGTTCGTTTCCGGTTCGGTCGTCGTCGTGCAGATCATCGGCGAGGAACGGTTTCAGCAATGGGCGGATGCATGGAGAATCAAAGCGGAGGAGTTGGCCGCCCGCCGGATCATCAGACCGATAGCGCTGTACGGCTTCGCTGTTTCCTGGGACTTAACGCGCAATATTGTGCGGAGCTTACGATGTCGTGGGAAGGGATTTACGCGGGATTACACGCTGTCCAAAAGCATAGGGCCGGCGAAGCTTCGAAGGCTTTTCCCCATTACCGTCTACATCATCATGGGACTGCTCTCGATAAGCCTTTCCGCTCCTTGGGTAGCCGTATCTATCGCGACACTGCCGTTCAGTATTCTCGGGTTTTGTTTCGGGGCGATCCTGGTCATGGCGTGCGGAATCCTGCCCGCACTGATCCTGTCGCCGGTTGTGGCGATCCTCTTATGGCTGTCCTTTGCCGTACTTGTCGCGGTTTTGCTATGGCCGATGGAGTGGCTCCTGGACAAGACCGTGGGATTCCTTGTCAATTATCTTAAAAAGGCGAAGGCGAGCGCGGCGCTTACGTTGCTGTCGTTCGTGATGCTAGTGCTCGGGTTTTTCCTAGACATGTTGGCCTCATAGCATGTCCAGCGGGGAGACATTACGAAAAATCTTCTAAAGCGCCTTGCGTGATTTGTACCTCTCATAGCGGTCGTGAAGCCCGACGCCAATCAGTGCCGGCACGGAGAGCACGATGACGAATGGATAGACGTCAAGGAATTCCAGGCTGACACCGGGAAAAAGCGTAACGAACAGCAGCGAAGGGATCGCCCCGTAACCTAGGAGGAAGAGCGCGTTCGACGGCATAGCGGACATGATCTTGGAAAGCGCGGAAGGGCGAGGCGTATGAGCGGCAGCCTATTCCCCCATCCAGTAGATCCGCTTCTACCCCTTCTGGACCGCCATGATGTCTTGGTTGCTAAGTAGCGGATTGCGAGACCGGACGTACTCAGAAAAGGGATGATCCCTGTTGCGGTGCGCGAAGACAACGGCGGCGAAGTCGCGGTGCTGCGCGTCCGATGTGAACCACCGCTGCCGCAAGGTGTATCCGAGCGGGTAGCCAGGAAAGTACGCAGCGTAATCGCGGTACTTCTCGCCATCTACCCCACCCGGCCATATCTCGTGGAACGTTCCCGTGCCGAGCTCTACCTCAGTCTCAGTGAAGTCG
>JAZKEA010000677.1:0-16980 GCA_040387315.1 Armatimonadota bacterium | reverse complement strand
GAAGCCCCTCCGCTGGCAGTCGAACACGCAGGGGCCGACCCCACCTGGAGCAGCCATGACGCCTACAAAGCGTTCAAGTGCGAGGCATATATAGCAACGGTCATCCAGGTCGAAGGGCGGGCGTGGGGAACGCTTTCGTTCCTTTCAGGCGAACCCCGCGGCAAGCCATTCGCCGAGTTCGATAAGGATATTGTTCGGCTCATAGCCCAGTGGGTAAGCGGCGAAGTCGGGCGTCAGGGAGCCGAAACGGCACGGCTGGAGGGAATGGAGCGTCAGCGACGCTTCCTGCGAGACATGGTTTCATCCATGACGGAGGGCAGGTTCCACCTCTGCCTGGCAGAGGCGGACCTGCCCGCCCCGCTTCCCGTTGCCTCGGACGAGGTGGCACTGGGAATTTCCACGTTACGCACACTGCGGACGCGCCTGAACGGGGTGACCACGGAGCTAGGATTCTCGCCGGAGCGAGCGCAGGATATAGTGACCACCGTCGGGGAAGCATCGATGAACGCGGTAATGCATGGGGGCGGTGGAAAAGGCTGGGTTTGCGCCGACCGGAAGCGCGGGATTGTACAGGTATGGATTAGGGATAGTGGAGCCGGTATTTCCGAAGAAGCGCTGCCAAAAGTCCTTCAAAAGGGTATATCGACTGCGAACACACTGGGGCATGGATTCTGGCTCATGCTCCGAACCTGCGACCGAATCCATCTTCTCACCGGGCCGACCGGCACGACGGTCGTGCTGGAGCAGGAGCGAACGCCACCAGTACCCGTATGGCTCGACGGTACGGTGTAGCGACAGCGTTTCGGAGACTTACCTGTGCAAAGCAGCGAGCAAGGAGAATGCTCGGTAAAAGAGGTAAAATACCTCTGTAGTCGGGAACCGTTTTCTCGTGCTGCTGCGCAAAGAACCCCAATATATTAGACAGGACTGTCGGAACCTTTATTGGAACAAGCCTCTGCTGCCAATGTTCAGGCATCAAGTGCCACCATGACGACTGCCACACTTGATGAACAGCTTTCAAGGAGCCTGGAGGCGCTGGAGGCGTCCGAGGAGCGGTACCGTACCCTCTTCGGTTCCATCGACGAAGGCTTTTGCGTCATCAAGGTGCTCTTCGACGAGCGGCATAAGCCAGTCGACTACCGCTTCCTGGAGTCCAACCCGGCCTTCGAGCGGCATACGGGGCTCGAAAATGTGGTTGGCAGGACAGCGCGTGAACTTGTACCCGACCTGAACGATTTCTGGTTCGAGACTTATGGGAAGGTCGCGCTGACAGGTGAGGCAGTGCGCTTCGAGGACCACGCACCCGCAATGGGGCGCTGGTTCGACGTGTACGCACTGCGTTTTGGCCCCCCCGAGGAGCATACAGTCGGCGTCCTTTTCAACAACATCACCGCGCGTAAACAGGCCGCCGAAGCGCTGATGCGCAGCGAATCACGGTTCCGGACCCAGGCAGATGCGATGCCCCAGATGGTTTGGGTGACGGACCCGGAAGGCAACCATCTCTACTACAATCGCCGCTGGTACGAGTACACAGGTCAATCGTCCGCTGAGAGCCTTGGGTTCGGTTTTGCGCTTGCTCTGCATCCGGAGGACATGGAGCGGACGCTGGAGCTCTGGCAGCGGGCATGGAAGAATGGCGAAAATTACGAGATCGAGTATCGGTTCCGTCGCCATGACGGTTTCTACCGTTGGTTCGTCGGTCGTGCCGAACCTGTGCGCGACCCTGAAACGGCGAAAATTACGATGTGGGTGGGCACCTGTACCGACATTGATGACCTCAAACGGGCTCAGCGGGAGTTGGAACGTCTGTATGACGAAGAACGCGCTCGCGCCGAACGAGAGGCGTTCATCAACCAGATCCGCGAGGCGGCGCGCGGGGCGCTGGAACCAGCCGAAGTCCTTTCGGTGACGGTACAGGCGCTGGGGAATGCTCTGGGAGCCGACCGCTGCTATTATGTCACCTACGATCAGAAAAAGGATATAGGAAAGATTGGGCCGGATTGGTACCGAGCCGGCGATGAACTTTCCTCTATAGCGGGCGATTACCGATTTTCTGATTACGCTGTGAATAGAGAATTGGGCTACCAGTCCGGACAGACGCAGATCGTGGACGATGTCCACGAACGCACCCCTGACAGCATCGATACGCCCCCCTCTTCCGGGGTGCGGCTCATGGACGAATTGGGCCTGAGAGCGCTGATTCGTGCGCCGCTCCTTTCCTCCGGTATGATGACGGCACTTGTGGTCGCGATGGCGCACGGGCCGCGACAGTGGAAAGCGGATGAAGTGCGCCTCGTGGAGACGGTCGCCGCTCAGACCCGCGCGGCAGTAGAGGCGGCCCGTGTTCAGCAGCGGGAGCGCAACATCGCCCAGCAGCTTCAGGACGCGCTCCAGCCTCCTCTGCCTCCCACCTCGCCGGGAATCGCCCTCAAGGAGTTCTACAAACCTGCGCTCGAGGAGGCAGGTGTCGGCGGCGATTTCTTCGATGTATTTTCCATCGAAAAGGGGTGTACGGCCCTTGTAGTCGGCGATTTGTCCGGCAAGGGACTCGCCGCGGCAAGCGAGGTTGCCACCGTTCGTAACATGGTGCGTTATGCCCTCTACTCAGGCCGGTCGATCGCGGAATCGATTTCGGACCTTGATCATATCCTTGTCGAGCATGATTTGCTAACTGGCTTTGCCACGTTATTTGTCGGCGTTTATGACCAGGCCAATCGCACTTTATCCTATGTCAACTGTGGTCAGGAGCCGGGACTGATCTGGCGTGCGGCAACGGGCGATGTGGACATGCTAACCCCGACAGGAGCTGTGATTGGCGGGTTCGCGGCATCGGTAAGCTATTCGGAAGCGACAATTCGCCTTGGGGATGGTGACGTGCTGGCTGTCTTCACGGATGGGATGACTGAGATTGGCCCCAGTCGCAGAGAGATGCTGGAGATAGAGGGTCTGGCGGCCCTTTTTGCCCGCTGCTGCTCGGAAATTACCTCTCTTCCAAGTCGCGCCGCATCCAGCATCGCCGCCGGGGTAAACAGCGCATTGATTGCCGGTGTGGAAGCGTACGCAGGGGACGCGGCGAGCAGCCGCGACGATATTGCCCTCCTGATTGGTGTGGCTCAACAGGACTGAACAGAAAACTAACAGGAATTTGGGATGGCAACAGACCAGGTACAAAACAAAACGGCTGAACGGACACTGGAAGCGCAGCGTCTGCTCGATGCAGGGATAGTCGGGATCCTGCACTGGGATATTACCGGGGGTATTACCGATGCGAACGATACTTTTCTGGAAATGCTCGGCTATACCCGGGAGGATCTTCAGGAAGGGCTCATCGACTGGGTAGAACTGACCCCGGATCACCTTCGAGACCGGGATACAAAACCCGTAGCCGATCTCTTCGCGACAGGAAGGCACCTGCCTTTCGAAAAAGAGTACGTCAGGAAGGACGGATCACACGTTCCGGTTTTGGTCGCTTCCGCTTTCAACGAAGGCTCACAGACCCAGGGCATCGGGTTCGTTGTCGATATCAGCGTCCAGAAACAGGCCGAACGAGACGCCCAGGAGCGTAGCCAGGAGATCATCACGATTTTCGAGAGCATGACGGATGCCTTCTTCGCACTCGACGGGAAGTGGCGATTCACGTATGTGAACGCTGAGGCGGAACGCCTGCTGCAGCGGAGACGCGACAGCCTGCTCGGTCAGATATTCTGGGATGAGTTTCCGGAATCGGTGGATACGGCGTTTGGACAAGAGTTTCGCCGAGCGGTCACTGATTTCGTGCCCGTGACAGTCGAGGACTTCTATCCCCCGCTGCATGCCTGGTTTGAGGTGCGTGCCTTCCCGGCCCGAGGGCACGCGGGGCTGTCCGTCTATTTCCAGAATGTTACCGGGCGAAAGCAGTTCGAGCAGGAGCGGGAACGGCTCCTGGCGGACCAGCAGCGCCTCGTGTCGGAACTCGAGGAGGCAGGGGTTCGGCAGCGCCGCTTTCTCCGAGAAATGCTTTGGGGGTTCACGGAGGGCAGATTACGCCTCTGTGATACCAGTGCGGACCTGCCCAAACCGCTGCGTCCTCTTTCAGAACCGGTGGAGCTTATTGCAATCACCATACGGCAGCTACGCAAGCAGATGGTGACGGACGCCCACAGTCTAGAATTTCCTACCGAACGGCTTCAGGATTTTGAAACTGCTGTGGGCGAGGCATCCATGAACGCCGTGCAGCATGGCGGCGGGGGAAGAGGACATGTCCACGGCGATGCGGATTCCGGCGTGATCCAGGTTTGGATAGAGGATGAAGGGGAAGGTATCGCCGAGGATTTCATTCATCGGGCCATCGAGCAGGGATGGACAACAGGCGGCTTTGGGCAGGGCTTTTTCCTGATGCGCTCCTGTGCGGATCGCATCTACCTGCTTACAGGACCGGCAGGAACCACGGTTGTACTGGAGCAGGAACGTACCCAGCCCGAACCCGCCTGGTTCAAGTAGCTGCGAGTGACTGGGTGGCAGCAGCGGCTACAAAGCGTTCGTGGGAGCGCTGGCTCCCAGGGCGAATCGCCTGCTCGCTCTGACCACAGTCCCATGTGGGTTAGCAGGAAGATATTCCACGCTGTCGGCAAGCGATTCGACCATCGGCAGTCCCCAGCCGCCGATTCGACCGCCATCAAAACCATCAAGACCAACACCGTCATCCAGGCGTTCGGTGCCCGGTTCCGGCACTTTGTCGCGCTGGAACCCGCTGCCCGTATCGGTTACCGTGACCACGGCGAGGCCATCGTAGATTTCCAGGTCCAGCCGGTAATACGGCGCGCGGGCATGTCTTACCGCGTTCGCCGCAAGCTCCCCTATTAGCAGTTCCAGATCATCCACATCGCGCGCGGACGCAGAGGACGAGCCAAGGGCCTCGCGGCTGATGCGCCGCAGCATTGGTATGTGTGCCACATCATCAGGCAGCTGCAGGGATAACAAAATCTTCACGGGTGTGCTAAGTGCGGAGATACCTCGAACGATGAGGTGGGCGGGGAAAATGTCCCCGACTTCGAAGCAAGTCTTTCTCTGGATTTCCTTGTAAGGGTATCGGCATTTATACCCATTGACAGCGCGACGAAACGTGTTTGCCAGGCGAGGAAAACCAGCTTGAAGCATCAGGGCTATTACTTTATGGGACTCCTCCCGCCGTCTCCGCCTCCAGATACGGCTCCAGCTTTGCCCGCTCCTCTGCCGTGAGCCGGTAAGGACGCAGGCTCTGGCGATGAAGATACACTCCCTTCTGGCGGCCCGATGCCGCCAGATCCCCCTGCTGATTGTAAAAGCGATACTCAACCCATGCCGAGGCGGAACGAATCTCGGAAAACCAGGCTTCGACACGCACCCGATCACCGAAATAGAGCGCCTTCTGGTAGCGAATCTGGGTTTCCGTCAGTACCGGAATTACCCCTTTAGTCTCCGCCATTTCCACGACAGAGGACCCGGTCGCCTCCAGCAGCTTCAGGCGTGAGATCTCCATCCACTGCACATAGACAATGTTACTGACGTGCCCTGAGAAGTCGATGTGGAAGGTATAGACCTCGAACTCCGTGACTGCCTTCATAAGCAAAGTATAACCCAGCCCGGACGGCTCCACACATCCGCGGGCTTCAGGCAGATCAGGCGGCGGTAACGATCAGCTTGCCGCGCAGCATGTTCATGCCACAGGTGAAAGTATATTCACCCGCCTTTTTTGGCGTGAACTCCACAGCCGTTGTTCGATAGGCGGGAAGTTCGCGGGTCACGCCAAAATCGCCAAAAATCACCTGCTCGGAGCAGGCCGATGTCTCATCCCGGTAGAAGTTCAGGCGCACCGCCTGTCCTTCCCTCACCACGATGACATCGGGCGCATAGCCGCCTTTTACGGTAATGTTGACCTCCTGAACTCCCGCGGCGTCCACTTTTGCCTCCGCCTTCTGGCGCTCACCGAAAAAGTACCAGAGGATAAATCCGATAAGCGCCACTCCGCCCACGATGACACCGATCTCACTTGTATCCATTTCCCGTGTCTCCTCTCAGGCCCGCGCCTCAGGGAGCCGGAATCCCCGCAGGCGCAGGCTGTTGGTAACGACCGACACACTCGACAGGCTCATCGCGATGCTCGCAATGACCGGAGACAGCAGCCATCCGGTGAAAGGGTAGAGCAGGCCCGCCGCGATAGGAATGCCGATGACGTTATAGACGAATGCCCAGAACAGGTTCTGTTTGATCGTTCGCAGCGTTGCCTTCGACAGCGCAATCGCGGTAACGACGCCTCTGAGGTCGCCACGAATCAGCGTGATATCGCTCGCTTCCATCGCGACGTCCGTTCCGGTTCCAATGGCGATGCCCACATCCGCCTGAGCCAGCGCGGGTGCGTCATTGATGCCGTCTCCCACCATTCCCGTGACACGGCCTTCCGCCTGCAGACGCTTTATCTCGGCGGCCTTACCCTCCGGCAGCACCTCGGACAAGACCCGTTCAATGCCGACTTCCTTTGCCACCGCGTGGGCAGTCCGTCGGTTGTCTCCCGTCATCATCACGACATCGACGCCAAGACGTTTCAGCTCTGCCACAGCGGCCCGCGACTCCGGTTTTACGGGGTCCGCCACCGCGATCAGCCCTGCCAGAATGCCGTCTACGGCGGCATACATCGGGGTTTTTCCGTCCTCGGACAGCGTATTCGCCCGATCCTCCGCTTCCCCACTAACGGTCACTCCCTCATCGGTCATCAGTTTGAGATTGCCCAGAAGCATCTGCCTGCCGCCTACCGTCGCCTGGATACCGTGTCCGGCAATGGCGTTAAAGCCGGTCGTATCCGCCAGCGCCAGACCACGCCCGGCAGCCTCGCGAACAATCGCCTCACCCAAGGGGTGCTCACTGCCACGCTCCGCCGATGCCACCAGTCGAAGCAGGTCATCCTGCCCCACGCTTCCCAAAGACACAACATCTGTCAGAGCAGGTCGCCCCTGGGTGATGGTACCGGTCTTGTCCAGCACAACCGTCTGAAGCTTTTGGGCGATCTCAAGCGCCCCTCCGCCTTTGATCAGAATGCCATTCTCCGCCCCCTTGCCGGTTCCCACCAGTATGGCAGTGGGCGTGGCGAGACCGAGCGCACAGGGACAGGCGATTATCAGGACCGCCACAAAATTAACGAGCGCCATGGTAAACCGTACCTCGGTCGGAGCCGCCACATACCAGATCACGAACGTGGCAACGGCAATCGACAGTACGATAGGCGTGAATATCCCGGAGATAACATCTGCCAGACGGGCAATAGGCGCTTTGGACCCCTGCGCCTCCTGAACTAATCGAACGATCTGCTGGAGAGCGGTATCCTTGCCCACCTTGGTTGCCCGAAAGCGGAACGCGCCTGTCTTGTTAAGGGTCGCACCGAACACCTCATCCCCTGGAGACTTCTCAACGGGAAGGCTCTCCCCGGTAAGCAGCGACTCATCGAGCGCGGATGCGCCCTCAAGCACCACGCCGTCGACAGGCACCTTCTCGCCGGGGCGCACCAGAACGACATCTCCCACGACAACCTCGGCAATGGGAAGATCGACCTCAACACCGTCCCGAAGCACGCGGGCGGTCCTGGCCTGCAGTCCCATCAGACGCCGAATCGCCTCACCGGTTTTGCCCTTGGCCCGCGCCTCCAGGAGTCGGCCAAAGAGAATCAGAGCAATGATAACTCCCGCCGCCTCGAAGTAGACAGGGGGCATCGATCCCATGCCAGACATGCCGCTGTGATCGGCGCTGCTCGTTGCTGCCCCCGCAAACCAGGCGGGGAACACCGTGGCGGCTGCCGAATAGAGATACGCTGCCCCTGTCCCGATAGCGACAAGTGTGTTCATATCGGCGGCACGATGACGAAAAGCCATCCAGGCCCCGCGGTAGAACTGCCAGCCGCTGTAAAAGACAACCGGTGTTGTCAGCAGAAGCTGTACCCACTCCGCATTTCGGAAGTTGAGCAAGGGTATCCGTCCATGGGACATCGCCATGACCAGAACAGGCAGGGACAGTGCCGCGGCGATGGCGAACTACAGCAAGCTGGAGGACCGGTTCCTCGCGCTCGCCTTTGCAACCGCATCCTCCTCGGACTCCCCTTCTCCATTTGCCGGTACCGGGGTGACACGGTAGCCAAACTCTTCTACCGCACGACGCAAAGAATTTACATCGGTCATCCCGGCTTGGTAGTCGACGGTGACCGCCTGGGTAGCAAGGTTGAACTGTGCACCGAGCACACCGCGCCGGGACAGCAGGAAGCTCTCCAGAGGTTCCCCTGAGCCAGCCGGGCGCGCTGAGTCGTCTACGGTGAAAACAGCCTGAGCCTGTCCCGCGGTGCCATACCCGGAATCTTCGACCGTGCCGACAATCTCCCGGAGGCCGGTCTGCCTGGGATCGTAATCCACCGTTGCCCGACCCGTGGCGAAGTTGACATTCGCACTCTGGACGCCGGGCGCCCGAACGAGCTGCTTCTCGATCCGCCGCGCGCACGCCGCGCAGGTCATTCCGGTGACAGGAAGATCGCAGCGTTCGCTCTCCACCTCCGAAGAAGCCATCAGATTCTTGTTTTCTGCAGGCACAAGCTCCGTCAAATTATTGTTGATCGCTGCCATGGCGACTCCTTAACTCAGTGCTGCTCGTGCGGCAGCTGCTTGTTGTAATCGGCGATCTCCGCCCTCTGAGCCTGGATGATCTGTTCCGCGAGTTTCTTCACTTCGGGACGCCCCGCCTTGTTCAGCGCAAGTTCGCTCATATCGATCGCGCCCTGATGATGAGGGACCATCATTTCGTAGAACATTTTGTCCGTTGTCACCGACATCGACATCATGCTCTCCATATCCGCGATGACCAGCACCTGCTGCGCTTTGGAGGGCGTTGTGCCGTACCACTGCTGCAGCCAATCGGTCATCTGCTTGATCTCCCTCGTCTGAGCGGTGACTACCTGACGGGCATCCTGCTGTGTTTTGGCGTTCTTCGCGTTCTTGAGCGCCTGTTCCGCCATAACGACAGCGGCCTCGTGGTGGGCGATCATCTGAGATAAAAATGCGATGTCAAAATCTTTTCCCGACAGTTTTTGGAGAGATTCCAGCCCCGTGGTTCCCATCGTATGGCTCATTCCCTGCCCCATCGCCATCTCGTGACCTTTGTGTCCGTCCCCATCCATGTGCTGGGCATGTCCTGCCATGGGAGTTGCCATGGGTGTCCCTGGAGCCGGTGACGGCACGGTATTCTCCGAGCGGCTGCCCGTGTCAGGCCCGGTACAACCCGCCGCGAGTGCCAGTACCACCACGAAAGCGGCGGAAACAGTGGTTCCCGTCTTTACGTCATGACTTATTTTGATGCTCTTCATTGTCTTCTCCCACCGGCTGCCGAAAGATAGTCCCGTTACTTGAGAAACCGCGAAAGCGTTGTCTGTACTTCGGCAACGAGTTCGTCCTGTGTCATAGGCTGAGCGTGTTCATGCTCGGTGCCCGTGCCATGCCCTACCACACACGACCCAATGTGATTGGTAAGCAGTTCGACGCCCACGGAATCGAGGGCCGAGCGTACCGCCGCAATCTGAGTCAGAATATCGATACAGTATTTGTCTTCATCCACCATACGCTGGATGCCGCCTACCTGACCCGCGATACGGTTGAGACGGCTTTTCAGTTTGTGACGCTTATCGTTGTTCATCCAGTTTTACGCCTCAGTTCAAATATACCCACAGGGGGTATATAACAATAATACCACCAGGGGGTATATTTGTCAACGCATCAATAAAGGCCGGGGCATTTTGCCCCGGCCTCCATTCCTCTGGTTTATTTTCTGACGACTGAATTACCGAAGAACTGCGCTGCGAATCCCCTGCTGATTTACCGTCCAGGCAGCGACTACCGGGCCATTTCTGCTTGCTGAAACAGCCACCACAGGATCGTCCGCGAGTGGCGAAAGTATCTGCGGCTCAGACGCACCTGCCGTCAGCAGCCGAAGACGGCCAGGACGACCTTCAAGCCAGACCAGGAACGTGCCACTATTCCCCATCGCGACCCATCCCTGCTGACCCCTGCCAACCCGCTTTTCGGGACCGCCCGGCGAACAGGTAAACATTTGCTGGTCCCGCCGCCAAAATGTCGTAACGGCGCCATCTGCTCCAACCGCGAGCGCGCCGCCATCCATCGGACAGGCATTCAGGGGCCATGTTTCCTGGCCCAGCTTCTGCGCAGGACCGAAATCCGCACCGGCGTTCGCCGAGCGCGCCAGATACATATCTCTCGCACCGCCTAATGCGTTGCGCCACATGACAATAATTCCGCCACTCGCGTCGAACGCAGCGGACGGATGACAGCACTCGCACACCGTTCCATCTGGCGAACGGTAGACCCGAACGTTTTTATCCCAGGTAGCGCCCCCATCGCGCGAGTAGGAGGCATAAATCTGTGTGCCTTTCTCTCGCAGATCAAGCCATGTGCAGGCGATTAGCTTTCCGCTGCCCAAAGCTGCCATAGCATGCAGTCCCTCACGTGCTGCTCCAGGAACATCGCTCACGCGTACAGGACCACGCCACGTGCTGCCACTATCGGTCGAGCGCCAGGAGAGCAGTTCCCCGTCGCGGCCTTTGCCCTGCTGACCATAAATCGCGGTGATTACCACTGTCTTCCCGGCAGCCACTATTCGCGGTCCCCGGCGCATTCCGAGAGACAGTTTCCCTACCTCAGCCACCTTTATGGGTGCGGCATACCTCCGGCCGCCATCGTTGGAGACTGAACAGTAAATCGTATCTCCCATGCCATAGGTGATATACACGCTTCCCGTGTCCGCTATCGCTACCTGTGGCTCGCGCGCCTCCGTAAAGCTGCCCGGCGTTGTCACGGCAACGGTTTCGGGGACCTCCCCAAGGTAAGCGGTGCCATTACCTGCAAGGAGCATTAACGGCAGCAAAATCGCCATAGCTATCAGGGGACTCGGTCGTCTTTTCATGATAGCTATAGGATACGTCGGGCCAGAACGAATTATCAAGTCAGTGGTGCTGCCCCTATACTAACCGACCGGGTTTTCTGCATCATTTTCACCCCGACCCACCGCTGTTCGCCTCCTGCTCACCCGGGACCGGCTGCTTGAAATTCGCTGCCTTCCCTCCTGTGCTTCGCGCAGAGTGGTTCCACGTGACACAAGGATCGGACCAGCCTTCGAAACGCCGACGCGCTGGGAAGCATAGATGCCCCGATGACCGGAAAGCAGGTAGCTGATGATACAGGCGGCGGCGAAAGGCACTCCCATCGGCGCACCAAATAACTCGATCCCCAGAAGCGTACAGGCGAGCGGGGTGTTCGCCGCTCCCGCAAATACAGCGACAAATCCCAGGGCGGCAAAAAATCCCGTGGGCTGACCGGTGAGAGCAGCGAAGGACGCTCCCAGAGTAGCCCCGATAACAAAAAGCGGCGTCACCTCTCCCCCTTTAAACCCCGTTCCGAGGGTAACCGCGGTAAACAGCAATTTCAGAGCGAAGGCGAACAGAAAGACCCCTTGAGGCGAAAAGGCGGATTGAAGAAGCGGGAGCGAAAGCCCCAGATAATCGCGGCTGCCCACGGCAAATGTTAAGGCAATAATCGCGATTCCTCCAAGAACCGGACGCAGCGGCGGGTACGAAATGTATCGTTTTACACATCGGCTGACAGCTTCGGTCAGTTCCGAAAACAGAGACGCCGCACCGGCAAACAGCACTCCCGCCAGGACAATCAACCCCCAGAGGGTCAGTGTCAGTCGGGGCAGTTCGATACCAACGCTGTAGGCGGCATGATGGATTCCCAGAGCACGGCAAACGATGTCCCCCACACAAGACGCGACAAAGCAGGGAAGCAGGGCTTCGTAGCCAACTCGGCCAATAGACAGTACCTCAAGACCGAAGACGGTACCGGCAAGCGGCGTTCCAAAAACAGCGCCAAATCCGCCGCTGATACCGCTCATGATAAGGAGACGCTGATCCCGTCTGCCCAGGGGAAACACACGTGTCAGAAGGTTCGCGAAGGTCCCGCCCATCTGAACTGCGGTTCCCTCCCGCCCGGCGGAGCCGCCGAAAAGATGCGTAACAACTGTGCCGAACAGAACAAGGGGCGCAAGACGGAATGGGATCGCCGTCGCGGTTCGCGCATCGTGAATGCGTTCCAACAGGAGGTTGTTTCCCCCCTCAACAGGTTTGCCGAACTGGTGATACACCAGCCCGATGCCAAAACCGGCGGCGGGCAGCAGAAAAAGGAGCCAGGAATACTTCTCCTGCGCACGAGTTGCCCAGTCGAGCGAGTGAAGAAAAACCGCAGAAGAGACGCCGCAAAGCATGCCGACAAGAGCACCGAGAAACACCCACTTGACAAGCGCGGTGAGGAGGGTGGCGTATTCCCGGTAGTGACTGCGAAATGTCGTCACGATAACCCCTTGAAGTGGGCTGTTCGTGACGCAAAAGGTGCGATAGCAACCACTCGCTAACCGAGCACGGGGCGGGCACGAGGCTCCCACCCGAGAAGGCGCTTTGCCTTTTCCATTCGCATCAGTTTCTGCTCATAGTCCCCGCTGATGGTGAACGCCTGAAAGCCCGCTCGAAACTCCAGGGATGCCAGCAGGGCACGGGCAACATCTTCCGCATCCGTTGCCATCGTCGGAAAGTCGGCCCGCGCTTCGGACAGCCACTTCTCCCGTGACTGCGGGAAGCAGAGCCGCAGGGCATTGATACTCATGCCCCACTGCCGGGTCGCGTTGCGGCAGACCTCCTCCCCCATCCGCTTGGTGAATCCGTAAAGCCCCTGGGCGTCCGGTGGAAGGTCCTCATCCACCAGATAGCGCGGCATCTCACGCGCATTTCCCTCAACCCCGCGATATCCGGACACAATATGATAGACCGACATACTGCTGGTGTAAACCGCGTGCTGAATCCCGGCCTGTTTCGCGGCTGACAGGGCAAGATACACCCCTTTTACATTCACATCGAAGGCGCTGGCGGCGTTTGGAGTGCCCGGCACTATCTGCCCCATCGCCATGTACAGTAGGACGTCCTGCCCCTCCATTGCTTCAGACAGGGTGGCTGTGTCAAGAAGATCCCCTTCGACAAACCCGAGGCCAGGAAACGGGGCGGGCGTCTTTCGGTCAAGAACACGGATTTCGTGGTCTTGGACCAGAAAGGGAAGGACCAGAGTGCCGACATGACCGGAACCACCGATAACCAGAACTTTCATAGAATAATCGTATTCCGCACTTACCCCACGTAAGCCTCTGCGGGGAGTTCGGGGATATTCCCTTCGCGCAGTTCGTATTCGTGGTCAATCCGCTCCTTGGCGCGGGATTGGAAGGCAACGATAGCATCATCCTCAGACTCGAAGTCCCAGTTAGACATGCCGTAGGGCTGCTCGTACCAGCGTGTCCCGGCGATCGGGGCGATGGTTCCGGTCTTGTCATAGTTGGCATGAAGGTGCCAGGGATGCCCACGCTCCGTCTTGGGTTCAGAACGGGTGATCCAGAGTCGGTACCAGCTTCCCTCTGGATGTGTAAAGTGGGCAAAGATCGGTGTTTTTACATCGGTTATCATAGTAGAACCTCCACCAAGGGCGAACTCGAACTTTTACTAATGTCCCTATACCCAACTCCGAAGTGGAGGGTCAAGACGGAACCTCGGCTCCGAGCGATTTCCCGTGTACACTACTGCTCGTCGGCAGGGGGAGCCAGAGGGTATTAATCTCCTGCAGCGGAGCGATGCCAGGGTGGATTCGTCGCGAGAACTTTTGCGTAAACCGGACAGTCCGGCTCGTGCGCACCGGGCAGATAGCCGGTGCTCATTAAAAACTCGTTCACGATCTCGCCCCCGGTGAACAGGAACGTCTTTTTGAAGAGCCGTGTCCACTCGTCCCGCGTTTTAAAATGGTGAGAATCCAGCCATGCTGAGAACGAACCGTGCGACTCCTGGATGGTCTGGATGCGCCGCGCATTCTCAATAGCCGCCTTTACCTTCAGCCGGTTACGGATAATCCCCGCGTCCGCCAGCAGCCGCGCCTCGTCGTCCGGGCCGTACGACGCGACCTTTGCCAGATCGAAGCCGTCGAACGCCCGGCGAAAGTTCTCCTGCTTCTGCAGAATCGTGAGCCACGAAAGCCCCGCCTGATTGATCTCCAGCACCAGACGCTCGAACAGTTCGTTGTCGTCCGTCAGGGGGAAGCCGTACTTTGTTTCATGATACGGCCCATGGACGGGATGATCCGGCGCAGCCTGACAATAGGTTAGAGCCATAGAAATGCTTTACGCGGCAACGGGGAAGCCAGCCTTGTCCAAGCGCGCGGTGATCGTTTCGCGCGGCGCGGCCTGTGGATCGTGCTTAACGGTCACCGTCTTAGCCGTTATGTCAACGTCTACCCCGGCGACTCCGGGAACCGTTCCCAGCGCCTTCTTAATGGCATTCGCGCAACCATCGCATTCAATATCAGGAGCAGTTACCGTCGTAGTAGTTTCCATTTGTTATAATTCCTTTGGTTTTACTTTAAGAAGCGCCCAAGAGCCGTTCGTACCTCATCCAGAAGATCCTCCTGCGTCATCGGTTTCGCACAGTGATGTTCAGATTCCGTGCCGTGCCCGATGACACACGTTTCCAGGTGGTCGGTAAGCAGTTCGATACCCAGAGAGTCCAGTGCGGAGCGGACAGCCGATATCTGGTTCAGTATATCGACACAGTATTTATCGTCCTCGATCATGCGCTGGATACCACCGATCTGACCGGCGATCCGATTGACTCTCGCTTTGACCTTGACCTTCGCCTCATTCTTCATCGCAATTAGTATACAATGACACGCAAAAAAGGTTTCGTTGACAGAGGCGAAATGACGGTGCTACACTGAAACGGCTTTTTTTGCGAACGCGCAGGGTCGCGCGAACGTTCCGAAGTTATAACGTTAGCGAAGCGCGGAGAAATAACAGGGACGCTGCGGCGGCCGACTCCGCAAAAGGAAACAACCAACATGGCAGTTCGCGTCGGAATTAACGGCTTCGGCCGCATCGGTCGCATCACCTATCGCGCGATCCAGGATCGCTACCCGAACGGCGAGGTCGAGGTCGTGGCGATCAACGACCTTACGGACGCTCATACGAACGCCCACCTGCTGAAGTACGACAGCAACTACGGGCCGTTCAAGGGCACTGTCTCCTACCAGGACAAAGACATTGTGGTCAACGGCAAGCAGATCACTGTTTTTGCCGAGAAGGACCCCGCTGTCATCCCCTGGGATACTGAGGGGGTCGACGTGGTCGTGGAGTCTACCGGCTTCTTCACGGATGCCACCAAGGCAGTCGCGCACCGTGAGCACGGCGTCAAGAAGGTCATCATCTCCGCTCCCGCGAAGAACGAAGACCTGACCATCGTCCTGGGTGTCAATGACAGCGTCTACGATCCTGCCAAGCACCATGTCATCTCGAACGCCTCCTGTACGACCAACGGGCTCGCCCCGGTCGCAAAGGTTCTCTTCGAGAAGTTCGGCATCGAGAAGGGTCTTCTGACCACGATCCATGCCTACACCAACTCCCAGCGCACGGTAGACACCGCCTCCAAGGATCTGCGTGATGCCCGCGCCGCCGCTCAGAACATTGTTCCGTCCGCGACGGGCGCTGCCAAGGCGGTCGGTCTGGTTATCCCTGAGCTCAAGGGCAAGTTCACGGGTATGGCGTTCCGTGTCCCCACCCCCACGGTTTCCGTCGTGGACTTCACGGCGCTTCTGGGCCGCGAAGCCGAACCGGCTGAGATCAACGCCGCCGTCAAGGAGTACGCTGAGGGGCCGATGAAGGGCATCCTCCAGTACACCGAGGAAGAACTGGTCTCCACTGACCTCAAGGGCAACCCGCACTCCTCGATCTTCTCTGCCTACGACACCATCGGTCTGGGCAGTTTCGTGAAGGTAGTTGCCTGGTACGACAATGAGTGGGGTTACTCCTGCCGCGTCGCCGACCTGCTCAAGTTCCTCTCCGACAAGGGGTTCTAGGTCTTCGATCCGAAGACAAAAAGGCAGGGCATTTTGCCCTGCCTTTTTTTAGCAATAGGCTCACCGATTCGGGTCCGGATGATACGATCATTTAGGATATATAACCCATGAGTCACCTGAAATCCAGAGAAGATGCTGCTCGGTTTCGTGCAGCTGCAGGAGAAGTTCAAGGGCTTGGAGAGACCCCACGCGATGCTTTGGAGGCATTGATGGAGCGGGTCCCAAGTGACATTTCAACACCTATCGTAATCTGGCCTTACAACCGGGAAGATGAATTTTTCACCCAAGCTCAGCAGGACCGGTTGCAGGAATTAAAATCCCGCCGCGATACGTTGACAGCCACTGAGCAGCAAGAGTTGGAGCAGCTTGTCGAGGCGGCATTTGATGCCACTATTGCGCGAACCCAAAATCTTCAGCGTGTTAAGTCTTGAACCGTTACTACGCCACGGTTGCCGAGCGCGCCGGGAACCGCTGCGAATATTGTCGTGCTCCAGAGCAAGTCTTCAACTTCCCCTTTGAGAATGAGCACATCTGGCCCCGCTCCAACGGTGGCGATAATTCCTCAGAAAATCTAGCGCTCGCCTGTGAATCCTGCAACGTGTTCAAGTCCGACGCTACTACTGCCCAAGACCCTGTAGAAAGCGTGGAAGTGCCACTGTTTCATCCTCGTCACGATCATTGGGATGAGCACTTTACCGTAAACGCTGAAGAGGCAACAATCGACGGACAAACGCCCAAGGGGCGGGCGACGATCCTGCGGCTCCGAATTAACTCGACATTTCAAATCCAAGCCAGACGACAATGGATTTCACTCGGCTTGTACCCCTGATTTCTTAAAGGAACTTTTAATAGGTCATGACGCTAACCAAACACGCAGATGCTCCCGTAATGAACGTGAAAGGTCCGTTTGAGGGTCTGACACATCAGACCCTTACCGGTGCCGAGTTCGGACACAGCGATGGCGCTCTGTGGCAGCACCACATGACGACTC
>JAZKEA010000676.1:831-3256 GCA_040387315.1 Armatimonadota bacterium | reverse complement strand
CCCGCCCGCGACGGCGCGGGCCATGTAGGTCGGGTTATCGTACGTGGTCAGCATAACGACGGAAACAAGCGGGTGTTCCTGCTTGATGGCCTGAAGCGCATCCAGCCCGTCACCGCCTGCCATGCGGATATCCAGCAGAACCAGCCGTGGCTTGAGGGCGCGGACAACGTCCACGGCCTCCCTGCCCGAGGATGCCTCGCCGACAACCGCGAACTCCGTATCCTCCAGCATACTGCGGACGCCGCCGCGCCAGATCGCGTGGTCATCCACCAGAACCACCGGGATTTGGGAATCGCTGTTCATTCGTTGTTCGGTTCCTTGTCGGTTGAGTGTCCGGCGGGCGGTTCCGGGGCGGTCTCCTGAACCGGGATAGTGGCCTTGATCAACGTACCCTTCCCCGGCGCACTGACAAGCTCGTAGTCCCCCTCCAAAAGGTGGACCCGCTCCGCCATGCTCTGCAGCCCGACATGCGCCGGTCCGCTTTCCTGCAGCTCGGGCAGGAAACCTTTGCCCCAGTCCCGTACTTCCAGAGTCAGCTGCTCGCCGCTGCCCCCATCGCCGCCAACCAGCAGAATGAGCCGTACCCTATGGGCAGCGGCATGCTTGCGGGCATTGGTAAGAGCCTCCTGCGCCACCCGATATGCCGCTGTTTCCAGTGTTTTGTCGAAGCGCCGCCCGGCGACATTATGGACCAGATCGGCATCGTCCCATCCCGCGCGCGCCTTCTCGTCGGCGACCAGCTGTTCCAGAGCCCCAGCAAGTCCCAGATCGTCCAGAGCCAGTGTCCGCAGGCCGTTGACGAGGCGGCGCGACTCGACAACCGCCTCTTTCAGGTAGCGCATCCCTTTGTCAAGCTCCTGCTGCGCCTTCTCGTCTCGGCCCGATTCGTGCGCCCGCCGGAACGATTCCATATGGGCATGGGCCGCCATCACGAACTGCGTCAGGCCATCGTGGAGATCATAGGCGACCGCCCGCCGCTCTTCCTCCTGGGCGGCGATCAGCCCGCTGACAAGCGCCCGCTGGCGGGACAGCATCTGGAGATTGTAAATCGCCACGGCGGCATGTGCGCCAAGCGCCTGCACCGCCGTCTCGTCCGCTTCGGTGAAATTGACCGCTCCCTGTTTATCCGTCAGGTACAGACTGCCCATGACCGACTCATCCCGGCGGATCGGCACGCCGAGAAAGCTCTTCATGGGGGGATGGTTGGGCGGAAACCCGGCAGACGCGGGATGGTCGCTGAGGTTATCGATCCGAAGCGGTTCCGTGCGCTGGAGCAGCAGACCGAGGATCCCCTCCCCTCGGGGGCGGGCCCCGATCCGGGCCTCTTCCTCCAGAGTGAGACCGACCGTGACAAAAACCTCCAGGCTTTTGCCGTCGGGCCGGGCGACGCCCAGAGCGGCGTACCGCGCCCCGGACAGCATCCGGGCCGCATCGGCGATATGACGGAGCGCCTCGATACCGGTTCGGCGTCCCAGAATATCCAGAGCTACCTGGTTGGCGGTCTCCAGCACCAGAGCGCGGCTCGTTTCCCGCTCCTGAAGGAGGCGAAAGCCTTCTTCGGCCTGTTCGACCCGTCGGCGAAGATCCGGTTCCGGTTCGGCGGGTTCGGTGACTTCTTCAGGCTGGTTCGCGTTCACAACCCTAGTTTGCGCGGAGAACGCCCCCTTGTCAACTGAAATGGTTCGAATACGCCGTTTCGCGGATTCGTCCGGACCGTTGCTGTGCTACCATAAAGAAAGGGCGGCTTTCACCCCGCCGGGGAGACAGCGCGGGACTTCGCTGGCCTTCGATTGGAAACGAGAAATAACGATGAAACTGACCCGCTTTCGATTTCACCGAACCCACTGGTTCTCCGGCGCGATCCTGGTTCTGCTGATGGTGGGCCTTTACCGTCCGACCGTGACCGGCAACCGCACGACCGCACGCCAGAGCTACCGGCAGGTCCGGGTCTACCATGTCGTCAGCAATCGCGACGATCAGTGGCTGGAGCCCGTCACGCGGAACTTGGATCGGCGGGAGGAGCCCATGGCGGGGGCGATAAATCTCATGACCCGGTTTCGGGAGTCCGAATCTCCCCTGCCGCCGGGAACCCGTGCGCTGTCGGTGACCGTCAACCGGGAGGGTGTGGCCTGGGCGGATTTCACCAATGCCCTGGTGGAGAACTTCGAGGGCGGGAGCCTGCGGGAATCTCTGGCGATAAACGCCGTACTGGGGACGCTCGCCCAGTTTCCCGGAGTGCGTGCCGTCCAGTTCACGGTGGAGGGAAATAAGATCGAGTCCATCGGAGGGCACGAGGACATCAGCGAGCCTCAGTCGCTGACACCGGAGAAGGAACGCCCCGCAACCCCCACCGCCTCCGCAACGCCGCTGCCCGGTCATCCGTAAATGGCGCAGTTTATGTCCGGTCACTTTAGTTTCGAGTGAT
>JAZKEA010000676.1:0-821 GCA_040387315.1 Armatimonadota bacterium | reverse complement strand
TTGAAATCACTCGCTCGGAAAAACAAGCGTCCTCACGGACGCGCGGTGACGCGGCGTTAGAATCTCTCGTCCGGCAGGACGATTGCACTTGCCAGCGAGTGATTTCAATCACTCGAACTATCGAAAGATCAACCCCGCAGCGCCGTCTCTCGGTAATCAATAGTCCGAAAGCTCACGGGGCGGCAGCGCGGCCCGCAGGGCGTTCAGGACCGCCAGTACGTCAATCACCTCCTGGGCAATGGCTCCCGCGACCGGCGTCAGATGTCCCGAAGCCGCCAGCAGCATCCCGCCGATGCTGAGCGCCATACCGCCGACCGCGCTCTGAAGGGCGATCCCGCGCATCCGCCGCCCGATGTGGAACAGGATGTCCACCTTCTCCAGCGAACTGTCCAGGATGACCGCATCGGCTGCCTCGCCGGTGATGTCACTGCTGTTCCCAAAGGCGACGCCCACCGTCGCCGCGGTCAGGGCGGGCGCATCGTTGATGCCGTCTCCCAGGAACAGCGTCGGGGCGGCCTTCGTCTCCCGGCGGACCAGGGCCAGCTTCTGCTCGGGACTCTGACCGGCGAAGACCTCGCTAATACCGACGCGTTCGGCAAGGGCCGACACTTCCGCTTCCCGGTCGCCGGAAACCAGCATCACGCGCCGGAACTGGTGACGCGGAGCCAGATGCCGGATGAAACGCGCCCCATCCGGTCGCGGCTCGTCCCGAAAACGGAACGAGGCGGCGTACTTGTCGTCGATAAGCAGCAGGCATTCCATTCCGGGCACGGCGGCGGGCAAGGGCTGGTGCCGACGCCCGAGGGGAAAGATCCTTCCGA
>JAZKEA010000675.1:0-5249 GCA_040387315.1 Armatimonadota bacterium | reverse complement strand
ACGGCGGGAAACGGCGGGCAAACGGAGTGTATATTCGCGGGCCTGTGCGTCCGCGGCAGATTAATCGTCAAAAAAAGGGAATAATAGGCTGACAGACGAGACCGAGAAAAAGGAATGAGCAAAAGCGCATGACATCAGCAGAATCCGACGTTGTGGAAACCGAACTTCTTTACATTACGACGTATACAGGGACGATTTTTGTAGAGGCGGCAAGTGAAGCCCAGGCACGAGATCGGGCCTCGGAGTGGGGGGTGCAGTACCTGACCGAAAATTCCGTTGTTCCGGACGAGGCAGTTATCGAGACCCGGGAGGATGGTAGATTTGTTGTACCGGTTGCGGGAACCTATAGTTTCCTCGGACCATCGCAGGTTGCTGTCAATGAAAAAGTAGCCCGCCATATTGAACTGGCGCGCCACACCGGCCCCTACGTGCATATAGAGATGGGGGAGTTTTTCCTTCAGGACGGGCCGCCGCATACCGCAGCCTAATAGCAGTCACTTCTCGCCGCTTTACTGACTGAACCGAACGGCTATTATCGCCGTGATCAAGTACAGGACAATGTTGATGAGGAGCGGTTTATCTTCAATCAGAACTGTCTCAGGCGCCTCACCCATTCCTTTACTGTGCGAAAGATAAAGGTAGCGAAACAGCCCGTAAAGCACAAAGGGAATGGTCGCCATCAGATAGTGGCGCTTCCCCGCGGTCGGAGAGTTGAAGGTATACAGTGAGTATGCCATCAGGCAGGCCGAAGCGACGATGTTGATCATCTGATCCAGCATCGGCAAAGAGTATTCGGTCAGTATAGGACGGGTAGCGGGGCTGTCTCCGAGCGCGACAATCTCGCTGCGGCGCTTGGTCAAGGCAAGAAAAAGGGCAAGCAGCAAGGTACACAGCAGAAGCCAGACCGAGGTTTCTACCCCGATTGCCAGAGCGCCCGCCGCTGCCCGCAGCACAAACCCTGAAGCCAGGGCCAGGACGTCCAGCAGGACAATATGCTTGAGCTGAAAGGAATACGCGACAGTGACCAGCAGGTATAGCGCCGCAAGGACGAGGAAAGCGGGATTGATGCACCAGGCCAGAAACAGAGCGAGCGGGGTGAAAACGGTGAAAAAGGCCCGCGCTGCGTTTGGAGGAAGGTCGCCGGAGGCGATGGGGCGAAGCCGCTTCCTGGGATGCTGACGATCCGCTTCGATATCCTGAAGATCGTTCAGAAGGTATGCGCAGCCGGACAAAAGGCAAAAGATCGCGAATGCCGCAAAGGCTTTCAGGAACTGATCCGGCGTGTGTGCTTGGTTCGCCGTGAAAACCAGGCCGGCAAATACCAGGAGGTTCTTAGTCCACTGCTTTGGGCGCAGAGCCAGAAGCAGGGCGATGGGCAGGCTGCGCTTCCGTGGTACCGGGCTAGGAGTCGGTGAAGCGACAGGAGAAGGCGTCAGTTGCAAGGTTCTACCAGAGGATCAGGGTAAGTGCAACGTGTCAGAACCGCGGGTGGCACCGCCGCCCGCGGTTCGTTTTGGTTTATCCCGTAACTTCCACTTCGGTCGTGGTTACGGCGGGTTTCTTGATCCCATCGACATCGGTTACAGTAAGCGTCACCGTGTATTTACCCTCTTTTTTGAAGGCATGTCGGATCGAGCGGCCTTCGGCATCGCTCTGGATGCCATCGCTCGCATCGAAGTCCCAGGAGTATTTCAGCGTGGTCGCGCCACCCTCCCCACTTGCGATGAAGCTGATGTTGTCATTTGTGAAGACCGGCGGCAGTTCCAGCGGCTGAACAGAGATTTCGGTCTCATCCGCGATGACCCCGATCTCGCCGATGTTGAACACGCCATACGTATCACCGAAGATCGCCATCTGCTTTACCCTGGCCGCATCGCCTGTTGGGGCCGTGCCTCGGGTGCCATCCGCGTTCTTTTTGATAAGAGCGGAGAGGGGAAAGGAGATAGGTACGTAAGCTTCCGGGTCATCCGTTGGGGCGATGGAGACGGGGCGGATCAATTCATGTGTGGAACCGTCCGCCATCGTCATCAGAAAGCGCATTCGAGTAAAGGGTGATGCCGCTTTGCGTGCAGTTTCCCCGCTGCTGGGATCGAAGCTATTCTGGGTGGCGTTATTTCCCGTAAACCGGACACGCATGCGCACATACGCGTTCGGATTTTGGAACGGCATACTGAGGTCCACGGGGTTGGCGAAATCAAGCCGTCCGCCCTGGTACAGGCCCTGGGTGGTCAGGCGAATGCTGCTGTCGCCGACAAAGATAAACTCTTTGGACCGTTCGGCGCGACCACTCCCCCAGGAACCCAGGGTTACGTTCGCGTTCTGCTCAAGGTCGCCCAGAAAGATACCGACATTAAATCTATTTGAAGCCGCTCCACCCTGGGCATGCGCCGTTGTGATCGCCGCTGTACCCGTGACTGCTGCGGCCAGACCCAGCACGGTGGCCAGGAGGGCGCCTTTGTGGCTATATCGTCTTCGATGCTGCTTTGGCTGCATAGAGGAGGGGTTCTATCCTTTCGGTTCAAACGGCGCCCATACGTTCGTGGTGCACCATTATGTATTATAGGTGATATCGGGCCGGATACGCAAATCCGACCCGCTGCTAAGTGTCATACCGGCAGAGCCGCTCAATTCTGCGAGCCTTACCCGTCGTTTCATCCACGTCAATCATCACACCGCAGAGCATTGCAGGCCCCCCTTCCGCCACTTTGAACTTACTGGGGAGCTGGGTGCGGAAACGGGTCACAACGGTCTCCACATCCATCCCGATCACCGAATCCTGCGGCCCGCACATACCGACATCGGTGATATACGCGGTTCCCTCGGGCAGTACCCGTTCGTCGGCGGTCTGCACATGCGTATGGGTGCCGACCACAGCGGAGACGCGTCCGTTGCAGTGCCAGCCAAACGCGGATTTCTCCGATGTCGTCTCCGCGTGAAAATCGAAAAAAATTACCGGCGTCTGCTTGCGGAAGTGACAGATGATCTCATCGGCGGCGCGGAAAGGGTCGTCGAGGGGTTCCATAAAGATACGCCCATTCAGGTTTGCGATCCCGACCAGGGATCCCCCTGCGGTCTTGAACAAACCGTGTCCCCGTCCCGGTGCGCCGGGGGGATAGTTCGCGGGACGCAGAACCCGCGATTCCTCCATCACCTCCATACCCGCCTCTTTGGCCCAGGTATGGTTTCCCATAGTAATGACATCGATATAGCCTGGAGAAAGCAGCTCCTTTGCAAGTGCCGGGGTGATACCTTTGCCGCCGGCCACGTTCTCCGCATTCGCGATCACAATATCCGGCTGAAATTCTTCGCGCAGCATGGGAACAAGAGCCAGAACGATATCACGTCCCGGCTTCCCAACGATATCCCCCAGAAACAAAATCTTCATGGAACACTACAATCATCCATCGGAGCCGGTCCAGGGAGCGGCAAAAAGGGCTCGGGGTTTAACGACGTCACCTGTTTTTCGTGTGACATCATCGTTACCACCGAGCCGCTGGTGAGATGCTTTCTTTGGCCTATTTCGCGTAATCGACAGCGCGTGTCTCTCTAATTACCGTAACTTTGATCTGGCCCGGGAACTGAGATGCCATCTCTTCCTCAATCTTCTTCGCTGCGGCCCGCGCAAGCTGGATCGCCGCAAGATCATCTACTTCACCAGGACGAACCATCAGCCGGATTTCACGACCCGCCTGCACGGCGTACGTCTTTTCGACACCGGGAAACGCATCGCCGATGGTTTCCAGCTTCTGCAGCCGACGGACATAATTTTCCAGCATCTCGCGCCGCGCGCCGGGACGCGCCGCCGAAATAGCGTCTGCCGTCATTACGATCACCGCTTCCGCGGTCTCCGGCTCGATATCATTATGATGCGCACCCGCCGCATGGGCCGCTTCCTCATGTTCGCCGTAGCGAAGCATCAGGTCGCGCGAAACCAGTGCGTGCGGTTGATCCGACTCGTAATACACCTTGCCCAGATCGTGCAGCAGTCCCGCACGACGGGCAATCTCCACGTTTGCTCCGATCTCTGCCGCCACCGTTGCCGATATCTGGCTTACTTCTATACTATGGCTCAGGATATTCTGACCGTAGCTCATGCGGTACCGCATTCGCCCGATCAGACGGATAAGCTCCGGATGCAGACCGGTGACGCCCGACTCCAGAACTGCACGCTCTCCCGCTTCGCGCATTCGGTCTTCGACTTCGCTTTGCGCCTTCTCGACCATCTCCTCGATCCGTCCGGGATGAATACGCCCGTCAGCCACCAGATTGTTCAGCGCAATCCGCGCGATCTCGCGCCGCACCGGGTCGAACGCGGAGAGAACGACCGCCTCAGGCGTATCGTCGATAATCACGTCCACTCCGGTCAGGGTCTCGAAGGTGCGAATATTACGCCCCTCCCGCCCGATGATACGCCCCTTCAGATCATCGGATGGCAGAGTGACAACCGAGACCGTCGTTTCCGACGTCTGGTCCACTGCGCATCGCTGGATCGCCAGGGTGACGATGTTGCGCGCCCGCCGATTTCCTTCTGTTTTAGCCTGCTCCTCGATATCCCGTATCAGACGCGCCGCCTCATGGCGCGTTTCATCTTCGACCGCTTTTAGTACCTGCCCACGGGCATCGTCCGACGTCAGCCCGGCGACCCGTTCCAGCTCTGTCCGCTGCAGTAATAATAGATGATTCAGTTCGCTCCGAAGCCGGTCCGCATCAAGTTCACGATCTGCAAGGCCGCCCTCGCGCTTCTCCAAGGTTTCGAGACGCCGCTCCAGCGTCTCTTCCTTCTGTGCCAGTCTGCGCTCCAGCCGTCCGATTTCCGCACGCTTCTCACGGTTTTCACGCTCCATCTCGGCACGGAGGCGGTATACCTCCTCCTTTGCCGCTACCAGCGCCTCTTTCCGACGGGCTTCAATCTCTTTATCCGCGTCTTCTCTCTGCTTTTCCAATTCCTTCTGCTTCGCTTCCAGCGCACTTTGCGCGGGCTGAATACGAAGCCGATATAGGATGCCGAACCCCCCTGCAAACAACAGGGTCAGAACGGCGATAGCAATTATAAGTCCTAATGTGTTCAGCTTCCTCTCACCTCCAGACAATTTAATAGGTCTATCGGCAGCGGAAGCGCAGCAAAATCTGGCGATTCAGTTCTTGTTACAGGGTGCATTCAAGCAAACAATTAATCCCCGACGCCTGCCACGAAAGAGCGGCCCTCAGCAGGCGTAAGCTCATTATACATTTATTCGCTGCTATTCGTT
>JAZKEA010000674.1:0-5699 GCA_040387315.1 Armatimonadota bacterium | reverse complement strand
CGGTGCTCCTCCGCTTCGGTGGTCTGGGCCTCCTGGCGCGCATTTGCCTCGGCGATCTTCTGTTCCGACTCCGCGATTGCGAGGGCTTCCGCGGAGGCACGGCGGGCGGACGCTTCCGCTATCTGCTTGTTCTTCTGGGACTCGGCCTTGGCGTTCGCCTCCTCTACCTCGCGTTCGGCGATGTACTTGGCGGCGGAGACGTCTTGCTCCTTCATTTTGCGCTGGGCGTTGCGCTCAATCTCGTTGCGCTTGACGTTCTCCTCCGCGACCATCTGGGAGATGGTGCGGGCGCCCTGGGCATCGAAGACGTTCTGATCGGGCCGGAGCGATTCGAGCGGCGCCTGGTCAAGGTTCGAGATCGTGACACTTTCCAGAGTCAGGCCGTTTGCGGCAAGATCCGTGGTAACCATCTCCTGAACGCGGGCTGCGAACTCGTTCCGGCGGGTGTTCAGTTCATTGAGGGTCTGCTGCGCGGCAACCGTACGCAGGGCAGAAACCAGCTTCTCCTGCACCAGGTCCTGGATCGCCGTGGTTCCGCTGATCGCATCTGGGAGCGTGCTTGCCGCTGTCTGTATCGCATCGGCATCTTTGGCTACACGCACAAAGAAGGCTGCCTTAACATCGACACGCAGGAAGTCCGAGGTAATCAGCGCCTCTGTTGTCCGGCGTTCCACCTCCAGCTTCAGGGTGCGGAGCGGGATCTTCTTTACCTGATGGAGGACGGGCACAACGAGTGCGCCACCGTCAATCACGATCTTTGCGCCGCCCACACCGGTTCGCACGAAGGCCTCATCGGGCTTTGTACGCACATAGAGTTTTGTCACGACCGCCATCAGGGCGCTGATCGCGGTCACGATTGCCCCGAATACCAGCAGGATGAACTGACTGGCCTGAGGAATACCTGGGATAAAGAACGGCCCGACCATCATCGCCGTTCCAATCAGCACTCCCAAAACCAGAGACAGCGCCAGGCTGTTATTTTCTTTCACACACGTCTCCTTTGTTTACGCTCTCACACTGGCACAATTCAAATGCGCGAAATCGGCTCCTCAGCGGGCGGGAGCACGTCTGCGAGGGGCGCGACAAGGAACACCTCGCGCTGCCGATCATACTCCATCACAACGACTGTCGTGCCCTGGGGAATCGTGGCGGTCGCGCCGTAGGTACGGCTGTCCAGCTGGCGCAGGTTGCGCAGGCGGTCATACAGTCGAACGGTTCCGGAGGTATCCGTCACCGGGTAAAGTGTGGTTCCCTCGCAGCCGATGAGTTCATTCCGTTCCACATGGTGGCTCTCCACCGAGGGGATGAGGCGGGCGAACTGTACCGCCACTATGGGTGTACCAAGCAGCGCCGCCATGCCCGCGACGAGCAGTGAAATCCAGATGCGATCTACCCCCCAGAGAAGGTTTCCCGCCAGCCCGGCTCCTGCCCAGAGCAGAAGCAGGCACAGGGTAACAAGCGACAGGGGCGCTTTCCCGACACCGACCAGGGAAAGAAGGGATTCATGCCCATCGCCATCGACATGAACGTCGCCGTCCGCATCGGTATCGGCGTCCGCATCGTGCTCACTGAGTCCGAACGCCGCGAACAGGGCGACAAAGACCGCAAGGCCCAGCGGCGCGAAGAAAATGATCCATTCCCAGCGTAAGAGGTGTGCCATGATAAAGCTCCCACGCTTATTGTGACCCTTAAATCGTAATTAAGTTGCGGTACAACGCGAACAGACCCTGCGAAATGTCATGGTGGCATCTCGCAGGGTCTGTGCACTCGACCTTGATGAAGGCGGCTAATCGTCTATTCGGCTGGCGGTGGGATCCGCTCTTTATCCGAGAGATGAGAGAGGGCTATCTCGTAGGCGATGGCACCCCGTTCATAGGCGGCGGTGACCGCATCGTCCATTGTCTGCATACCGATGTGCCGCTCCGCTTCGATGGCGACCGTAAAATCCTTCGCGCCATCCAGGATCATTTGTTTGATTCGGGGCGTGGCAATCAGTATCTCCTGAACCGCGACTCGCCCGGTTCTTTCTTTGCGGGGTACGAGTTTCTGGGCGATAACGGCTATCAAATTACGGGACAGAAGGCGGCGGGTTGTTTCCTGCTGTGGTCCGGGCGGGTAGGACTCGATGATCCGCTGAATCGCCTCCGAGGCGGTGTCTACATGGAGAACGGAAAAGACCAGGTGCCCTGTGTTCGCTGCCCCGAGGGTCCAGCCAAGGGTCTCCACATCGACGGACTGCCCCACGTAGATCACATCGGGATCGGAATAGAGGACGGAGCGCAGCGCGGTAGGGTAGTCCGCGACATCTTCGCCGACCGTCTGCTGCGTTATGAGGCTTTTCTTGCTGTGGAAGACGTATTCGATGGGGTGCTCAATAGTCATGATCCTCTCGGCACGGGTCTGGTTGATTTCCTCGATCATCGCGGCTGCCAATGTCGATTTTCCGCTCCCCGTGTTTCCCACGATCAGAATTAGCCCGCGCTGTGACTTTGTCAGTGCATGAAGCACGGATGTGCCCATGGAGGAAGGAAGAGTGTCTGTCGTCAAGCCTAGAGCTTCAAGGGTAGGGACACGGGTCGGTATTACGCGAATCGCCGCACTAAGTCGGCCCTGTTCACGGAAGACATTCATCCGAAATACTCCGTCTCCCTCACGAATGCCCCCGCCCTTCATTCGGAAGAGGCCCTCCGCGTCGCGGGGAATCCCTTCACTCTGGTGCAGCGTAACGAGTACATCCTGTCCCGCCTCCAGCTGAATTTGCAACGGCTCACTCAGGTGTGGCAGAAGGAGTGCCGTAATCCGTTGATTATCCAGGATCGGGCCGTCTGCGCGCGGTGTCAATGCGCCATCAATGCGAAAGGTCGGCGGATGTCCCGCGACCAAATGCAGGTCGGAGCCCTCTTTGTTGTAGACTTCCAGAAGCAGCGTGGTAAGGTCGAGTTCCATAGCAGTACGTCCTTGTAGAGATTAAATGAAGTGTCAAAGCAGTCCGAAACCACTGTCCTCCGGTAAAGCGAGCGGCATAAGCTGGGGTGGGGAAAGGGGGCGATACCCCTTTGCGGGAGCGGCCTGCCGCGTTGCACTGAGGAGGCGACGAAGCGTTCCAACCTCGCCGCGCAGCTCCTGAATCTCGGTCCGCAGCGCCCGCATTTCGGTCAGGACCGCCCGCAGGTCTTCCTGGTTTATCGTCCCTGCTGGCTCCTCAGCGGATTTTGCCGCATCTTCCGTTGCCTGCGCCCCTGCCTCTGCCAGCTGTTCTGCCGTGACCTTCCGCTTTGTCGTCAGAATCTCGGACAGGTGGCTTCGACTTCGCAATGGGGCAAGCGATTGCGGCAAGGCGTTGTCCAGACTGGAGGTCAGCCGTCGTTCTACCGCTTCCCAGATGTCCGCGCCTTCCGCCTTCCAGGAATGGGCCAGCTGCACCGTTTTCTCGACCTGTGCGAAGACCGGGGCACAGACAGCGCACCCTGCGATGTGTGAGCGCAAAGCGGCAGCCTCGCCGGGGGCAAGTTCGTTGTCCAGCAGTGCGGTCATGCCCGCCTGGATTGTTTCGCACGTCTCGGTCTCACTGTTGTGACGCATCGTTCTTCTCCGAATTATCTGTGTCGTCGTGGTCCGCCCAGGCTTTCAGCAGGAGACGAAGGGTGGCGACTGCCTGACTCTTACGCGATGCCACGGTACCGATGGGGCAGTCAAGGAGGTCCGCGATCTCCTGGTATCGTAAGCCATCGTAATGACTGAGGATGAAGACGGATCGCTGTCCCTCCGAAAGAAGAGAAACAGCGTCGCGCACCGCCTCGCCGAGGGAACTGGCCTGCGCCATCTTTTCCGGTCCCGTGGCGGAATCCGTGGCGTCGCGTTCCGGGTCGAGGTAGGCAGTATCCCGGCGAACTCGCAGGAGATCGAGGCAGCGGTTGTGTGCGATGCGAAGCAGGTACCGGTCGATATGGTCAGGCAGGGGGTATCTGCCGTCATCCCGGACCTGCTGACGCCATAGGGCGAGAAAGGTCTCCTGCGCGACATCCTGCGCGGTCGCCGCATCGCCGCCGAGCATCCGGGTGGCGAAGGCTGTGATGCGGCGCTGGTACTGCAGCACCAGGCAGCGAAAGCCCTGCTCAGGGTCGCCGGGGCCGAATGGGTTATCGCTGCGGTGCGTCGTCATGGTTTTCAATAAGAGAGACGAGACGGCGAACCGTTTTATTCGGTCAGCGTAAAAAAGAATTCGCCGTGCCCTGGTGGGGCACGGCGATGGGGGCAGGAAACTATAAGAAGCGCTACGGCGAAGAGGTTTGCCAGACGCGGATAAACCGTATCGAGAGCTCGGCGGGAAAGTCGCGCTCACTCAGCGGGGGACCGGGCCACTCGCCGCCGACCGCAAGATTCACCAGTACATGGGCAGGGCCACCGTCCGTGCCATCATCGTGCGTCCAATAGTAACGCCGCTTGACAACCAGCTTACCATCGACAAAGTGGCTTACGGTGTCCGGGGTCCACTCCACGGCAAAGGTATGATAATCGTCGGCGTAATCGACGCCGGGACGGTAGGATCCCCACTTGTCGAGTTTTGTCTCGATAGTGGCATTCGCCTTGTTCTTACCGTGGACGAAATGAAAGGAGTTGTTCGTGGTGTCGCGTCCATTGTTGACGATCTCCAGCACATCGATCTCGGGCGGCCAGCCTTTCTGCGGGTTTATCCAGAAGGCGGGCCACATTCCCCGACCGCGCGGGACCTTCATCGAGCATTCGAAATAGCCGTACTTGCCCGTCCACTTTGAGCGCAGCATGCCGCTTTCGATGCCGGCATCTTTGAGACCACCAACCACGCGTGCCGTGAGCTTGAGAACCTTGCCGTCGAGGATATGGTTATTGTTATCCCGATACCGTTCCCACTCTTTGTTCAGCGTGTCGAGCTTGCCGTCGTTGTAGATGTACCGGGTGTAGAACTGATCGTACAGCCTGGCTTGGGTTGTGACGTTTGTGCTGAAGTCCCAGTTCTGAACCAGTTTGTAGCCTTTGCCCGCAATAGGGGAGGGGACCGGAATCGAAGAAGCGGTGGCAGAGGTTGCCTCTTTAGAAGTCTGTGGAGAGGCAAACGCCCTACCAGCCAGCAGGGGCAGGCAGAGGCTCAGTGCCAGCAATGTCACTTTTGCGGAGTACAGCCGGTCTGTCATAGTCCGTTCCGTTTTCTGGTGGGAGAAGTGGCCGGAGGCATCTGCGGATGCCACCGGCATGATGCAGGCTAAAGCTTGCGCGAATCCGAGATGTTATAGATCTTGATTTCCGCAGGGGCGGCGACATACTGTGGCTGGATCTAGCGGAAGGCGGCGATTGGCGATATCCGGTGAAAAAACATAGGAGATACAGCCCGGCTCTTTGACGGTCTCCGCCATTACCTCCGCCATGGCCTTGATAGCGATGTCATGCGCTTCCGGCTTGACATGTACAATTCCCGCAACAATCAGCATATTTGCTCCTGGATATTAATTTGTCCGCACAACCGGCGGGCACGACGAAAACTAATTTAACTATGATGTGTCGCGAAGGTAAGAAGGCGCTCGCGGTCGTCCTCGGACAAATCACCGACCGTCTTGAACTGTTCACGGTACAGATCCTGGTAGATGCCGGGACGGTTTACCAGAACCGCGTGCGTTCCGAAATCAACAATGCGTCCTTCGCTCATCACCAGGATACGGTCAGCG
>JAZKEA010000673.1:793-4256 GCA_040387315.1 Armatimonadota bacterium | reverse complement strand
CCAGTGCGCGGAGGCGCACTTCGTGTTTTCCGAAGCCGCGGTTTCAACCGACGGCACCAAACCGGCGGCAGTCAATGCCAGCAGTGTTCATCGGCGGAAATTGTATGATATAATCGTCTGTTCGATTCATTAATTGTGCACCGAATTGTGTTGTTTCGCACCCCGGTTTGCTTCTCCACGCTGCTCGCGGTTTTCTTTCCGTAACCCCGACCGTTGCACCTGATTTGCTATCTGCCTGAACCGGATTCCTGTGTCTTCGCGCGTATTTTGTGCTGACACGGACGCAGGCCGATTTCAGGAGAATTGTGTTTCATGACGTTTGACTCTCTCGGTCTTCGGGCCGAACTTCTGCGCGCCCTCGGCGACGCAGGCTATACGACTCCGACCCCGGTCCAGGCCCAGGCTATTCCCGTGATCCTTGAAGGACGCGATATACTGGCGGGCGCACAGACAGGGACCGGTAAAACGGCAGGCTTTACCCTGCCACTGCTCCATCGACTTTCCCAGACTCCCGCGCGGGTTAATAACTCGTCGGCGCGGCGTCCGGTGCGCTCCCTGATCCTGACGCCCACGCGCGAGCTGGCGGCTCAGGTAGAGGAGAGCGTTCGCACCTACGGTAAGTACCTTCCGCTCACGGCGGCGGTTGTCTTCGGCGGCGTCAATATCAATCCCCAGATCGCGGCGCTTCGGCGCGGCGTGGACATCCTTGTCGCGACGCCGGGACGCCTGCTGGACCATGTTCAGCAGCGGACTGTTGATCTGAGCCGGGTCGAGATCCTGGTTCTGGACGAAGCGGACCGGATGCTCGATATGGGCTTCATTCGCGATATCAAAAAGATTCTCGCCCTGCTTCCTCCGGGAACGGGACGCCAGAACCTGCTGTTCTCGGCGACGTTCTCGAATGAGATCAAGGCGCTTGCGGACAGCCTGCTGAACGCGCCGACCCTGGTGGAAGTCGCCCGGCGAAACCAGGAGAGCGAACTGGTGACACAGTCGGTGTACTTTGCCCACAAGGAAAGCAAGCGCGATCTGCTCGTACACCTTCTCTCGACCGAAAAAGTCGGGCAGGCTCTGGTGTTTACCCGCACCAAACACGGTGCCGACCGACTGGTGAAGCAACTGGTTCAGGACGGCGTCAGCGCCGTTCCGATCCACGGCAACCGCAGCCAGTCGCAGCGTACCAAGGCCCTTGCCGACTTTAAGGCAGGGAGTACCCGTATCCTGGTCGCAACGGATATTGCCGCGCGCGGACTGGACATCGAGCAGTTGCCCCATGTCTTCAACTACGAACTGCCGAATGTTCCGGAAGACTATGTCCACCGGATCGGACGGACGGGACGCGCGGGCAGTACGGGTGAAGCGATCTCGCTGGTGGCGGGCGATGAGCAGAGCTACCTTGCCGACATCGAGAAGCTGATCAAGAAGCGGATCGACCGGCGGGAAGCCTCCGGGTTTATACCGCGAACGCGGGCGGAAACACCGGCACTGCCCCAGGTGCAGCGTCCTCGTGGCGGCTATGGCGGAAATGGTCGCTTTGCGTCGCAGCGTCCCGAGGGTCAGGCGTCCGCCGCACCTCGGGCACCGATGGCTCCACGTCCGCCGCGCCCCGGTAACTTCGCGGGAGCAGGAAACGGGAACGGTGGTCCGCAGCGCCGTCGTCCCGCGACACCGTTCACCCGGCAGTCCAGCAACGCATAGCGACGTTAAAGGTCAATAAAAGCAAGAATGCCTCGCGCCGAATATCGGCGGGAGGCGTTCTTGTGTCAGGGGGCCGGCATCTTCGGCCAGCCCTCTTTGTCCCAAGGCAGTTCCTCTATAAGGAGTTTGGATGCGCCGTTATCGTCCGCGTCGTAGGCATGGTAGACCAGCCAGTCCTTATCGTTCTCCCGGTAGACGGCATTATGACCGGGACCGCGCCAGCGTGATGCACTGGCGCGCACGAGGGTCCCGCCCCCTTCCATCATCGGCTTCCCCTCTCGGTCAAGATAAGGGCCGGTAATCTTCGCGGCTCGTCCAACGCGGATATTGTAAGAGCTATCAATCCCTTTGCAGCAGAAGTCAAAGGAGACAAACAGATAGTAGAAGCTGCCATGACGGAGGATAAACGGCGCTTCAACAGCTCCGACACCGCCCGCTGTGCGTGGACGACTGGACAGGGAGTAAAGCGTCGTGGGCTTAGCGAGCTTGCCGGTTGCCGGGTCAAGTTTCTGCAGCTTGATTCCGCCCCAAAAACTGCCGAAGGAGAGCCAGGGCTGCTTTTTGTCATCCAGTGCAATATTGGGGTCAATAGCATTCCAATCGTCGCCTGGTTTTGATTCCACCACCAGCCCCTCGTCCTTCCACTGGTAGTCCGGTCGCCGGGGATCAAGAGTCTTGTTTGTGGCCAATCCAATCGCCGAGCGGTTTTTGCCGAAGGTGGAAACCGAGTAGTAGAGGTGCCATTTGCCATTGAAGAAAGAGATATCAGGCGCCCAGTAGTGGTCTGTCGAGCCCGGAATCGTTTCCACTGTCCAGGGTATAGAGTCGGGGAACACGCGCCCCTGCCGCTGCCATAACAGGCGATCTTTCGAGGTATGCAGCGTAATGCCTCGTCCGGTCGAAAACAGGTAGTAGACTCCCGCCTCTTTCGCCAGTACCGGATCATGTACTCGGGGAAGCAGGGTGGGTACGGGAGCAGGAGCAGAAGGACCTGGAGTACTCGTGACGGACGCTCCTTGGGGCGTTGGAATGGGAGGCGCGGCGCTGGTCTGCGCTGCAGCGGCGGTGCCGCAATGGCAGTCGGTCACGGCTTTTGCAGGCTCCCGGCTTTCCAGCCGAACCGGCAGGCAGCAGGTGACTGCCAGTGGCAGAGTCGTGGCGGCGATTCCACCCCATAGTGTCGTACGCATGACTTATGTTACCGTAAGCAAATATGGTACGATACGCTTGCGCAGAGGGCGCATCCGGGTCCGCGGGCAGGGTTGAACCCACCTCATTGTCAGAGTTTCCTGCTGTCTCAACCTTTATGCAGCCTGAACGCGGACCACAGGCGGAACGCATGGAGGTTTTGTATGTCCCAATCCCTGCCGGAACGCCCGAACCTGGAGCATCTGAAGACCCAGGCAAAAGACCTGCTTGCCGCCTATCGCGCGAACAGCCCGGATGCCAGGCAGCGCATCGGCTCTCTCTTCCCCACCGCAAACCCCGCAGGACTCAGCGAGGCGCAGCTTGTCATCGCCCGCGAATATGGCTTTGACAGCTGGGCAGCGCTCAAGACTCAGGTAGCGATTCGCGCGAACGCTTCCGGTCTGACGGAACGCGCGGACCAGCTTGCAGGCGCGGCAGTGGGTGGAAAAACAGAGACCGTTTCAGCGCTCCTCGCTTCAGAAGCGAGTCTCTGCGGAGCCACACTCTCTGCGGCCTGTGTGACGGGCGACACCAAGGCTTTGAGGGCATTCCTCGCGGTAGATCCGGCGCTTTCCAG
>JAZKEA010000673.1:0-783 GCA_040387315.1 Armatimonadota bacterium | reverse complement strand
CCTGCTGAAGGATGCTGAGTGTCGGCCCCGCCTTGTCGAAGCGGCACGTCTGCTGCTGGACGCGGGCGCTGATCCGAACGCGCACTGGCTCAACGCGGCCTGGGACGACTGCCCGGAGTCCTGCCTTTATGGCGCGACCGGGGTCAATGACTGCCCGGAGCTTGCCGAACTGCTGCTGCATGCCGGGGCGGACCCAAATGATGGCGAATCCTTATACCATTCCACGGAACTGCCCACGCCGGACTGTCTGAGGCTCCTGCTCGCTTACGGGGCAGATGTCACGGCTAAGAACAATGCTCTGGCGCATTTGCTGGACCGGGAAGCGCCGGACTGGCTGCCCCTGATGCTCAGGACAGTCAAGGAGCCATCACAGATTCCCCCGGTGCTTCCCCATGCGCTGCGCCGGGGACGGAGCGCAGAGGTTTTCCGGCTGCTGATCGATTCCGGTATGCCTCTCGATACTCCCAACGAGAGCGGGCTGACACCGTACCAATCGGCGACGCGCCTGGGACGAGAGGATGTTACCGCGATGCTGGCGGCGGCGGGCGCGAGCAAGACACTGACACCTGCGGACACGATTCTCGGGCGGCTGGCACGGGGCGAGAAAGTTGCGCCAGAGGACATCACGCCGAAAGTGATCTACGCTATCGATGCTGAGCCAACGGCGGAACTGGTCCGTCAGTCAGAACGCGGCAACAACGCGGTTCTTGAAGCGCTGCTTGCGGCAGGGGCAAATCCGAATGTCCGTGATGCACAGAACACGCCGCTCCATCTGCCCGCGCT
>JAZKEA010000672.1:5910-7097 GCA_040387315.1 Armatimonadota bacterium | reverse complement strand
AGGTTACGGTTCCGCGCGGCTGCAGTGTCGTTCGCTAAATCAGCAAGGTGAGTTCATAATGACTGTGGAACCAGAGCAAGCCAATCCCAGGGACGTCATCCGAATCCTGCTCGTCGATGACCATCCCATTGTTCGGGAGGGGCTTGCCGCGATCATCGAGCGACGCCCGGATATGACCGTGGTGGCGGAGGCGGGAAACGGGCGGGATGCGGTCACCGCGTTTCGCATGCACTGTCCGGATGTCACCCTGATGGACCTGCGGCTGCCGGAAATGGATGGCGTTTCGGCAATAGAGGCGATCCATGTCGAGTTCCCCTACGCCCGATTTCTTGTGCTGACGACCTTCGATGGGGACGAGGATATCTACCGTGCGCTCCGCGCGGGCGCGCGGGGGTACGTCCTGAAAGGGACGCCCCGTGATGAACTGCTGGCCGCCGTTCGGGCGGTCCACGCCGGGCAGCGATGGCTGCCCCCGGAGGTCGCCGCGAAGCTCGGCGAGCGTATCGCCACGCAGGATCTGACGGCTCGGGAGCGCGATGTCCTGCGCCTGATCGCCGCGGGAAAAAGCAATCAGGAGATCGGAGCCGCGCTGTTTATTACGGAAGGAACCGTGAAAGGGCACGTCAATACGCTTCTCGCGAAGCTGGATGCGCGTGACCGAACGCAGGCGGTGACAACGGCGCTTCGGCGCGGTATTCTGCATCTGGGCTGACCGCTCGCACGGGAAACGCTATAATACCGACGTGGAAAAAGAGTACGCGGAATGCCTGATTCGGCCCTATCGAGATTCCGACACATTTGCCCTGATGACGCTGTTCTATGAGACGGTCCACTCGGTGAACACGGCGGATTACACACCGGAACAGGTCAATGCGTAGGCTCCCGTGCCGCCTGAGGCGATGGACCGGAGCGCGTGGGCCGCGCGGCTCGGGTCCAAACACACGCTCGTCGCGGAAGACAAGAACGGGCTTTTGATCGGATTCGCCAACCTGGAACAGATGGAGGGTACCACGGCGGGCGGGCACATCGATCAGTTTTTCGGACACAAGGATCACCAGGGCGCGGGTGTCGGAAAAGCGCTTTACGCCGCGATTGAGGAGGAAGCGATCCGGCAGAAGTACACCCATCTTTTCGTTGAGGCGAGCAGTACCGCGCGGGGTTTCTTTGCGCGGCAGGGATTTCAAACG
>JAZKEA010000672.1:0-5900 GCA_040387315.1 Armatimonadota bacterium | reverse complement strand
GACCAACTATCGCATGGTGAAGCCGCTGGGCGAACGCACACTCGCCGGAGACGGCTAAAAATAAACAAAGGGGCTGAGGAAGATCGCTTCCTCAGCCCCTTTTTGTGACGTCTGTTCGTGCCTTGCCCAATCAGCTCAGGTTTGGCTGAGGGGTTGTTCGCAGGTAGGGCTTGACTTCCTTGAAGCCCTTCGGGAAGAGGCTCGCGGCTTCGTCGTTGGTGACGGCGGGAACGATGATGCAGTCGTTTCCCTGCTCCCAGTTTGCCGGGGTCGCGACCTTGTAGTCCGCGGTCAGCTGCAGCGAGTCGATGACGCGCAAAATCTCGTTAAAGTTGCGGCCCGTGCTCGCGGGATAGGTCAGCATCAGCTTGACCTTCTTGTCGGGGCCGATGATATAGACCGAACGCACCGTCATCGTGTTGTCGGCATTGGGATGGATCATGCCATACAGGTTGGAGACCTGTCGGTCCGCATCGGCGAGAAGGGGGAAGTTCAGCGCCGCGCCCTGGGTCTCCTCGATGTCCCTGGACCAGCCTGCATGGTCGGTGAGCTTGTCGACGCTCAGCCCGAGCGGCTTGACGTTCCGCTTGGCGAACTCCGGAGCCAACCGCGCGACCGCGCCGAGCTCCGTGGTGCAGACAGGGGTAAAATCCTTGGGATGCGAGAAGAGAATCACCCAGCTGTCGCCTGCCCACTCGTAAAAATGAAGGGGACCTTCCGTAGATTCCTGGGTAAAGTCGGGAGCGGTATCTCCCAGTTGTATGGACATAAAGCGTTCCTTTTGCGAAATAGGGTGGGGCGCGTCGCGCCGCGGCGCGGACAGTCTTCCGCCCCTACAATGGTATACCGCGTTTTTCCAAAAAAGCACGGTTTACCTATCGGAGTTAATGAGATTACCCTGTCAGCTTCTCGTGGGCGAGGAGACGCTTCCGCGACCGGAGCGCGACATGCTCGCGGTAGCGGCCCGAATCCCGATCCGCGCCCGTCTCCCGGTCCAGAAAAAGCGGGAAATCCTTCGCGGGCGGCTTGGTATGGTCGTACGCGTAGTCGTAGTCGCGCAGGATGATCCGCTGCTCGCGGCTGAGCGTCTCCAGCCAGGCAGGATCGCTTCGCAGGTGATCGGCGGCCACAACCCACGACGGACAGTAGGCGAGGAAGATATTCTTTCGCACGGTGTCTGATTCGTTGGGTTCCACACGGTGCCAGATATTGCCGTTGATCAGGGTCATCGTGCCGCGCGTGACGCAGAGTATCTTTTCATCGGGCGCGGACTCGTGGGTCTCATACCCCTCGAAATACTGGTCATGTTGGGAACCGGGCCGAAGCACGATATTCCCCATCTTCGGCCGCGGCAGGTCGGTCAGCCACAGGGCCACCTTGATCTGCAGGGGCAGCACGGGGGAGAAGACGCCGTACGGCACAGCCCGAGCCCCATCGGGATGCCACTTATTGTGGTCCCCACCTCGGGGCCGTACGAAAAACTGGGAGATATGCAGCTTGAGCAGCTCGCCGAAGAAATCATAGGCGAATCCGACATGGCGCGGATGATTGATCAGCTCAGTGAAGACCGGGTCAAGCTGAACGATGTGTTCGCGGCTATAAAACTTGTCAGGTGAGAACTTCGGGTCGGCTTCGATATTTCGGTCAATCGCGCCGAGGTAATACTCGATCTCGCTCTGGGAAAGAGCATTCTCGATATTGAGATACCCTTCCCGGTCGAACTGCTCTCGCTGTTCTCTGGTAAACCCGGCGGGCGCGCGACGATGCGTCGGTTCGGACATACTGGTCTCCTGATAGTGAGGTACTATCACCAGCGAGATTCACCATTCCTGCGCTGTTTTCTGCAGGAAACGGCTATCCAGCTTCGAATAATCATAGCTTTCACCTCAGCTAAACGAATTTAGCTCGAGCCGCCATATAATTGCGTCGATCTGCCGCTTCTGCGGCAAGAACACAAGGGCATAGCCAAATTCCCTCTCCAAAACTGGGTAAAGTATGCCTCTTCGTGTAAGGGTAAAAGAGATTCGCCCAAAGGTCGAGCGAAATCGTTCCCTTTTGGCGCTCCCAGAGAGTACCGTCCTCAGACTCAAGCGCCGTGCCGGCCCCGCAGCCAAACGTCGCGACCTCGGAAACCCTGTGGGTATGCCTCCAGGCGAGAACGTACCGCTTCCAGCCGCGCGATACGCACCCCCGCAGGAATCGTTCCTTGCGGGAAAGCAAGCGGCTGCCTCTGTTCCAAAACGAGACGGTCGATTCGATCCTTCAGGAACCCGGATGCCGCTCTTGGGCCCAGGATATACGCCAGCAGCCGCGCATTCCAATTCTCCTGCTCTGTATGTAGATAGGGAGTGGTCGCCTCGATAACGGGCAGCAGGGCGTCGGCAGCGGGTAGCCCAATCACCATCATCGCCCCTACGCACGGAAATTCGTAAGGAAAGAGATAGGCTTTGCCAGCATAGTTCGGGTCTATGAACCGGCTGTTCTCCAGCAGGAACGGCATAGCCTCCTCGGCTTTTAGGTCCCCGAGCAGGCCAATGGTTTGCGCTGCCATGCCGGTCTTCTGTTTGTACACCGCATGCCAATCGGTAAACTGCTTGTCTGTTTCCGGGGCTTTGTCGCGTACTACCCTGTTGTCGCGGGCCTCCTCAAACTGCCGGACGTCCTGTACTTGCCTCTTTGCGATCTCCAGTATCTGTTTAGCTGCAGCAGGCATGTGACGGAGCTGCTTTTCCGCTTGGTTGCGCTGATTGGCGTCCGGAGAACTGAGCTTCGTTAGTAGCGCATCTACCGCCGAAGCATCGCTCACCGTGTGCTGAATTCCGAGGGCATGCAACTGGACAATTGCTGCGGCAGGGTTTGCTGCGGAGATAAAGGCAGTCAGAAGGGGTAGTGCTGCCGCTGCGATCAGGACGCTGCCTGCTCGGTGACGAGATGTTCTCGCAAGATTCCAACGGGACATGCTGTGAAATCCTTTTCGGTTTTCGTGACTGAGCAATCAAATTAAAGCAATGTCCGCACTGTGGCGGATCAGGTAAAGCGGAGCTTTACGGTGGTGACAGCTCTGTTCGTGCGAGGCTTATCCGCGGAAGGGAATTGAGATCGAGCCCAGACGCAGTAGCAGCCACGCGGGCAAAAGACACTGGCCCGCAAAGTGAAAGGCTTTTCCGATCTCCCGGCCCTGAGTGGGAAAGAGCAGCAGACAGAAAAGCGCTGCGGCGAAAGCGGTCCATCCTATGTAACCAAAAAGCCAGCCTGCGACATACGTGATCCGCTGCAGACCCTTTATGATCCCAGGCAGCGCCGATTGTGCCATTGTCGAACTCATCCGTTGGGTGACGCCCTTCCTAATCGAGTCGTTCTTGGTTCTATTTACCCCAATCGTCGTCTACGGTTTTTGGTTCCATTGTTCTGAGAATATCTTTGCGTAATCGTAGGGAAGCTTATCTGGCGAGGGGCCTTCGCCGCCGTTCCAGAAGTACTCCGCCGCGAGGACCATCGCGGTGAACTGCTTTCGGTGTTCCGTGTCTAATACCGACTCGTCGGATTCGTACCCGGCCCAGGTTGTCTGTATCGCGCCCATCGCGCCCGCCTCGTTCGCGGCACGGGCGAAGTTTTGAATGTTTTTAGGCCGATACCAGGTCGCCGCGACCACATTTTTGAAGCCCGCCTCCTTGAGTTTTATGAGAGAGGGAAACGACGTTCTTTCGCCGTACTGCCAGTCCATCATAATGATGTCTTTGGGCAGACCGGAACGCACCGCTTTCGCCGCGGCGGCGCTCGGTGCGGTGCCGAAATCCGGATTCTCCTCGACCGCGTAAAGCGCCATATCCGCCCACATAAAGAGGGGTTTATCACGCTTCCGGAAATAAGAGTGCCAGTGGGTCGCGGCCTGAACATACAGCTGCGAAAAATCTTTCGGCTTCGAGCGATACGGGAAACGGCCACGCATCGTCACCTCGTCCAGTCCGATATGGAAGCCCCGTGCATCGAAAAGCGCGTCCGCTTCGGCGTTGAACCCCTCCAGATAGGCGACAGCCTTCGGGTCCGAGTAGTTGATGGCGTAGGGCGTCGCGGGGTCTTCCGCCAGTTCCCGGTTGCGGTCGTTGTCCAGCAGCCAGGCCATGTGACCATAGCTCTGCATCAGCGGGTACACCGTCACACCCCGCTCCTGCGCGAAGGCTATCTCCTCCCGGATGTCGGCAGGCTTTCCGGCCCACGGGGGGGCGACGCCGGGATCGTGGTTCCACCGCAACTGCTCGGCCTGCAGAAACAGTGCGTTCATCTTGTAGTGGGAGAAAATGCGGTCGATCAGCTTCTTATGGAAGGGCAGGGCGTTTTGCCCATGAAACAGATGCGCGGCGCGGAGCGATAAAGTCGGCCAGTCGCGAATGGAAACCGCGGGGGCGGCAGGCGAGCCCGACCCGGTAGCATTCAAAACCTGGAGCAGGGTCTGTACGCCCCAGAGAACGCCGCGCCCGTCGCGCCCCTGCACCAGAACTTGGTCCTGTGTGACCGTCAGCGCATACCCTTCGGGTCTCTTTGGGACATCCGTCGTCGGCTCCGAGATCTTCCCGCCTGCCGAAGCGATTGGCGGTACTGCGGACCCGGTGCAAATTATGATCAAGCTGTTTTGCGGACCCGCCCCAAGTTTGCCCGCAGAAATCGTCGGAAGATTGCAGTGAAATTGCCGGGCTGCTTCCCGGTGGAGCAGGGCGGCTGCGGACAGCTCGTCGCTTGTCGGCTTGTCCGGGACGACGATCACCGTGTCTGCGGTCAGCGCAAAGGCGTCGCTCCGGGTGTTGTACGTTACGAACTTGGGACGGGGAATGAGAAGCGGCGCGGACTTTGCCGCTTTTGTCTCCCCCGCGACACCGGGGACCTCTGTTTTTCGGCACGAGCACGAAGGCACCATCAGCAGGAGTAGCAAGGCAGGTAAAGCCCGGTAATAATAACAGTGCGTCATGTCGTCTCAGTCATTTATATAAGCAGCCAGGCATATCCCTTCTTTTGTCGGGCTTTTATCGGTAAAAATGCAGAAATGACCGTGAGGCAATCCCCTGAACAGGAATAAAACCGATGCGCATTATCCTTAAACCCGCCGGTCTCGCGATTCTGCTCTGCGCGGTCGTGGGACTCGCCCTTCTGGCATTCGGGAGATTTTCCTCGCGGGTTGGCAGCACGGCTGCCGAAAAACCGGAGAAGCTAACGGGCAGTCGGCTGATTAGCCCGGAGGCGGAAAAGTGGACGTTATCGACTCAAAAACCCGCCGCCGCGAAGATGTCGATGTTTCTGGACAAATCCCTCAAGGGGGACCCGCACGCGCTGCACCTGGTGGTGACGGCGGTGGATCCGGTCAAGTACTGGTCTGCGCAACTTATCAAGCGCGTTCCTGCCCCGGTCGAGGCCAACCACGATATGATCGTTCGATTCTGGGGCCGCTCCAAAACAAAGACCCCGGCGTACATCGTCTTCGAGGAGGGCGCATCGCCCCACACCACTGAGCTTAACAAGGTGGTTCGTTTTACGCCGGAGTGGAAGCTGTACGAATGCCCCTTTGTGACAACGAAAGATCACACGGATATTCATGCGAACTTCTGCGTGAACGCGGGGATCTCGCCCGGCGAAATCGATCTCGCAAGCATGGAGGTTAATGACCGTGGAGTCGCCAAGTAGGGGGCGCTTCGTTCACGATCAAATCCTCTGTCGAGCTGAAGCTTTCGTCCGGGTGCCGCATCCGGTTGGCCCGTTCGTTTTGTCCGGGCGTGGAATGCCCGGCCTGGTCGGCCTTCGGCCAGGCTCCCCTCCGGGGCGCGGAACTCTGGCCCCCCGTCCCCCATAAATGGGGGTGTGAACGCCATCACACCGAACGCCGGTCTTGTTTTACCGCCCAGCCTTTGTAA
>JAZKEA010000671.1:0-3552 GCA_040387315.1 Armatimonadota bacterium | reverse complement strand
TCACGCAAGCAAGTCTCCTGTCCATAAACCAAATATTTTGCTGCCGTGTTAATGGATGGATGAGGACGCAGTGCGCCGTGCCTCCTCAAGCTGATCGCGCACCGATGATAGTGCGGTGCCGCCATAGCTTGTGCGCGCATTCGCGGACGCTTCCGCGGTCACGGCGAGCAGAGCAGACGGGGTGAACCGCTGGTCCAGTTCCTGCAAATCGTCGATTGTCAGTGTTTCCAGAGCCTTCCCCTCCTCCAGACACTGCCGAACCAATCTCCCGACGACCTCGTGCGCTTCGCGGAAGGGAACACCTTCTGCCGCAAGCGCATCCGCAAGATCGGTCGCGGTGGAAAAATCCCCGTAAAGTGACGCCTTCATTTTCTCCGGCTTAAACTGCGCATCGGCAAGAAGCCGACTCATCAAAGTCGTGCAGGCGAGAGCCGTGTCGTGCGCATCAAACAACGGCTCTTTATCTTCCTGCATATCTTTGTTGTAGGCTAGTACAAGCCCTTTCATCAGGGTGAAAAGCGTCACTAGGTCTCCGTAGACCCGTCCTGTCTTTCCCCTGACCAGTTCCGCAACATCCGGATTCTTCTTTTGAGGCATGATCGAGGAGCCGGTTGTCACCGCATCCGACAGCTCAACAAAGCCAAACTCCGGACTGCTCCAGAGCACAATCTCCTCCGCGAGACGCGAAAGATGCATCATCAGGAGCGAGGCCGCCGAGCAGTATTCGACCGCAAAGTCACGGTCAGCCACAGCATCGAGGGAATTTGGACAGAGGGAGGCAAAGCCCAGTTCCTGCCGTACAAACTCCCGGTCTATCGGAAACGGCGTTCCCGCGAGGGCGCCCGCTCCCAGCGGCAGCGCATCACCGCGCTTCGCCGCATCGGCAATCCGCCCCTTATCACGGGTCAGCATCCAGAAATAGGCAAGGAGGTGATGCGAGAGGAGAATCGGCTGTGCGTGCTGGTGATGTGTCCGTCCGGGAAGAACCGTGCCTAGGTTTTCCTCGGCCAATCGCAGAAGTGTCTGACGAAGCTCGTCAACGGCATTGGTCAGATCCGCAGATGCCTGCTTCAGCCAGAGTCGAATATCGGTCGCCACCTGATCGTTTCGCGACCGCGCTGTGTGAAGCTTACCGGCAACTGCCCCGATACGATCGCGCAGCATCTGCTCGACCGCTGAGTGAATGTCCTCGGCTTCGTCCGGGAGCGATGCCGCTCCACTCGCAAGATCATCCCGAAGCGTGGTGAGGCCCGACACAATTGTCTCGCCGTCTTCCGGTGCAATAATTCCCTGCCGTGCCAGCATTTTCGCATGGGCGATGGAACCGGTTATATCCTCCCGCCAGAGCCGTCGATCAAAAGGAAGTGACTGGTTGAACTGCCACACCAGGGCATCGGTCGCGCCTTCGAATCTGCCTCCCCAGAGTGCCATCTACAGCTCCTCACTTGGGGACGAATCATCCCCGGAGGTCAGCTGTTTAGTGGCAATGGTCGAGGTAGTTTCCATGAGCCCCTGCATCCCACCGGAGGGCAGGACTCCGATGGACGCGTAGACGCCGATCTTGTCACGTGAGTCCTGAATATCCAGGTTTCGCATCGCCAGCTGACCGATACGGTCGATAGGGCTGAATGCTTCCTCCTCGACCCGCTCCATACTCAGCCGCTCCGGATGGTAGGTAAGATTTGGCCCCGCGGTATCCAGGATCGAGTAGTCGTCTCCCCGGCGAAGCTCGAGTGTGACACTGCCCGTGACGGCGCGACCTACCCAGCGCTGAAGCGTGTCGCGCAGCATCAATGCCTGTGGATCGAACCAGCGACCCTCGTACAGGAGGCGACCGAGCCGCCGTCCCATCGTTCGGTAGTTCTCAATCGTTCCTTCATTGTGAATCGCGGACACCAGGCGCTCGTAGGCGACAAACAGAAGTGCCATCGCGGGCGCTTCATAGATACCGCGGCTCTTTGCCTCGATGATGCGGTTCTCGATCTGATCCGAAACGCCAAGCCCATGCCGTCCGCCGATGGCGTTTGCCTCCTCGACAAGGGCCACGGCATCGCTGAACGTCTGCCCGTTGATGGTTGTTGGCATCCCCTCTTCGAAGGTGATGGTCACTTCCTCAGGGGCTATGCTGACACTGGAATCCCAGAACTTTGCCGACATAATCGGCTGCACGATCCGCAGGCCCTTGTTCAGAAACTCCAGCTCTTTCGCCTCATGGGTTGCGCCCCAGATATTGGAGTCTGTGGAGTAGGCCTTCTCGGCGCTGGCCTTATATTCAAAGCCATGGTCGGTGAGCCACTGGCTCATCTCCGCCCGTCCGCCCATCTCTCGCACGAAGGCTTCGTCCAGCCAGGGCTTATAGATCCGCAGTTTCGGATTAGTGAGCAGTCCGTACCGATAGAAGCGCTCGATATCGTTTCCTTTGTAGGTAGAGCCATCGCCCCAAATATCGACCCCCTCCTCCTTCATCGCCTGAACCAGAACTGTTCCCGTCACCGCCCGTCCCAGGGGCGTGGTGTTGAAGTAGTGCTTTCCCCCGGTAGAGATGTGGAATGCCCCACACATCAGGGCGAAGAGCCCCTCCTGAACGAGCAACTGTCGGCAGTCGACGAGGCGCGCCTTCTCCGCGCCGTACTCGACGGCACGCCGAGTGATGCTGTCATAATCCGTCTCATCCGGCTGTCCAAGATTCGCCGTGTAGGTGAAAGGGATCGCGCCATGGTGACGCATCCACGCAATCGCCGCTGAGGTATCCAAACCACCGGAGAAGGCGATTCCGACATTTTCCCCCTTCGGAAGGGAGAGCAATATACTGTTTTTCATTAAATCCTCGGAAAACTCAAGATCGGGCGTTAAACGCCCCGAAAGGCAAACGGCGCATTCTTCTCGTTAAAGAACGGCGGCAAGCAGCGCCTGCTGAATATGCAGTCGGTTCTCCGCCTGATCAAAGACACCGGAGTGCGGCCCATCGATGATATCGCCGGAAATCTCTTCGCCACGATGGGCGGGCAGGCAGTGCAGAACGAGAACGTCGTCCTTCGCCTCGCGAACCAGTTCACTGTTCACCTCGTAGCCGGAGAAGTCTCTCAGGCGCTTCGCCGACTCCGCTTCCTGCCCCATCGATGTCCAGACGTCTGTGTATAAAATGTCCGCATCATCGGCGGCCGATATCGGATCGTGGTTCACTTCAAAACGAGTCCCATGTCTTTTAGCCAATGCGGTCACCTCCTCGACTACGGCAGCGGACGGCGCATAGTCGGCAGGGCAGCATAAGGTAAAGTGAGTTCCCAGTCGGGGCGCGAGCCGCATGAGGGAAAGGGAGACGTTATTTGTGTCGCCCACAAAAACGAGCTTCATTCCCGCTGTTTCGGAGCGCTGTTCCAGAATGGTATAAAAGTCCGCAAACGCCTGGCAGGGATGCTCTTCGTCGGTCAGTGCGTTGAATATCGGAATAGAGCCATACTGAGCCATCTCGGTGACATTCGAGTGCTGAAACGTGCGGATTGCCACGGCATCCACCCAGCGCGACAGACCCTGCGCGACATCGGGCACTGT